>QIKE01000108.1 GCA_003232915.1 Bacteroidota bacterium | reverse complement strand
CTATGACTCCGGTAGTTTACTGAAATTCTTACGACTGTTTATCCTTTCAGCATGGCAGGGTTCGAGACCCTCAAAACTCTCCCCAATTCTAACTGATACACATCTCGAAGCTAATATGGGTTCACGCTAGCGTACGCCTGCCTGCCGCAGGCAGGGCTTGATTATTTGAAAGAACGAAGCTTCAGCATCCTCCTCACGGAGTTATCTGTTCGCTTTTCTTCAGGGTGAACAGTCAATTGCCATGGTAGGATTTACACCTAATGGATTAGCATAGCATCGTGGCACACTGACGTGTACGTGTATGGCACGTGCCGCAACTTCTTGTTTAAATTCTTTTTAAAGTTGTATCTTTTATTTTATCGTTCATCTTCTTTGTAAACCGTTGTTACCAGAAAACAAATATGCATCGTTTTCGGAAAATAGCAATGTAGCATTATCAGATAAATCACGCTGAATTGCTTCAAAGTATTCTTTGTAATCAGTATTTCAAGAAAAATTTATTAAAATATCCTTTGCAATTCCTTGCTTTTGAAATAGTCTTTTCATCTACAATTTCAATTATTACAACTGAAAAATCAATCAATCGTTCTTCTAAATCATATTTATTTATACTTAAGCAACTTCTAAATTCATTCTTTGTTAATTGATATCCATCATACACTTTATCTCCACAAACAGAAAGGCATAGCCAAAAGAACATTACTAAGCCTAAAGGACGTGGTTTTTCACAATGAAAGAAAAATCAGTCTTTACACCTTCCCTGAATGGAGCACAGATTTTATGTCACTTCCCGTTTAGGGGATCAGGGGTTAAAAACGGCGGAAATCAAAATCGCATCTCATTAGACTGGACTCATAGTATCCAATCATAAAACGTCTGTTTCGAGACTTGCAAAGCATTGGATACTAATAGTTTATTAGGATAGATGATTAGTATTCAAATTGAGTGTAGCGAATAAATTGAAGTTTTCCAACAATCACGAGTTAGAATAATCCTTAAATTTGCACGAAAATTGGCCTATGAAGTACAAAAAAGATATTGTTTTAGACTGGTTATCGCGATATACGGGAATGTCCATAGCGGAATTTGGGCAATATATTTTATTGACTAATTTCAATCAATATATGGAACTTTTTGCCAAATGGAACAATGTTGAAATCAGAGGCAAAGGTCGTCCGATGCAGGCAGCCACCGCGCACGATATCACTATGATAAACTTTGGTATAGGTAGCCCTAATGCAGCTACCATTATGGATTTGCTTAGTGCTATACGCCCCAAAGCCGCATTGTTTATTGGGAAATGTGGAGGTTTGAAGAAGAAAAACAATGTAGGTGATTTGATTCTTCCTATAGCGGCTATTAGAGGTGAAGGGACTTCAAACGATTATTTCCCCGGCAAAGTTCCGGCCCTCCCTGCATTTAGTCTGCAAAAAGCCATTTCTACTACTATTCGTGATATGTCTCGCGACTATTGGACAGGTACTGTTTATACTACTAACCGAAGAGTTTGGGAACACGACGAAAAATTTAAGAAATTGTTAAAAAAAACACGTAGTATGGCTATCGACATGGAAACGGCTACAATTTTTATGGTGGGTTTCGCCAACAAAATTCCAACCGGTGCATTGCTACTCGTTACCGACCAACCTATGATTCCCGAAGGAGTGAAAACCTCGGAAAGTGATATATCCGTTAACGAAAAGTTTGTCTCAGAACAAGTGAAGATTGGCATTAAATCGCTCGAGCAATTGATTAACAAAGGATTAACTGTTAAACACCTGAGATTTTAAAATTGTGGAATACAACCTTATTCTCAACGAACTGAAAAAGAAAATTTTTCATCCAATATATTTTCTGTATGGTGAAGAACCTTTTTTTATTGACAGGCTTATTGCCTATATGGAAGATAACATTCTTGACGAAGCAAATGCTGCATTTGGACGGCACGTACTTTACGGTCGTGATGTAAATACACAAAACATCATCGACCTTGCACGTGGGTTTCCAATGATGGGTGATTATCAGTTGATTATAGTAAAAGAAGCACAGGATTTGATGAAAATAGAGAATCTGGAAGCCTACTTTAAATCGCCCACACCTTCAACAATTTTAGTGATTGGTTATAAGTACAAAAAGATCGACAAGCGGAAAACCTTTTATAAGATTCTTACCAAAAATAACGATTTTGTAATGTTTGAGTCGGCAAAGTTGTATGAAAATAAAATTCCAGGATGGATTGACAATTGGGTGAAACACCTTGGTTACCGTATCACTCCCAAAGCCGATATTTTGCTTGCCGAACATCTTGGCACAGATTTGAGTCGTATCAATAACGAATTGGAAAAGCTTGGAATAATATTGAAACACGGCGAAGTTATTACTGAAGATCATGTAGAGCAACATATAGGCATTAGCAAAGAATTCAATATTTTTGAATTACAAAAAGCGCTGGGGTTTCGTGATGCTTACAAAGCTCTGCGAATTGTACGTTATTTTAAAGCCAATCCAAAACAAAACCCGATGGTGATGGTGGCGCCTTTACTGTATTCTTTTTTCGTTAAGGTACTGCTTTACCAAAAAAACAGCAAGCTTGATAAATATAAGTTGGCTTCGGTTGTAGGCGTTTCACCTTACTTTTTAACCGATTATAGTATGTCGGCACAAAACTTTTCAACGTCCGCTTTACATCATATTATAGGTATGATAAAAATACTTGATTTGAAAAACAAAGGTGTGGATACCTCCAGCGCCGGCAGTTACGGCCCACTTGAAGAATTTGTAATGAGAATTTGCGGGTAAATTAGCATCATTAAATAATATTATCATCTGATAAAATGTTACAATATGATTACATTGCTGTTTTATCAATTTTTTAAAGTATTATTACACTGATGTTTACGCTTATTAAAGTTTCTTTTTTTAAAATAGTTTTTGTTATTACATTAGAATAATCGGCGATAATTTTTTGCGGCAGGGATTGGAGTGGCAGCCCGCAACACGAAAGTTGATTGAGGCTTGCAGAGGCAGGGCTGACGGTAGGAAGCCACTGCAGCCGCAAAAGCCGAAACAACTTTTGCGTGAGGACTATAACGGAAAGCCCGTCCGCCGCCATAATAAAAAAGAACTTTGGCATTCGGGCAAACTATTAAATTACCCATAAGTTTTTATATTAGTTTACAGAAGAGAAAAAAATAAACTTCATTAGGAAATTATTGATTAAGTTTGTATTTTTGCCGTCCAAAAAATTTAAAAGTAAAATAGAATGGCTAAGAAGAACAAAGAAGCGAGGGTACAGGTTATTCTGGAGTGCACCGAACACAAAAAAAGTGGCAAACCGGGAACCTCAAGGTATATTACTACCAAAAATAAGAAAAACACACCCGGAAGGTTGGAATTGAAAAAATACAATTCCACCCTCAAGCGAATGACTATTCACAGAGAAATTAAATAATTTGAACCATGGCTAAAAAAGTAGTTGCAACATTACAAAGTGCAGGAAAAGATTTCACAAAAGTGATAAAAATGATGAAGTCGCCCAAATCGGGGGCTTACTCTTTTAAGGAGGAAATTATCTCTACCGATCGGGTTAAAGAATTTTTCGCTAAGAAATAAGGGATAACTTTACTCTATCAGTTTATGCGAAGGGCTTTTTCCTGTATGGTAAAAGCTCTTTTTATTTTATAATATCAAAGTATTTATACAAAAAAATATGGGTATTTTTTCCTTATTCTCCAATAAAGAACAAAAAGAAGAACTCAATAAAGGGCTTGAGAAAACGCGCCAAAGTGTTTTTTTAAAACTTACTAAAGCCGTTGCCGGCAAGTCAAAGGTCGACGACGAAGTGCTCGACAATCTCGAAGAAGTTTTGGTAACTTCGGATGTGGGTGTTAACACCACTTTGAAAATAATCGCACGCATCGAAGAAAGAGTTTCCCGCGATAAATACTTCGGTACTGCCGAACTCAATGGCTTGCTAAAAGAAGAAATTATAAAACTATTGCAGGAAAATAATAGCAGCGATGGAAACGATTTTAGTTTACCGGCAGGGAAAAAGCCTTTTGTAATTCTTGTAGTCGGTGTTAACGGTGTAGGCAAAACCACTACCATTGGCAAACTGGCATATAATTTCAAACGGGTGAACAAGTCTGTGATTTTGGGTGCTGCCGATACTTTCAGAGCCGCTGCCGTTGACCAACTTACCATTTGGTCTGAACGGGTGAAAGTGCCAATAGTAAGTCAGGGTATGGGCGCCGACCCTGCCTCAATAGCTTTCGATACGGTGAAATCGGCTATGGCACAAAACACCGATGTAGCTATTATCGACACCGCGGGCAGACTGCACAACAAAATAAATCTGATGAACGAGTTGTCGAAAATAAAGCGTGTGATGCACAAGCTTTTACCCGATGCTCCTCACGAAGTTTTGCTTGTTCTTGATGCTTCTACAGGCCAAAATGCCATTGAACAAGCCAAACAGTTCATTGCTGCTACCGAAGTTAACGCCATAGCGCTTACCAAACTCGACGGCACGGCCAAGGGTGGCGTAGTTATCGGCATTTCCGATACGTTTAAAATTCCCGTAAAATATATCGGCGTTGGCGAAAAAGTAGAAGACTTACAAGTTTTTAATCGTCAGGAATTTGTCGATAGTCTATTCCGATAAAAAAACTTCTGTGACTCGCAAAAAGCAACGTATCAATATTATAACACTCGGCTGCTCGAAAAATCTTGTGGATTCGGAAGTGTTTATGCGTCAGGTCGAAAAACGTTACGATGTGTTTGCCGACTCTAACGAAGCCACGGATATTGTAGTGATAAACACTTGTGGATTTATCAACAATGCTAAAGAAGAATCGATCAACACCATATTGTCGGCGGTAGAAGCTAAAAAACGTGGCGAAGTAAAAAAAGTAATCGTAAGCGGCTGTCTCTCACAACGCTATAAAATGGATCTTAAAAACGAGATAAACGAAGTTGACGGATTTTACGGAGTCAATGAATTACCCGAAATTTTAAAAAGCCTCAACATCGACTATAAGAAAGAACTTGTGGGTGAACGCCACTTAACCACCCCCAAGCATTATGCTTATTTGAAAATTTCGGAAGGTTGCAACCGGCATTGCTCATTTTGTGCCATCCCGCTTATTCGCGGAAAACATATTTCGCGTAGCATCGAATCTTTGCTAAACGAAGCCCATTTTCTTGCTTCACAAGGGGTGAAAGAGTTGATACTTATTGCACAAGATCTCACTTACTATGGCCTTGATCTTTATGGTAAACGACGCTTACCACAGCTTGTCGAACAACTTTCGCATATTGATGGCATAGAATGGATACGGCTGCATTATGCTTATCCGGCCGGCTTCCCTACAGAATTGCTACTTACGATTGCCGACAACCCGAAAGTTTGCAATTATCTCGACGTTCCGCTACAACACATCAACAGCCGTTTGCTCGATTCGATGAAACGTGGTCTTAACGGCGAAAAAACCCGCGATTTTGTAAAAACCGTACGTCAACAAGTGCCTGGCATTGCATTTCGTACTACTCTTATTGTAGGCTATCCGGGCGAAACAGGTGAAATGTTCGATGAATTGTATGCTTTTGTAAAACAAAGCCGTTTCGACCGTCTTGGCGTGTTTACATACTCACCCGAAGAAGGCACTTCCGCTTTTACCCTTACCAACGATATTCCGCAACAAGTAAAACACGATCGTATGGAAAAGCTTATGGACTTGCAACAAAATATTTCTTTGGAAATAAACAGCAAGAAAGTAGGCGAAACTTTTAAAGTTTTGATAGATAAAAAAGAAGGCGACTTCTATGTGGGACGTAGCGAATTCGATTCTCCCGAAGTCGATCAGGAAATTCTTATCCCCGTATCGTCTCAAACTTTACAAGTTGGAAATTTCTACTCCGTCCGTATTACCCAAGCCGATTTTTTCGATTTGTTTGGAGAGATGAAAGATGTGTTGTGAGATATTTTTATTGTAACTTGAAACGCCATGTCCTTTGACGGTGGTAATATTTTTTTGACTATAGCTTTTTGTTTGTTGAAATAAGTTGAATGATGAATATCAATTAACGAATCACTATTTAAGAAGCAAATTACAACTTCACAATTCTAAAATCGTTAATCACTTGGCTTGATATTCAAAAAAAATAGAAAATGTTCAAAAGTCACTCATGGGGGCAAATCGAAGCCACCCACTAAGAAGGCGGATTATTTACTGCAATTTATTCTATAAGCAGGATAAATTTATACATTTTCAAATAGATATTGCAATCCACCTTACAAACACTATTTATATGTATTTTTTAAAAAAAAAGCCAATTTCTATATAACTCAAAATAAAATTACCCCCTCGCATCCTCGTTCAGTCCGACAGATTAAAATATTATCTCATTTTGATTGGCTTACAATGGATGTTACTTTGTATAAAAGATGTATTTTCGTCCATTTTTATGTAAAAATAGATTATGTCGAATAAGAAAACAAATTTTATCATTGGCCTTCTGTTAGTAACTTCCCAACTATTTTTTTCGTGTAACAATTTCATTCAAAACCGGAAAATTACCGGACAAAGTGATACATTATCTCACCAAACAGATATTCCCGTATCGAAAATAATATATGGTATTAACATTGATAGCCTTCGTGTTGTCAAGGGAATCGTGAAAAAGAACGAGTTTCTTGCCGATATTCTTTTAAAATTCGGTGTTGACTATGCCACCATTGATTACCTTGCAAAACACACGAGAGACACATTCGATCTAAGAAAAATCAGGACAGGAAACAATTATACAGTGATAACCACCAATGATTCGGCCAAGAGGCCACTTTATTTTGTGTACGAATTATCGCCTTCGCGTTATGTAGTTTGTCATTTAAATGATACAATTTGCGCTATGCGGGGAAAAAAAGTAATTGTAACCAAAATTGGCAGTTCCACCGGAACCATTGAAAGTTCGTTGTGGAATGCATTTGTTGACAAAGGTAACGATCCCAATCTCGCTAATAAATTGTCTGAAATTTATGCATGGACAATCGACTTTTTCGACTTGCAGAAGGGCGATCACTACAAAATATTGTATTCAAAATTGTTTGTTGACGGAAAATATGTCGGTTTTGGAAAGATTAATGTGGCACTTTTCCATCATAGAAATCACGATTATTATGCTTTTTATTTTGAACAAAAAGGCAGGGGCGATTATTTCGACGAAAAAGGCAACAGTTTGGAGCGCACATTTCTGAAAGCTCCATTGCGATTCCGGCGTATCAGCTCAAGGTTTAGCAATAGCCGTTACCATCCCATCTTAAAAATCAGACGACCTCACCACGGTGTGGATTATGCGGCTGCCGAAGGAACACCCGTACATTCTATTGGCGATGGCATTATTATTAAAATGGGTTTCCAAAAATGGGGTGCGGGCCGTTATATAAAAATAAAACATAATGGCACCTACACTACTCAATATGCACACTTGAAAGCTTATGTCAAAGGAATGAAAATGGGTTTGCACATCAAACAGGGGCAATTAATAGGCTACGTTGGTCATACGGGATTAGCAACAGGCCCACATCTTGATTTTCGCTTCTTTAAAAACGGGAAAGCTATTGACCCGCTAAAGGTAAAGTCGTCGCCTGCACGCCCCATAACAAAAAAAAATCTTCAGGCTTTCGATGCACTCGTGAAACAATATCGCACAGCACTTGATACTATCGGAAAATATTGAATATGAAAAAAGTTGTTTTGTTGTTTATCCAAATGAGGGATTTCTCCTATCAAACCCCTCTATTATCCTAACGAAATAGTGAATTTTCTATGGTAGAAACATAAACAAACCATCATTTGAAAAAAGATCATACGATAGTTTTCAAATAAAAGTGAATTTTTATCTTTGTGGTTTCATTTACATAATTTTATTCGGATGACAAAAATTAAAGTACACGATAAGTATTTCGAACCTTTTATTGACAGTAAGGAGATTGACAATATGTTACAGCATATGGCCGGTAAAATCAACCTTGATTTTAAAGGGAGAGTACCACTGTTTCTTGTGATTTTGAACGGTTCGTTTATGGTTGCCGCCGATTTGTTGAAAAAGATAAAGCTCGAATGCGAAGTTTCGTTTGTCAAACTGGCTTCATATGTGGGAACACAATCCGCAGAAACTGTACGCGAATTGATTGGTTTCGACGAAAACGTTAAAGGTAAAAGTATTATTATTATTGAAGATATTATCGACACGGGTTTGACTATGGAACGGGTTTTAGAACAACTTAAAGATATGGGAGCCGAAGAGGTAAAAATTTCCACTTTATTCTTTAAACCTGCTGCTTTCAAAAAATCGTTTTGCATTGATTATATCGGAAAAAAAATTCCAAATAGTTTTATTGTTGGTTACGGTCTTGACTACGACAGACGGGCACGCAATCTGCCTGAAATATATAAAATTACGGACGAATAAAATTACAGCATTATGTTAAACATTGCATTGTTTGGCCCGCCAGGGGCTGGAAAAGGAACACAGTCGAAAAAATTATTAGAAAAATACAACCTCACCTATATTTCAACGGGTGATATGTTGCGCACCGAAATTGCGGAAGGCTCTGACTTGGGGAAGAAAGCAAAGTTAATTATTGAGTCGGGCGAATTGGTTGACGACGAGCTGATTGTTCAAATTATTGAAAAAAAAATCACTACAAATCCCAATTCAAAAGGTATTTTGTTCGACGGTTTTCCACGGACAGTAGAACAAGCTTACATCCTTGACGGATTAATGCTTAAACTTGACACCTCACTTAACGCTATGATTAACCTTGAGGTTCCTAAAAAAGAGCTTATCAACCGACTACTGTTGCGTGCCAAAACATCAGGACGCGTCGACGATGCCCTTGATGTGATTAAAGTGAGATTAGAAGAATACGAGAACAAAACCAAACCGGTAGCCAATTTTTATGCTGGAAAAAGCAAATACTTTACGGTAAACGGTGTTGGAAAAATTGATTGTATTTTTCAAAAAATCGTTGATATCATCGAAAAAAACCAAAGAGGAAGTAAGAACCAATATCGTGTTGCTTCACAAACCCCAATTGGGAAAAGGAGTAATGGGCGACCTATTAACTAAGAAGTTTGGCCTGGCTTATATTTCTACAATAAAATTAATGCGACACGAAATTGCTAACGGCACCGAAATCGGTAACATAGCCAAACCATGTATGGATAGGGGGGATTGTTTCCTGTGATATTCCCATTCAACTGATAGAAAGAGAAATAAAACATAACCCCGAAACCAAAGGTTTCATTTTTAAAGGTTTCCCACCAACAGTTGTAGGAGTATCCTTGATGGCTTACTCGAAAGAGAAAGCCTATCGGTTTCATCGCATTTAGAAATAAAAATATCGACGTTAGAAGCTATCAAGCGAATTTCGGCAAGAGGGAAAAAAGGAAACACAAGACCTTACGATCTAAACCCCGACCAAATTTTCAACCGGTTAAAACAATATAAAGAAAAAACATAACCGGTTATTGACTACAATAAAAAACAAGAAAAATATTCGTAAATACGTGGTTAAAGTAAAAAAGCCGATGGTTGTAACATTCTAAGCAAAAAAGTGGAACAAATTTACCATGCTAATTTTTAATGACATAATTTTTAACTGAGCCTATTTATTTTGCTTCTAATAAAGCTCAATAATAAGTGGTGATTTGGCTGGAATATTTATATTATTCGGTTCGTTCCAACTTCTATGTGTTATCACACTACGTGCTTTGGTATAGCCTTTTAGGTCGTTAGCAAAACGTTTCAGGTCAACATCAACAGCTTTGTCGTTATTGTTGAGTAACACCATTACCGTTTGTCCGGCATATTTTCTGAAATAAACATAAACTCCATTTTCAACTATATAATGGGTAAGGCTTCCGTATTGAACAGCCTTGTTGCCCTGACGCCAGTGCATCAAACGTTGTAAAAAGTTGAAAGCATCGTTTTGTTCAGGGGTACGACCCTGAGCCTCAAAAGCATTGCGTGTATCTCCTGGCCAACCTCCGGGAAAATCTTTGCGAACATTACCATCGCTCTTGCTTTTGTTTCCGGCCATTAAAATTTCCGTACCATAATAAATCTGTGGGATACCTCTTGTAGTCATCAAAAAAGCCATAGCCATTTTCCATTTATTCAGGTTTTTTCGCAAATCATAAAACAAACGGTCTTTGTCGTGATTATCGGCAAAAACAACAAGATTCATCGGGTTGCTATATACAAAATCTTGCGACAACACTTCATACAACTTTATTACACCGTTTTCCCAATTGTCAGGTTCGTTAAAGGCTTTGTTGATAGCAAACATCAGCGGAAAATCGAACACATTGGTAAGATGCGAATGATATCCATCCTGATTACGATCGTTTTCGAGCCAGTAAGCTACAGCCGCCGGATACGAAAACCACGCTTCTCCAACAACATTAAAATCGGGGTATTCTTCCAAAATGCGTTGCATCCATTTTGCCATAAAATCTTTGTAAGGATAAGGATAAGTGTCTTGACGAATACCGTCAATACCAGCATACTCAATCCACCATATACTATTCTGTATCAAATAATTTGCCACCAGCGGATTGTCTTGATTCATGTCGGCCATACTACGGTCGAACCAGCCTCTTACCATATGCCGGTAGTCGTAACCCGAAGCATGAGGATCGGAAACCACACCACCGTGATAATTTGAACGGGTAAACTCGGGCCAAGTATTGTACCAATCACTGGTGGGTAAATCATTTTTCCAAAAATAATTGGTACCACAATGATTAAATACCATGTCTTGAATAATTTTTAGCCCTTTGGCATGTGCCTCCGCAACCAATCGACGATAGTCGTCGTTAGTACCAAAACGGGGATCTATTTTATAATAGTCTGTCATAGCATAACCATGATACGAATACTGCGGCATATTATTTTCCATCAATGGAGTACTCCATATGGCGGTAACACCGAGACGTTTTAAATAGCTTAAATGCTCTTCTATTCCTTTTATATCGCCACCATGCCGACCGTTGGGGTCGCCGCGATTTATTTTTTCGAGCATACCGGGCATGTTATCGTTGGTGGTATCACCATTGGCAAATCGGTCCGGCATCAACAGATAAATAATGTCGGAACTGTCGAATCCCTTATGCAATGCCGGGATATGGTTACGCTTATCTAACGTATAGTTATAAGTTGCCATTTTTTTTCGGCCCTTGTAGAACACAATGACAAAGGTTCCCGCTTTTGTATAGGGAGCAATATTCAAGTTGAGAAACAAATAGTTAGGACTTTTAACATAGATGATTTCTTTTATAGTAACTCCATGATAATCAATAACGGGACGGGTTTCGGAAATACCGTTTCCATACACAAGAAGTTGCAGATGGCTGTTATGCATATCTATCCACCACGAAGGTGGATCAACGCGTTCAACTTTGATTTTTTGGCCGTACAAAAAGCCACCACATAAAGTAATGATAAAAGAAAGTAAAAGTATTTTGATTTTCATAGGATTTAAAAAATAAATTTATGTGTCAAAAATAAATATTTTTAAAGCACAAGTTCGATAAATATGATAACAGTTCGAAATTCAATAAACTTTTGTTAGAATTGTGTTGATATATTAAAAATCCACTCTCTGCAAACGTTTGTAATAACAGATAAAAAAAATTCCGGCGATAAATAGTTTTACAAATGCCAACAGTTTCTTTAAAGTAGCATTCACGATTGCCGATTTTTCTATTTTTGCTGTATAAAATCCCCGAAGAATGGTTAAAAAAGAATCGTTATACTGCTTATGGCAAGAATTGTATCCATCGGTAGGTTTTAATAAGTTAGATGAATTTTTATCGTCGACGGAAAAATACGATAGCAACAATCGAAACGAAATACACGATTGGTACAAAGATGCTGTTATATACTCGCTTTATGTTGACTTGTTTAACAAAGATTTTTCGGGTTTAACCCAAAAACTTGATTATCTCGAAGACTTAGGTATTAATTGCTTATGGCTGTTACCAATACTTGATTCGCCTATGCGTGATGCCGGTTTCGACATTCGCAACTACGATCGTATTCGAGCCGGTTTGCTCGGATTGCCAAGAAATTTTGAAAAAACAGAACAAGAAAATCTTTTCGGCGACTTTTTGCAAAAGGCTCATCGACGAGGAATACGTGTGATTTTCGATATCGCTATTAATCATACTTCCAACGAACATCCCTGGTTTGTAGAAGCCAAAAAATCGGAAGACAATCCTTACCGCGATTTTTACATTTGGAGCAAAAATACTTATTTGTATGGAGATGCCCGTTTGCTTTTCAAAGGGATAGAAAATAGCAACTGGGAAACTACCGGCGACGGTTGGTATTTTTTCCATCGTTTTTTTAGCTTTCAACCCGACTTGAATTATAAAAATCCGCAAGTATTAATAAATATGGCTGACAATTTGCTTTATTGGCAAAGTATTGGCATTGACGGTTTTAGGGCTGATGCCATTCCTTATTTATGGAAAGAAAAAGGGACATCTTGCGAAAACCGGTCTAAAACGCACACCATAGTAAAATTTTTCAGGGCAATACTTGATTATGTAAATCCCGGAACTTTGTTACTTGCAGAAGCTTGCCAAAAGCCCAAAGAGGTGGTGAAATATATGGGCAATGGCGACGAATGTCATGCCGCTTATCACTTTCCGCTGATGCCAATGATGTTTAAGTCGATAGCTATGGGTAGCAGCCAACCTATAAAACACACACTTAGTCCTCAGGTTACACCCGAAATACCATTAAACAGTCAGTGGCTTACTTTTTTGAGGGTACACGATGAGCTAAGTCTTGAACTGGTTTATGTTTCGGAAGCCGACCGCAAGTATATCCACGAAAACTATTGCCTTAAACCGGAATGGGATTTCCGTATAGGTGAAGGTATTTCGGCACGCCTTTCGGAACTTATGCAACACGATGCACGAAAAATAGGGCTGGCTTATTCGCTGATGCTCACCCTCACCGGTAGCCCTGTGGTGTACTATGGCGACGAATTTGGCAAACCTAATGACGAAGCGTATTACAGAGAGCAAATAAAACTGACAGGTAAAGACGATACACGCTTTTTAGTACGTGGCCGTATTGATTGGAAACAATTGGAAGTCGATTTGAAAAATCCCGAAAATTTCCACTCGCAAATTTTTCAGCTTATCCGCTCGCTGTTGAACACACGAAAAAAATACCCAGCTTTCGGCAGAGGAACTACCGATTTTGTTGACATCTCTAACTTCAATAACCAAATACAAGACGGTGCTTTGGCTTTTACCCGCACCTACCAAGGCGAAACATTGTTTGTAGTGAACAACCTCACAGACAATTGCATTTCTTTAAAAAATCCTTTTACCGAACATCATTTGTTTGTTATTAATCTCAAGGGATTTGCCTACAACAAAGAATCTTGGGCTTTTGAACTGAAACCTTACGGTTTTGTATGGTTCGCGTTGGCATAAAATAATAGAGTGAAGTAGATCCTGCCTGATTTTACTAACGGTTAACTATTAAATGGCTACCTCCTCTTTCTTTTTTTTATTACTTGTTAGAAAATGCCAATTTCTTCGTTACGCTCGCTTTGAAGACGAATCATTTACCCTAAAACCCCCTACTCAAAACTTCGCATGCCTCTAACTATAGGTTGTCTGATTTGATGGCACTATTTATTATACTCACCCATAAGGTAGACTTCATATATTAAAAACGGAATATGCACCACGGTGAAATTGATAAATTTGTTATACATATTATAAATCTATAAACAAAATTTTTGGGTTTTTCTATGGAGTGGTTGAAGAAACAGGCAATATTTTTCCATTGAAGAAGCGATGACCTTTGAGGGCAAAATCGACAATAAATTCGGCTATTTTAGATGATGTAATCGGGGCTTTATAGTTGGGGAAAGCTTGGGCAAGCATTTCGGTTTGCACGGCACCGAGCGCAAGCGCATTGACTTTTATCTCTTTTTCTTTAAATTCCTCTGCAAGGCTTTCAGTTAGTATTGCTACTGCCCCTTTTGCAGCACTATAGAGCGATAGCCCGTGAAATTTCGCACTTCCCTGAAAGCCGCCCATACTTATAATATTTACGATATGAGTATCCTTGCCAAATAACGGATACAAATCTCGAATAATTTTAAATGCACTTTTTACGTTCACAAAAAACAGATTGTCAAAATCCTCGTCTGTAAGCTCGGTAAAAGCTTTGCTAATGAGTAAACCGGCATTATTAATAACAATGTCAATTCGGTTAAATTTTTCACTGACAAAAGGAAACAGTGTGTTTTTAAAATGGCCATTCGACAAATCAAAGGGAAAAACATAAAGAGCTTCTTTATCTCTTGCTGTAAACACTTTTAATTTATTAAGATTGGTTTCGGAACGTGCAATAGCAATTACCCGATGCCCTTCAGTAAGCATCTTTTTTGCAATGGAAAATCCAATACCCCTACTGGCTCCTGTGACTACAACATTCATTATCAAGATGTATTTTAATTTGTGCTTGCTTTTTTTCCCATAAACTCCGACAGTTTTTGTGTATCAATAGCGCTAATAGTCAATGTACCGTCTTCGTCGATCGTAATGGCAATATTATATCTCGGGTTATCTTTTTTACCAAGTTCGAAATTCATATAAATTGCCCCTTTTAAAATCATATCGCCGTATTTTTTCTCCAGTTCCCTCGCATTCCGGTATTCTTTGGTTAGCGGGATATGTGCTTTTTTGGCTATCAAAGCAGCTTGTTCCATTGCTTTTTTGTATTTGCCATTATAAACTAAAGTAATTGAGTTGTATCCTTCCACCGAATTGTTTTCGGAAGTAATTTGTGAAAAATCTTTATCAAGAACCAAACCCTGTGGTTCGGTCAAGCCCAAATTTTTAGCCCACTGTGGCAAACCATTTGCAGGATGATAATTAGAAGACTTAGCAATTTTTCTTCCATAAGTATTATTTATAAATTCTAATTTCCGACGCGCTTCTTTTTCATCAATTTTGCCAAGCGCAAGGTTGTTTTCCACTTTATCAATTTCTTGCTGCATAGTATCCATCAAATCCATGGTTTTATCTACATTGCGAATAGTTCTGTTAAATTTCCCGAGTTTACTGTTGAACTTTTTTGTATCTGTAGGTTTCGAATCGTCACAAGATACCAAGATAAAAATTGATAAAAGTATAATGGTTATAAACGTTCGTACTACAGAAAAGATATTTTTCATGCCGATTAAATCTTTATTTTTGCCAAAAATAATATAAATAAGTTGAAAGGGAAATATTTTTCTAAACACTTTTTTCAATAAATTTTTCGTCTAATAAAAATAAGGAATGCGTATTTTTGAATAAAATAATTTGACAATGAAAAGGATTTTACTTTTTTTGTTTCTATTGTTTCCCGGCTTAGCGTTGATGTCATCGGCACAGGAAACCAGCCGTATAAAAACCGATGTGTTTTCGTTTATACACACGGGAAACGTTGAGGTAATTTCAAAGTATTTCGAGGGATATCTTGATCTTACATTGCCGGGTTTCCGGGGTGTTACCAATACTATGAAAGCCAAAAGTCTTTTGAAAGATTTTATGAAAAAAGAAAAGCCTGCGAATTTCAAACTGAAAAAAGAAGGAACAACCGACAATAATTATTTTATTATTGGAAATATTAACACCGGAAATAAAAATCGTATAATATATTTTTTGTTTAAAAATACCGGAAAAAAATACATTATTCAGCAGTTAGAAATTCGATAAAAGGATGGATATAAAACAAGTAATTACGCTGGCGTTGCAAGAAGATGTTGGCGATGGCGACCATACCACACTGGCCGTCGTCCCCGAAAATGCAATGGGTGAAGTACTGATGATAGCAAAACAAAACGGGATAATAGCGGGGGCAAAAGTAGCGGCATTGGTTTTCAAGGAAGTTGATAGCAATTTGGCAATTACTCTAAAAACAAGTGATGGCAGATCTATCAAAAACGGAGACGTGCTAATGGCGATATCTGGGAAATCGCAGTCGTTGCTTACTGCCGAACGTACCGCCTTGAACTTTATTCAGCGTATGAGTGGCATTGCAACTTTTACACACAAGCTAGTAACAAAATTAGACGGGTTGAACACTAAAATACTCGACACACGCAAAACAACTCCCTGCAATCGTATAATCGAAAAAATGGCGGTAAAAGCAGGCGGTGGATACAACCATCGCTTTGGCCTGTATGACATGATTATGATAAAAGACAATCATGTGGATTTTGCGGGAGGGATAAAACCGGCTATAAAAGCAACTCAAACTTACCTTGAAAGAATAAGAAAAAATCTGAAAATTGAAATTGAAGTACGAAATTTTAACGAATTATATCAGGTACTGCAACTTGGTAGTGTTCATAGAATTATGCTCGATAATTTTAGTCCTGACGACCTCTTCACTGCAATAAAAATTATTGACAAACAATTTGAAACAGAAGCCTCGGGAGGTATTAACTTTGAAAATATTCGTGAATACGCCGAAACGGGGGTCGATTTTGTTTCGGTGGGTGCTTTAACACATCAAATCAAAAGTCTTGACATCAGCTTAAAGGCTGTTTAACAAAAAAATCTTTCTAAAGACAAGCTATTGAATATAATGCGATTTTTTCGGGAATGTAAAATGAATACTATTAACATCTTACGTATAGTGGTATTGCCGGGTTTCGACGATATGCCCTTTTACGATGTAATGGTATTCTTTTTCAAAGGTTTGTTCAACGGAGTTATAACCTATAGAGCTGCTGCCATCGCCTATAACTTTTTTCTTGCTCTTATACCGTTTGTACTTTTTCTTTTTACACTTGTTCCCTTTGTTACCGACAACCAATATCAGGTGTATTTGCTTGATTTGTTACAAGAAGTTATCCCATCGAACATATACGAAATGGCCAAAGATACCATTATCGGAATTGTGAGTCGCCCGCAACAAGGTTTACTTTCAGCCGGTTTTTTTATGGCGATATATTTTGCTACCAATGGCGTCGATTCTATTATCGAAGGTTTTAATCAAAGTTATCATCGCCCAGAATCGCGTCCTTGGTGGAAACAAAAAATCGTTGCCTTTTTTCTGATGATCGTACTCTCGGTGCAGATAATCATTTCTTTTACCTTGCTTGGTTTCGGCCAGCTAACCATCAATTTGCTTGCTCAGCATAAAGTATTCGACAATCAGATTTCCATCTACCTATTCCAACTTTTACGTTGGATTATTATTGCATTCAACACCCTTTTTAACGTATCTATATTATATTATTTCGGACAATTAAAAAAACCCAAAATAAAAAAGTACCATTTTATTTCTCCGGGATCAATACTTTCAACCGTATTGTTTATCGTGGGTGGCTTATTAATCAAAATGTATTTTGAAAACTTTTCACGTTACAACCTCCTTTACGGTTCTATCGGTTCGCTGATTATTATGATGGTTTGGATTTATTACAATGCTATTATCATCCTTATCGGATTCGAGTTGAACACGAGTATCAGAATGTCGAAAGAAAAAGCACTAAAAGAAAGTAGATATGTCGAGATAAAGTGAATCGTTATTAACGAACCAGCGTTACACTATCCTGTAATATTCGATGTTTAATTTACCATACCTTTCGTACGTGCCCAAAATGGACTACCCAAAAGTAAACACCTTCTGCTGCCAATTGGCAATGATAGCTGCCATCCCATTTTTCATCAATGCTGTTAACGCAACTTGAAAATATAAGATGGAACCTCGAAACATCTTAAAAAAGTTATATTGTACCTTACATCCGCAACTAAGTTATTGATAAAGCAGGTCAAATAGCTGTGTAAAAATAATTTACACAGCTATTTGACCGTGTAATTTCATCACTTATTTTTTGGCATAAAACAAACTAAGGATAAAATTATGAGCATAAAAGTACAAAAATTAGTTGGCGACGTCAATCCTTTTTCAGGAATTTCTTTTGTGGATAAGATGTTTGACAGTTCAGGTCTTAGTAATTCGATAGACAATGAATTAGTGTCAGCAAGAAAACGCCCGATTTTTGAAATTTGTCAGATTCGGAAGAAAAAATATTTTGCAATTTTTGGAGATTTTTTTCGGTTTTT
>QIKE01000161.1 GCA_003232915.1 Bacteroidota bacterium | reverse complement strand
TTACTAATATTACGCCCCTACGGGGCTTTTATAATCATTCTTCTGTCTGCCCTGTAGTGCAACGTACAGGGTGTGTCGGTTTGCCGCCATGAATGTTTCATATGTTTATAATTTTGTAATTAACTGCTTGTCCGTATCTTAGTTTTGTCACGATTTTTGTCAAAAAAACAAAAATCCCGCCAAAACGACTATGCCATTGGTTTAACACCTGTGGCTATTAATGTTACGCCCCTACGGGGCTTTGACAATCATTCCCTTGTGTGTTTAAAACCAATCATGGATGTTTCATGTGTTTAAATTTATCTATATCATTGAATATGCGTGCAACACTTTAGCCGCCAATGCACATATAAATTCATTTGTTTCCGGCGTTATTTAATAATTCCTCTGCGTATCAAACTTGTTTATCTTGGATGTTTCATTTTTTTTTTGACTTGAAGATAACAATTTATAATACATATTTTATGAAGAAATAAATCCTTTTTACTAGTTTGTTCAAACCTGTACAAAGATATGGACGATTTCGGACACAAAAAGTTACAATATGTTAAAAATATTTTGCATCTTTCGCCTTTTTAAGGAGTTATATTAATTGGCACAGAATTGGGAGAAATGAAGTGAGGGAGCGGAAGGAGTGAAGGAGTGATGGCTTGTTGCGTGAAAAGCTACGGGGGAGTTGTCTTACTGTTGATCAATGAAAAAAAAAGTTTTCAACTTATGAATCTTAAAGCAATAAGAATGATAGAAACCGAAGGATTAAAAAAAGTATTTAAAACAGGAGACATCGAAACTATTGCACTGATAGGAATTGATTTAGTGGTTGAACAAGGTGATTTTATTGCTGTTATGGGGCCTTCTGGTTGTGGCAAATCAACTTTGCTGAATTTGTTGGGAATGATTGACAGACCCACGGAGGGAACATATCATTTTATGGGTCAAAACGTATTGTCGCTTAACGAGAAACAAAAAACTGAGTTAAGAAAAAGAAATATCGGTTTTGTGTTTCAAAATTTCAACCTAATTGATGAACTTACGGTTTGGGAAAACATAGAACTGCCACTCATATATCTCGGTATAAAAAAAGCCGAACGACGTAAAAAAGTTCAAGAAGTTGTCGAACAACTTGAAATCACACATCGTAAAGATTTGTTTCCGATACAACTGTCGGGAGGACAACAACAAAGGGTTGCCGTGGCACGTGCTGTGGTAGCGGGGCCATCACTTTTGCTCACCGACGAGCCTACCGGCAATCTCGACTCTACACACGGCGAAGAGGTGATGAATCTCTTAAGCAGACTAAACAAAAAGGGGATGACTATTGTTATGGTTACGCATTCGCAGCGCGATGCCAACTATAGCCGCCGAGTCATACATTTATTCGACGGACAAATAATTAACGAAAACTTGAATTTCCTCGTTTAAACGCGATGCCCTATGCTTTTTAACTATTTCAAAACAGGTTTTCGATTATTGATTAGGCAAAAAACTTATGCGCTACTCAACCTTGTAGGGTTAACTTTGGGGATTACCGTTTTTGTTTTCATTTATTTATACATACAAAGCGAACTGAGCTACGACAAAAGTTGGAAAAATTATAAGCACTTATACCGTGTTACTCAACAATATGCCGTTGAATCGAAAGGTGAAAATATTGCTATTACTCCTTTTCTTTTAGCAGAAAAGCTAAAGGACAATTTTCCTGAAGTGAAGCGAACCACACGCTTATTTTTTACCGATCCTTCTGACAAAAATGCAGTTACAACCGTGAAATACGATAGCAAAGTTTACGATGTTCAGGATATTACAATTGGAGACAAAAACGTTTTTAAAATTTTCGATTACAATTTTTTAGAAGGAAACCCCGATTCGGCACTTGTAAAACCCCGAAGTTTGGTACTCTCGTACGAAACCTCTCACCGGATTTTCGGCGATACACGAGCTTTGGATAAAAAAGTGAAAACTGGCCTTCGCGAATATACCGTTACCGGTGTTTTCGATAAACGTGGCCGTCCGTCGCATTTGAATTTCGACGGAGTTATTTCGGTGAATTCTTTCGACTCGGCAAGCCTTAATCAGTTAAACACCAATTGGTTTTGGATGAATTGCTATACATACGTTTTGCTTGACGATACGGTTTCCATTCATTCTTTCACACAAAGAGTTAACAAATTTGTAGAAAAAGAGTTGGCTTCGTATGTGAAAAAGGAAAACCTCAAAATCAGCGGTCATATTCACCTCAATTTCGAACCGATAAGCACAGTTCATTTCAGTACCGGAAAGCTTTATGACAGCAATACTAATGTAAAAAAATCATATTTATATATTTTCGGATTTATTGCTTTGTTTATACTACTTACGGCTTCCATCAATTACATTAATATGGCCACTGCCCGTTCTATACAACGGGCTAAGGAAATAGGTGTGAGAAAAGTGCTGGGGGCCTCACGAAAACAACTGATGTGGCAATACATAAGCGAGTCGTTTTTGCTCACGATAACGGCTTTTCTTATTGCTTTGAGTTTGGTTGAGATTCTTATGCCTCAATTTAACTCTTTGGTAGGCAAAAATTTAACACTTGTGGGCAGTTTGTTTACCGGTAGCGGCTTGTTTTTTGGTTTAGGTTTGATAATATTGATGTTGCTACTTTCTGTTATCAGCGGTAGTCTGCCAGCTTTTGTCATCAGCTCGTTTCAACCCGTAAATGTACTCAAAGGCAATACTTTTTTTCTGAGTACAAACCAGCAGAAAGAATTCCTTGCTGGAAATTTACGCAAATGGTTAGTAACCGTACAATATATTGTGGCAATAGGGATGATTGTGTCCACTTCGATAATTTATTCCCAAATACATTTTATAAAAAATCAAAATCTTGGCTTCGACAAAAACAATGTTTTGATAATCAACACACCTTCCGACACCACTTTCAAACTAAGGGCAAAAGTTTTTATGAAAACGCTCCAAAGCAGTGATGCGATAAAAATGGTAATCGGCACAGCCAATTTTCCAGGATATACATCAGGAAAATCGATGTTTACGGTTGGCGACAGCGCTAATCATAAAACTTTTGCTTTAAGTAATTTTATTATAGGTCCTGGGTTTTTTCAACTGTTACACATTCCACTGGTACAAGGACGTTTTTTTTCCGAAAACGCGAAAGACGACACCACACGTAATTATATTATTAATGAAGCGGCAGCCAAGTTCCTCAACATAAAAGCCCCCCTGAATGTAATGTTGAATTCTGATTTTTCAGAAAAAGGAAGGATAATCGGGCTAGTAAAGAACTTCAATTTTTCTTCGCTTCACGAACCGGTAGAACCACTTGTTTTTATGCTCAGGCCAAGGTTTATCCGGTACATTATAGTTCGTATAAAACCCCACAAAAAACAAGAAGCACTTAGTTTTATCCAAAATATGTGGAATAAGTTTAATAAAGGCTATGGAATGCACTATACTTTTCTCAATAAAAAACTAGAAAGTCTGTATCATAGTGAAGAAAACCTATTGTCGTTATTTATTTATTTTACATTTTTTCTTCTATTCATCTCCGTTCTCGGGCTTTACGGCCTCACTTCTTTTCTTTTAGAACAACGAACAAAAGAAATCGGCATCAGAAAAATACTCGGCGGCTCCGAAAGCGGAATCGCACTGATGATAGCCGGCAACTACCTGAAACTGGTACTGATAGCCGGTCTAATTACTTCACCTATTGTATATTTATTGATGAATAAATGGATAAAAAGTTTTGCTTATCATATTGATATTAATATTTGGTATTTTGTTTTCGGCATTGCACTAATACTGCTCATCGCTATGGTTATTGTTTTGCTTCGTTCGATAAAAAGTATCGGTCAAAGTCCGGCCACTTCATTAAAGCATGAATGAAACATTCAAGATTGATTTAAAACACACAAGGGAATGACTTCCTTTGCAAGACACAAAATATTATCCTGCACAAATTTTAAACTATTGAATATCGAACACCGATTAACGATTTAAGAAGTATTTTTGAATGTGTGAATTTAAAATGTTGAACCTGAGTAAAAAGAAACGTTAAGCACATAAGAGTATTGCTGTAGAGCATGTAGATGAAATTTTAACTTTCTTAGTGTTTTGCAACAAACTTAAAATATTAAAAACAAATTAGTTACAAAATTATAAACACATAAAAACAAATTTTAAAAAAAGTAAATGCACTTTATATATGTAAATATAAGCACTCGTAGATGAAAAAGCAAAAAAAAACTTATGAACATCAAGAATATAAAATAAAAAAGCCTCTAAAGTTCAGGAGTGATTTACAAAATGCAGTATTTTGTTTAAAATAAGTATCCCAAACCCATATAAAATCTTGAAATTCCATCCTGATGATTCAAGGCACGTCCATAGTCGAAGCTTACCACAAAGTTTTCGTTCATTCCCACACGTAAGCCTATACCATAGGATATGTGAGGCTTTTCACTATCGAAGTTGAAATAATCGGTTTCTTTGAAATTGGCGCCCCAAAATTCGGTGTCGGTCAACGGGTGTTGAGATTTTATTTTGTTGAATCTTTCTTCAATAGGGGCTTTTTGTACAATCATTCCCATATCGGTAAAGATGTTGGTAGCGAGATAAAAATGTTGACGAATGAAGTCGAAATTAAGAAAACGCAAACGAAATTCGGCATTCAACCATGCTTTTCCTTTGCCATTAACACGATTACGGCGAATACCTCTGAGGGTTTTGCTACCACCAAGACCAGTTTCCATCGAATTTTTATTTGTAATGTTAATCATATAAGGCATAGCATAATAAGGTTCTTCGCCAAACAAAACACCTTGATAGCCTATGCGGTAAACAAAGGACAAACGATTATTGATAATGGTGAAATATTGGCGATGGATAATACTCATCTTAAGATAATTGGCTTTGGCACTACCAATAAATGGAGGAACATACATCAACACAAATTCGCTCCAAATTCCTTTGGTGGCATTTGTCCAGTTGTTGCGCGTATCGTACATCATACCTATTTTGATACCGAGAAGCGAGCCACCGTTGATTTGGTCTTTTGGAATAATTCCCCAAGTTACATAACGGTCGTACAAACCGGGCTGATCTGCTACTGAGGGTAGTTTATCCTCGTCCTTTTTACCTTTATTAAATTTGTTGATGTCAACGGAATGAACGTTAATGTTATAGAAAATAAATCCTGCAACCCAATTCAAATTTTTGTTAATAGGATTCAAAACGTCGAGTTTGATTTTCAACATCTTGGTTTGATTTTTATAAAACATCCGCGTACGATAATCGGGCGAATTTTTATTTTCCCACGAAGCGTTATACACAGCGTCATAACCATTGTATCCCAAGAAATCATACTGATCGTCAGGACGATACATCACGTCAAAGAAAATAGTATGTCCGGGTAAAAGACGATTCGACTCGAAAGAAAAATTGTTGATTCCCGATCCTTTTGTAAAACGCGACCATTCGAAATAATAGCGTTCGTAATATTTCGGGTAAATTTTCCCGTTGCCATAATTATATAAATCAAGCAAAGCTCCATACTGAAAGCCCAAATCCGAATTGTAAGTAATTGTAGGTAAAACTCCAAAATTCAATCCTTTCTTCCCTTCCGAAACTTTTTGTTTTGTGCTGTCACGTTCGTTTCCGGCAATCGTATAAAAAGTCGAAAGAAAAGTCAGCAAGAAAATTGTAAATATTTTGAATGTCATAAGCAATAATTTTTTGGTTCAGAATTCTCAAAAATATAAAAAATATCATTGGAAAAAGTTTTATACTGCAAATTAGCCAAAATCGTACAATAAATAATGATATGTTTTAAAGGATGAGGAAAATGTGATTTTACTGTTCCGTAATTTGTGATAATATGCTAAATAGTTGTAATTAAGGGTAATAGGCTTTCAATGGCAAATGACCATGCGAGGGTTATTCTATTGACGGTGGCGTGGGGTAGGGGATAGTTTGTAGAAATTGGTGAGGCTAAGAATGGTGTAGTTAACCTGAAACAATAAAGCCTATTGCGGTTGCAGTAAATAAACAGTGCAGTGTGTCCTTTACTACAACGGAAAGCCCACTCGCCACTATAATAAAGTGTATTATACTTTCGAAGCAAAGCAAAATATTATCGCACCAATGTTATTTTGCTGTTAATATTGCTAAAGCAAGCTTTTGTTTGTAAGTATTTTGATTTTTGCCCGTCTGTTTGAACAATTTAAAAGGTGCAACATCGTATTGTAAGAGGTTGTCAGGAAAAATATCGCAAGCTCAGAAGAATTTCTTGTTTTACATCTTTTTATAATTATAATTTGCGAATAACTATTTTTGACGGATAATTTTAGAAAATAAAAAAAGAACGATATATATGAAATACAGATTGTTGTTGATCTTTGCCCTTTTAGCCTCAGTTTTGGGGATGCAGGCACAGATTCTTGAGCCTGTAAAATGGCAATTTTCGTCCGAGAAAATTAATGGCAGCGAATACATGCTTACATTTACCGCCCACATTGACCCACAATGGCATTTATATTCGCAAGACATTCCTATGTCGCCGCCTGCGACGACTTTTACTTTTGAAAAAAGCAAAGATTACGAACTTGAAGGAAAAGTTGCCGAAAAAAGCAAAATCATCGAAGAATACGATTCAAACTTCGATATGACCTTAAAGTATTTCGCAGATACAGCTGTGTTTCAGCAAAGAGTAAAACTTCTTGTAGCGGGTGAAACTACAGTAAAGGGATCGCTGGAATATATGTCGTGCAACGATAAACAGTGCTTACCACCTCAAGATGTTAATTATACATTTAGATTGAAATCGGATCTTGGCAAAAAAAAAGAAAGCAAGATTCTTGAACCTGTAAAGTGGGATTTTATCGCGAAAAAAACGGGATCAAAAACTTTCGATCTTTATTTCAAAGCTCATATTGACAAAGGGTATCATCTTTACTCGATGCATATTCCCGAAAACGGGCCATTACCCACTGTTTTCGACTTTCAAAAATCGTCAAGTTACGAGCTAGTAGGCAATACCGTTGAGGTTACGAAACCCGTTGAAAAATACGATAAAGTATTTGAGATGGAAATCGGCTTTTTCAACAACAACGCGGTTTTCAAACAAAGTATCAAACTTAAATCAGATAAAAAAGAAATTCCGGTAACGGGCGAAATATCGTATATGAGTTGCAACGATGTAGGTTGTGTGGCATTATATACAGATTACGATTTTCATTTTAACGGAAAAAAAGATGTTGCACTTGCGGAAACCGGTGGCAAACAAGACAAAAAAGCAGTAACAACGGTTACTACTGTTTCCGACACTCGACATCAAGGTATTGACATCACAGGCAATAAAAAAAGTTTATGGGCATTTTTTTTGTTATCGTTTCTCGGCGGACTCATCGCCATTGTAACGCCCTGTGTTTTTCCTATGATACCGATGACGGTTTCGTTTTTTATGAGGGAGGATGAGGAAAAAGCCAAGGGCAAAATACAGGCTTTATTTTACGGATTAAGCATTATTCTTGTTTATACTTTTATCGGTTCTGTTTTGGCGGTAATTGCCGGTCCCAACATTGCCAACTGGATAAGTACTCACTGGTTGCCAAATATTTTGTTTTTCCTTATTTTCACCATTTTTGCATTTTCATTTTTTGGGATGTTCGAAATTACCTTGCCACATTGGATGGTAAACAAAACGGAACAAAAAGCTGATAACGGGGGATTTCTCGGACCTTTATTTATGGCACTTACGCTAGTGTTGGTGTCGTTTAGTTGTACCGGTCCCATTGTAGGAACAATTTTGGTTGAGTCGGCAGGTGGCGAAATTCTCAAACCTATTATCGGAATGTTGGGTTTTTCGCTGGCCTTTGCGATGCCCTTCACTTTGTTTGCATTTTTCCCATCGTGGTTAGCAGGTTTGCCAAAATCGGGAGGATGGCTTAATTCGGTAAAAGTTGTATTGGGTTTTCTTGAACTGGCACTCGGGCTAAAATTTCTAAGCATTGCCGACCAAACTTATCATTGGCATATCCTCGACCGTGAGGTATATATTGCTTTATGGGTGGTAATTTTTTTCTTGATGGGATTGTATTTGCTTGGAAAACTAAAATTTGTCCACGACCCCGATGTTCCTTACATTACGGTTCCTCGGTTAGTGTTGTCCATTATTACTTTCGCCTTTGTCGTTTATATGATTCCGGGTATGTTTGGCGCCCCTTTAAAAATACTTTCGGGATATCTTCCGCCACAGTCGACCATTGATTTCGATATGAATAAAATCGTCCGCGAAAATTTAAAAACCTTTGCTAACTTTGGAACTGCGGGTGAAAACAAAGAAATATGCGGAACGCCCAAATATCACGAGTTTCTCAGCCTTCCTCAAGGACTCGAAGGCTATTTCGACTACAAGCAAGCATTGGCTTGTGCCAAAGAACTAAACAAACCGCTGTTTATTGACTTTACGGGTCACGGTTGTGTCAACTGTCGCGAAATGGAAGCCGTTGTATGGGCTGATCCTAAAGTGTTGAAACGTTTGAGAAATGATTATATAGTTGTGGCTCTTTATGTTGACGATAAATATAAACTTCCTAAAGATGAATGGGTTAAATCAACCTACGACGGAAGAATTAAAAAAACCATCGGCAAAAAATTTGCTGATTTCCAAATTTCCAAATTTGGGGTTAATGCGCAACCATTTTATGTGTTAATGGGTACACATGGCGATGTACTTGTGCAACCACGAGCCTACAACCTTAACATAGATGCGTTTGTGAAATTTCTTGACAAAGGTTTGAAAAATTTTAAAGAAGGGAAAAGCGTGTTTAACATTAATAAGAAATAATTTTCAAGAAACAAATATGGCTGTTTGAAGTTCGATGTTTGAAGTTGGATGACAACGAATTATGGAAAGTAAATTGTGTATGATGAAGGGGTGGGAGAATGACCTGCTATGAGATATTTACAGTAGGAGTTGTTTCTCCTGTGGGAGGTTTAGGCAAATGTGTGTGCTTGAGTTAGTTTGTGTTCGGTAACTACAGAGAACGTATCAACAACTTTACGAGGCAGTATAGCGGATTTAATGTATACTACCCGCAGCAAGATAATACTGCATAAGGCGACGAAGGCAGTAAGGGTTGGGTTTGCGGCAGGGATTGGAGTGGTAGCCCGCAGCACCAAAACCTATTGAGGCTTGCGTAGGCAGGGCTGACGGCAGGAAGACACTGCTTACGCAATAGCCGAAAAGGTTTTTGGGGCGAGGACTATAACGGAAAGCCCGCCCGCCCGCCATAATAAAAAAAACGAAAACGTTTTCAAAATTTACTCAGCCATAATCATGCTACAAAACAAAAACACGGATAACTTTTACCGGTGTTTCACAACGTATCTCCACAGTAGAACCATTTAAATTGGCGATGGATTACTTATTGATAGTTTGATGCGTATTTATATGAAAGCGCAAATGGAAATGGAATCCAACAAACGTTTCTATCACTGCGCCAATTTTACTTTACGGGTAACTTACGCAAGGGCAAAAAGTTATACGCCTGCCGATGTTGTCGAATATCTTCTTTACACTATTTTAAAAGGTGTGATGAAAAAAGGAAACCTCCAACATTTACAATTATGTTGTAGAGCCACGTTTGACGAGCTTTATCAAAAGAAAGATTTTGGACGGTATGCCCGCTGCCGGAAGCTTGCATCTTTGTTTTGTTGCCGACAATCCCACCAGAGGTGGAAATTCGGGAAGTACCGTTTTTGATGCCAGTGATAATCTTGTTGGTGTTAATTTCGATTGTTATTGGGAAAGAACTATGCGCAATTTGATGTTCGATACGGCTGTTTTTTGCAACATCTCACTTGAAATCAGGTATTTTATTTTTATCTTTGTAAAAATAGAAGTGCCGGATATTTGCTCAACGAAATGACATTGGCCCAAAAACCCTTAGGTTTTTTTCAACAGTTCAACTGCTTTTTCATAAAAATCGGTAAAAATACCGTCTACTCCTAATTGTTTCATATTGAGGATTTCGGCAGGTTTGTTTATTGTGTAAACATATATTTTCAAAGATTTACGATGAACGGCTTCGACAACTGCTTTAGAAACAAACTTTATGTTGACATTAATAGAAAAAGGATTAAAAAAGTTTAGAAATTTGTCGTCGAGACGTGGAGAGCCAGAAAACAAAATCCCGATAGGAATTTCGGGTAGCAGATGATGAAACTCTTTTAATTGACGATGATCGAAGGACGAAATAAGAAAATCGGAATACTGCCAATTTAAACGATTAACAGCATCTTTAAGCAGTACTGTTAGGTTTTTTGCGGTGTGTTTCCCTTTTATTTCGATGTTCAATTTAGCTTTGGCGTTAATCAAATCAAGGGTTTCAGACAAGAGCGGGATATGTTCGTGGTTTCCAATAAGGAGTTCACTCAACTCGTTCCAATTCAGCTTATTGATTTTTCCTTTACCATTGGTTGAACGTTTTACATTAAAATTGTGCATCACAACAAGTTCACCCGACTTACAGGCATGAACATCAAGTTCTATCATCTGTGCATTAACCTTTAGAGCTTTTTCGAAAGCCCCCAGAGTATTTTCAACGGTTTTGCCGGTTGCGCCACGATGTGCTATTACAATCATTCGGTAAAAATAGTGATAATGCTGGTTTAGCGGTAAATAATTTGTAGCTATTCAGTCGAAATGACATAGTTAACACATTGAATATTGCAGCATTAATATTTTTAAACCAAATTGCAACAAAATGTTACCTACAGAATATCAATGAAATAAGATTTTATTATGAAAGATATTTGAATTTTTATTAAATCCATTTTATCGTATCATGTTGATATGTAGTATTATAAACTGACTGAATAGTTACAATAATTTTAATGTTTTAGTTTTTGTTATAAAAAAAGCAGGGAAGCAACCCTCATTCCGGATTAAATGAACGCCTCATCTAAAGAAAATAATCCACATTTTTAGAAGATGGCTTTGGTTTGCTCCGATATGTGGCTTTTCAGCATTTTATATTTTCTTGAATATCGGTTTTAGAATCTTGAAGTTTTAATTTAATTCTTAAATCGTGATTTGTTCATTGGCATTCATCATTAAATTTATGTCAACAAACAAAAAGGCATAACAAAAACATTACTACGCCCAAAGGATGTGGTTTTTCAAGTTGCGATGAAATTATTTTTTTCCTTCCGATTTAATGGCTTCCACAATGGCATCGTCAACGAGGATACGTCCGCAATATTCGCAAACAATAATTTTTTTATGCAATTTGATATCAAGCTGGTGTTGGGGTGGAATTTTGTTAAAACATCCGCCACAGGCATCCCTCTCTATCTGTACCACAGCGAGTCCGTTATGAGCATTAGTCCTAATACGTTTATAAGCGTATAGCAAACGATCTTCGATATATTTTTCATTTTCCTGTGATTTTTTCATCAAAGATCCTTCTTCTTTTTCTGTATCGGAAACAATATCTTTCAATTCGTCATTTTTGGCAGCAAGGTCCAACTTTCTTTCTTCCAGTTTTTCTATGGCTACCGTGATATCGCTTTCGAGTTTTTCTATTTTCGATTTTGTCTCTTTAATTTTCTTCTCAGCCAACTGGATTTCAAGGTTTTGAAACTCATTTTCTTTTGTAAGCGAATCGTATTCACGATTATTTCTTACATTCATTTGCTGGTCTTTATACCGTTTAATGAGTACATTACTTTCCTTTATGGCGCTTATGCGATCAGAAATAAACTGTAATTCTTTTTCTTTTTCCGATTCGAAATTAGAAATTCGTGTTTCAAGGCCGGCAATTTCATCTTCAAGGTCTTCTACCTCAAGAGGCAATTCGCCACGGATAATTTTTATTTTATCAATTTGAGAATTGATTTGCTGAAGAGAATATAAAGCAATGAGTTTTTGCTCTACACTAACTTCCTGTTCAATCTGTGCGTTGTTTTTTGTTTTTGTCATAATATATTACATTTCAGTTTTCTACAAATAAGAAACAGCGTTTGTGTTTACCTTTGAAATTTGGAGTGCAAAAGTAGGAAATTTTTCTTTTAAAATATCATACAATAATTCTCTTGTAAATTGTTCTGTTTCAAAGTGCCCTGCATCCACTATTGTCATTTCGCCCTGATGGAGAAAAAAATCGTGGTATTTTATATCAGCTGTAATCAATACGTCGGCTCCTGCACGAAAAGCCTTTTCGATCAGGAAACTACAACTTCCGCCACACACGGCGACTTTTTTTACCTTGCGGTTAATTAACCGGCTATGACGAACGAATTGAACTTCGAGGATTTTTTTCACATAAAGTAAAAAATCCATAATCTCCGTTTCTTCTTCCGTTTCGCCTATCATACCCGATCCGGTACCACCAAATTCATTTTCGAGAGGATAAATGTCATAAGCTACCTCCTCGTAAGGGTGCACTTGCAGCATTGCTCCAACCACTCCGCTTACAAATGTTTCAGGTACAATGATTTCGATACGTGTTTCGAGTTCAATGTGCAGCTTATTGCGTTCACCGGCATATGGATTAGTATTTTCACCTGCTTTAAAGGTGCCTGTTCCTTTTGCATTAAAACTGCAATTACTATAGTTGCCGATATAACCGGCTCCGGCAGCAAACATGGCATTACGAACGGTTTTCACATGATTATCGGGACAAAAGCATACAATTTTTTTTAAGTTTCCTTTTTTCGGTACCAATGTTTTATAATTTTGCAAATTGAGTTTCAGTGCAAGGCGTTTATTTACTCCCGTTGAGACATTATCAAGATTAGTATGAATGGCATATATAGCAATATCTTTTTTAATGGCCTCAATAACAACCTTTTGCACTGAATCGCTTCCAGTAATCCGTTTTAATCCTGTAAAAATCAACGGATGATGTGCGATGATTACATTACAGCTATTTTCAGTTGCTTCGATAATCACTTCTTTTGTCACGTCTAAAGTAATAAGTACCTTGGAAATATCCTTATTAATATCTCCAATCAGCAATCCTGAATTGTCATACGCCTCCTGCAAACTTAAAGGTGCTATCTTTTCAAGATAAGTTGTCAACGTTTTTAACTTCATTATCAATATTTTACAAATTAAAAATTAAAAAAATGTTTTTTTTAAGAAACTGTACATTTGTATTAAAAATTTTCATAAAATTACACAATTTTTTAAAAGAGAAAAGGATAGGAAATTTTTACAATTAAAAAATAGTGTGGCGAATAGTACTTTTCCCAGTAGCATTGCTTTACAAAATGGCTGTTTTGTGTAGACATTGGCTGTTTGATTTGGGAGTATTAAAAACGAAGGAATTTTGTATGCCTGTCATCGGTGTAGGAAATCTTAGTATGGGCGGTTCGGGCAAGACACCGCATGTGGAATATCTCATCCGTTTATTATCTCCCGAATTTAAAGTGGCCACTTTGAGTAGAGGGTATGGTAGAAAAACCAAAGGTTTTGTTATTACCAATCAATACTCCACTTATGAAGATGTAGGCGACGAATCGTTGCAATATTCGAGAAAATTTTCAAAACACGTAACTGTATCAGTTGACAACAAGAGAGTTAGCGGTATAGAAAACCTGATGACAAATGATAAAGAACTTGATGTCATTCTTCTTGATGATTCTTTCCAACACCGTTATGTAAAACCTGGCATAAATATTTTGCTCACTGATTACCGGAATCTTTATCGGGACGATTATTTATTTCCAGTAGGGACATTGCGTGATGTTACCAACGCAGCCAAACGTGCAGATATTATTATTGTTTCAAAAACCTACAAAGTGCTCTCCCCCATTGAACACAAAAGTATCAGGGAAAAACTTAACCCTATGGGGCATCAAAATCTTTATTTTTCTTATTTAACTTATGGTGAATGGATTCCGTTTAACGAATCTATTTTCAATCCTCCCGACAAGAAAAAGCGTTATACCATTATCATAATGTTTTCGGGTATTGCTAATCCATATCCTATGAAAGAATATTTGCGCGACAAATGCAGCGAACTGATAACTCTCGACTTTCCGGACCACTATGTTTATCGTAAAAAAGACATTGAATTTATCAAGAAAACATTTGACGACCAGTTTACTACAAAAAAAATTATGGTAACTACCGAAAAAGATGCCATGCGTTTAATAAATTCTCCCTACCTTCGCCTGCTGAAAGATTTGCCGTTGTTTTACCTTCCAATAAAGGTAAAATTTCATGGTGCAGACGAAAAAAACTTTTCGGATCAAATTAGGAAATATGTTAGGGAAAATAAAAGAAGCGGTTGATTTTATAGAAAGTAAAATTAGAAGCACACCCTTAGTTGGAATCATTCTTGGCTCTGGTTTGGGGGATTTAGGCGAGCATATCAAAGCAGAAACAATAATTCCCTATAAAGATATTCCGCAATTTCCGGTATCAACTGTCAACGGCCACAAGGGTCGGTTGTTATTCGGAAAACTAAACGGTGTGAACGTTGTAGCCATGCAGGGTCGGTTTCATTATTACGAAGGATATTCAATGAAAGAAGTTACTTTTCCGGTAAGGGTTTTGAAACTGCTTGGAATTGAATATCTTTTTGTTTTTAATGCAAGCGGTGGAGTAAATCCCAATTTCGAAGTTGGCGACCTTATGTTTATTACCGATCACATCAATTTGCTACCCAATCCTCTTGTGGGAAAAAATTTTGATGAATTAGGACCTCGTTTTGTTGATATGAGTAAAGCTTACGACGAAACATTGCTCATCAAAGCCAAACGTATTGCACGCCACCACGGCATACATTATCAGACGGGTGTTTATGCGGGCGGGTCGGGTCCTACTTACGAAACACCTTCCGAGTACAAATATATGCGTATTCTTGGCGCCGACGCAGTAGGAATGTCCACTGTTCCCGAAGTTATTGTGGCTCGACAAATGAAATTGCGTATTTTTGCCGTTTCGGTAATCTCCGACCTTGGTGTCGAAGGCAAAATCATAGAAGTCTCTCATCAGGAGGTAATTGCTGCCGTTGAACAGGTTGCCCCCAAGTTAATTAAGATTATCAAAGATATGGTAACCGATTTGTAACACTTAATTTTATTGTTTCTTACGGGATTTTGACAACGAACAAGATATATTTTGCTTCCGATTTCCATTTTGGAATTCCCGATCACGATACGAGCCTCGTACGCGAAAAAAGATTTATTGATTGGCTTGAGACTGTCAGTGCCGATGCCAGCGCCATTTTTATTATGGGCGACATTTTCGATTTTTGGTTCGAATATAAAACCGTTGTTCCCAAAGGTTATGTACGCTTGTTAGGGACTTTAGCAAAAATTACCGATTCGGGTATCCCCGTTCATGTTTTCAAAGGCAACCACGACATTTGGGCTTTCGACTATTTAAAAAAAGAAATTGGCATACATCTGCATCGAAAAGCAGAAATTTTCGAATTTGACGGTAAAAAATTCTATCTTGCTCACGGCGATGGACTTGGCCCAGGCGACAAAGGCTATAAATTTTTAAAATATGTTTTTGAAGCTAAGATCAATCAATTTTTGTTTCGTTGGTTACACCCCGACATAGGTATCCATATGGGACTTTTTTTTTCGAAACGAAGCCGAATGGCCAATGATTTAAAGAATAAAGGAACAACCGATAAACATGACGTCAACGGAGAAATGCTCTATCAATATGCTATGAAAAAAGCAAAAGACTTTCCAAATGTCGATTTTTTTATTTTTGGGCATAGGCATATTGTGTTACACGAAAAAATTACCGGTAAGGCACAGTTAATTATACTTGGCGACTGGATTTCCATATTTTCGTATGCCATTTTTGAGAACGGACAGATGAAAACCAAATACTGGAAATAAATGTTAAGGTTTGTGAAATTTTTTTCTTATCCTTTTAAATTCCGTAATCTTCCGTATTTTTGTCCAAAATGCTTTTAACAATATGAAAATAGAAAATATTATTTTTGACTTTGGTGGTGTAATTATTGATATTGATCCTCAATTAACCGTTAAAGAATTTGCCAAACTTGGCGTTAAAGATTTTGGCAAATTAGATAATCGGGAATTTATTGAAGGAATCATCAAAAAATTTGAAAAAGGCATTTATACTCCGGAGGTTTTTCGCAAAAAAATGCGGTCTTTTTTAAAGTTCGACGCTACCGACCAACAGCTTGACGATGCATGGAATGCACTTTTATATGATATTCCGCGCGAACGTATTGAAGTGATAGAAGAAGTAAAAAAATACTATCCGATATACTTGATGAGTAACTCCAACGAAATTCACTACGATTTGTATGTACGTGATTTACAACTACGTTTTGGATATCGCGAATTCGATAAACTGTTTAACAAAGCCTACTTTTCGTTCGATCTGCATCTTATTAAACCCGAAACAGACATCTACGAGTTTGTGATTTATCAGCATAATCTGAATCCCAAAACGACCCTGTTTATCGACGATAAAGACGAAAACATTGACACTGCGATCAATGTAGGGCTAAAAACCTATTGTTTGAAACCGCCCCAAAGGATTCGTGATATTTTTACCAATGGCATTTTAAATGAAGGATTAACTATCCGGTAATCGGTAGAAATATTTTAATAACCACTCAGCCGGCCTACAATGTTGACAACAAAAACATTATATAATAAAGGTTATAGAATTTCAGTCATTATAAGGTGTGTGAAAAATTCTACTTCGCTGATATTGCGTATATTACTTAATATAAGTATTACAGCATTCGTTTAGAAGATTTCAAATAACAAACGAAACATTTACATAAAACCGGCTGAATAGTTACATATTTTTTATTTATTTTTTAAGAATTTCTTTGACAGGTTGTTTCAAATGCAAAAGAACTACTGATCCCCCGTGATCTTAATAACCAGTAACAGATATTCAAAATTTTATATTTTATAAAACCATTTGAATTATCATAATTAAGACTATTTCTTTTTACGAGACGGCCATTGTAAATAAGTGATAATAAAAATATGGGTCAGGAGTTCTAAAATTGGTTTTAAAACGAAATATCTACAGCAAGGTCGTATTGATATCGTTTCGGTTTTTCAGTAAAATTTTCCGATTGATAAGTAAAAACGAGTCTATTTTTATTGAAAAAGCGCCAACTGATACCCAAAATAGTCCTTTGTGTTTTTTGTGGAACATTTTCGGACAGAAGAAAGTTGTCGTAGCGTGCTAACAAAGCAAGTGTGGTTTTGGGTATTCTAAAATTGCCATAAAAAGAATATCCGCTATGAGAAAAAGCGACAAAAGCACTATCATTCATTGTTCCGAAAGAGTTACCCCTCCCTTGTTCGTATTGTGCTGTAACCGTTAAATATTGCGATTCGTAAGAAGCCATAATTGCATTCAAATCAAAATTGGGATTTTCGGGAACATTTCCCGTTCCGAAAATTCCCAGCCACGAGATGAGTACTCCGGGTACAATTTCCGATAAAGGACGTAGAGTTACCCGCGCTTCAAAATTTTTTGTAATGTTTCGCTCAATACTATGATAGCCGCCCCCATTAAATAAGCCCAAAGCAATGCTTCCATAACGGCCTGGTAAATTCGGATGAACTTTTTGTATGTAAGCATTATTCATTTTCCCTCCGAGAAGACCGTCGAAAGCAAGGCCAAATCCGGATGAATTGAACAGTTTACTACGTTCCAGGAACATTGACCCCTGAACTCTATAAACATCAATATGCTCTTCGAAATCAAGCCAAGGCCTTTGCTCCACACCAAATTTAATATGGTTTCCTGTAAAAATCCATAAGTCGGGTAAATGATATCTCATATATAAATATTTTATCCGTAATTTGACACTGCCTGCACCGTCAACGGTCAGATCCTGAGTGTAACGCACATCCAAATTTTTCGCCAATTGCGATTGAACGGTGATGTACGAACGACGGAGATTATAGGCCAAGTTTTCGTAACTTTCCGATTTAATGTAATCGGCAGCTATATAAAACTGCCCCGAAACTCTGATGCTCTTTTTAAAAGTACGGAGACTTTCTGGTTTTCGTACAAGACTATCGTTATGAGCCTGTACCTTATTAGGTAAAAACATACCGCCAACCCAACAAAATGCTAATAAAACATAAACTTTTCTCATAATAAAAATTAAAATAAAAATTAAAAACCTGCAATTGTACAAATGTTAATTTCCCCCGACAGCAATGTCATGTTATCAAATTATTAAGAAACATATCATCTCGAAAAAGATTGTATTGAAACGTATTGAAAAGCGTAAAATAAGTTTGAGGAATCTCTTGGTTTTAAAAGAATTGGAAAACATCTGTATTTTGAATAAAAAAGACTGCTTATTCCCTTCGGTCAAGTTGAGAAATTCGTTTAAATTTGCACATGTCAATTAAAGAGCATTATCCTAAGCACTTGCCTTACTATT
>QIKE01000080.1 GCA_003232915.1 Bacteroidota bacterium | reverse complement strand
TTTTTGCCGACCGGAAATATCGTCTAATAATAATGAGAGAGCAACGGGATGATCATCAGACAGATATATTTACGGGTGATGCTTACACTTACCGTTCAATACTTACCAACGATTGGCAAAATTCCGAAAAAGAAGTTATTGAGTTATACAACCACAGAGGAGCAAGCGAAAAGGTTTTTGATGAGATGAATAATGACTTTGGTTGGAAACATTTGCCATTTTCGTTTTTGAATGAAAATACTGTATTTATGATTGTTATGTCCATAATAAGAAATTTTTACATTTTCATGGTTAAAAAAGTTTCGTTGATATTTAGTAATAAAACCCTGCTGAATAGTTACAAGAATGATAGAAAATCATGTTTCAAAATTTTTTTTCTGCATTTCATTTAAAATTCAGCAAAATTCCACCACTATCTTCCACAAAAAAGTTTTTTCTTATTTAAGTGCTGATATGAAGGCATAAACTGTAGTTTTGTTTATTTTTTATTAAAAACAAGAAAATTACTATTTTGAAATGAAAATATGAGGATACATTTTATCGCCATAGGGGGTGCGGTTATGCACAATTTGGCCATTGCTTTAAAAAAGAACGGACATGAGGTAAGCGGTTCGGATGATGAAATTTTCGAGCCATCGCTCGGCAGGTTAAAGAATTACGGTTTGCTGCCGGAACAAGAAGGGTGGCATCCCGAAAAGATCAGCGCGAAACTTGATGTAATAATCCTCGGTATGCATGCTCGCCGCAACAATCCCGAACTGTTGCAGGCACAAAAACTCGGGCTGAAAATTTATTCGTATCCTGAATTTTTGTACCAACATTCAAAAAATAAAAAGCGGGTTGTTATCGGTGGTAGTCATGGAAAAACCACCATTACGGCGATGGTGATGCATGTTTTGAAATTTTATGACAAAAATTTTGACTATATTGTAGGGTCTCAAATAAAAAATTTTGATATAATGGTGCGACTTAGCAACAATGCCCAGCTAATGGTTTTCGAAGGTGATGAATATTTAAGTTCGCCGATTGACCGTCGTCCAAAATTCCATTGGTACCATCCTCACATTGCTTTAATTAGCGGTATTGCTTGGGACCACATCAATGTTTTCCCCACCTTTGACAATTACAAAAAACAGTTTTCGCGCTTTGTTGATTTAACGGAAGAAGGTGGTACATTAATCTACAACAAAACTGATAATGAGGTAAAGACAATAGTGGAAAAAAGTGATAAAAACCTTAAAAAAGTTCCTTATGGTCTTCCTAAATACGAAATTAAAAGCGGAATAACCAATGTTTTCGACGGCAAGACAGCAATTACATTAAAAGTATTTGGCCGGCATAACTTACAAAACCTCAACGGTGCCATGATGATATGTGATGAATTGGGAATTTCCAATTCCGAATTTTATACGGCTATTCGAAGTTTTGCAGGGGCAGCCAACAGGCTCGACCTTGTTTTGCGTAAAGACGATTTTAGAATTTTTTTTGATTTTGCTCATGCGCCTTCAAAAGTTCGTGCAACCATTGACGCGGTAAAAGAACAATTTGTGGATCAACCACTCATTGTGTGTTTTGAGTTACATACCTTTAGTAGCTTGAATGCCAGATTTATTGACCAATATGCCGAATCAATGGACAAAGCCGATTTTGCCTGTGTGTATTTCAACCGGCACACCCTTGAAATGAAAAAAATGGCAACTCTTGATAAAGATCAAATTAGGCACTCATTCGGGCGTACTGATTTATATGTTTTTGATAGTGATATTGAATTAAAACAGTGGATTAAAACCAAAACAAAGCCATCTACCATCGTTTTGATGATGAGTTCAGGTAATTTTAATGGAATGAATATCAAAGTGTTAGAAAAATATCTATTTAATATATGAAAACTATTATAGGCATAGCAACCGTTATTTTTAGCTTTATGTGGCAGGTGTTACCGGCTCAAACCGACTCGGCATTTTTACAAAAATATCCTTACATCATCGGCAAACTTGCTTTTGCTGTTGACAGCCTTGAAACATATATCGGTAATATTTCTACGGGTTCGGACACTCTTTTACGGTTGGAAATTTATAATTTTGGTAAAAAACCTATAAAACTTTTTTCGCGAAAAAGTAATCGTTTTGTAAGCATCGACTACTTATCCGCAAATTTATTGCCCAAAAATAGTACTTTTGCCAAAATTAGTTTTTCGATTCCCGAAGAAATGCCTTTGGGAAAAATGCAATTCGAGGCAGTTTTTGAAACCGACGACAAGATAAACCCATATAAGTTTCTTTATTTTTCGGCTAACATTGTAAAAAACATTGCTGTACATGCGCAAGTTGATACGGTTCCTCACATTGTATTCACCAATTACAATTATGTTTTTGGACGTTTGAAAAGGGGACGAAAACTTTATTATACTTTTTCGTTTAGAAATGAAGGTACTAAATTGCTTATTATCAATCAAATAGTTGTTGACAAAGGAATTAGGATACTTGAAAAACCGCAAAAACAAATCCCTCCAGGGGGCACGGGTGATATTCGCATTGAAATTTTTACTGGACGTTACATCGGAATACTGCATAAATCAATATTCGTTTATTCTAACGATCCCGCAAATCAGGTTATTGTCCTCGGCATACACGGTACGATAGCTGTAAAAGGGTGGAAAAACAAAAATGGTCAATATCCGGTAGGTTTACAAAAAAATTTATAACGTATTTTAATATTTGAAATAGTCCGTGTAATAAATATTCGAAAAAGTTTATACAAAAGCACAAAATTAATCGGCAATCAGCAACCCAATCTTTGAATATTTATCAAATTTATATATGATGTTATAAATGCGCAAATAAATATTGAAGGCGAATTTACCTACACTGTTTCCCACGTAAAATCTTTTTCTATTTCGTGGAGATAGCGAAACATATCATGGTGAAATTCGTCAAGAAAAGTAAAAACAATTGCTAATGTTTAACAATTATTAATTCCGTTTATTTATTACACACGCAAATTGTATCTTTTAATTTTACAATTTTCGATAAAAAACAATATCTACCGCAAAGTGTCAAATACGATAAATAATATCTGTAAGGACAATAAATAAGTTTGCGATAAAAAGCGAGGAACTAGCTCTTTCTATTTGATTGTATCTCATATATGCTATATAACGAATTGAAGGAATTGGTAATAAGGGGGGGAGTATATCTCTGTAACCGGAAAATAATAATATGTTAGTTTTTGGAGCTTATTTTCATACCGCAAAAAACAAAAACCTATAACACGCCTTTGATTTACAATAAGTTATTTTGTATTTTTGCCTTAAGAAGAAAAATTATTTATATTTTTGGGTAGGGTATATGCCGGTTTATGCGGTGTAATAGCATAACCACTTAAAATTTTATCAATATGAAAAAAATTAGTTTAATTCTCAGTCTTGCAGGATTTATCGGGTTCCTCGTCATTTTGTCATCTTGCAAAAAAGACAAAACAAGTCCCGAAACCAACTTCACCATTGTATCCGACGATGCATATGCCGAAGGCACTTTCGACAATGTAACGAGCATCACCGATGAAGCTTACTACCAGAGTACCAATCACTTAAAATCGACCGAAGAGAGGATTTTTCTTAGCGCATGTGCCACGGTAACACTCGATACCACCGTATTTCCCCGCCTTTTGACCATTGATTTTGGCGATACCAACTGCTTGGGCAACGACGGCAGATACCGTAGAGGAAAAATTTTGGTTTCATTTACAGGTCGATATCACAGTCCCGGTACTATTATCACCACTACTTTCGACGGATATTATGTCAACGACAATCAGGTGGAAGGAACCAAAACCGTTACCAATATGGGTTTCAACGACAGGGGAAATATGCATTGGAATATTGCCGTCAACGGTATTATCACTTTGGCCGGTGATGGGGGTAGCATCACTTGGAACTCTCAAAGGGGACGTGAGTGGATAGAAGGTATTGTTACGCGACACAACCGCTGGGACGATATTTACCTCATTACGGGGACAGCTACCGGCGTACGTGCTAACGGTTTGAGTTGGACGCGCACTATCACCCACCCGCTACGAGTTGAATTGGCTTGTCGCTTTATTGTTTCGGGAACTGTAAGCATTCAACCCGAAGGAAGACACGAACGCGTGCTCGACTTTGGCAACGGCACTTGCGACAACCTAGCTACCGTAACCGTCAACGGACATACTTATACTATCCATTTAAGACCGTAATAAAATTTGTGAATTATTAAGAAGAGGATGTCTTCCGCTTCGGCGGAGACTTCCTTTTACTGGTTTTAAAAAAATCAATTTTTAAATCTAAAAAACTTAAAGGTGACCAAACGCGAGTTCAAAGAGTTGTTCGACAAACATTTCGATGCTTTAAGAAATTATGTTTGGTATCGCTCGGGCGACCCCGACTTAGCTTCCGACATTGCACAGGATGTTTTTATGAAACTCTGGGAAAAACAACCCGCACAAAACAACGGGAATATCAAAGGTCTCCTTTTTAAAATGGCCGGCGACAGGTTTATAAGCAACTATCGTCGCAAAAACGTCGAACTGAAATTTAAAATTGCTACCGAAACGGTAAACTACACCGGATCAGCCGATGAAAAACTGCATTACGACGAATTAAAATTACAGTATCAGAAAGCACTGAGCGACATGCCCGAAAAGCAACGAATAGTTTTTTTGATGAGCCGAAAAGATAACATGAAATATGCCGAAATAGCTAACACGCTCGGTATCGGATATAAAGCAGTAGAAAAACGTATGAGCAAAGCACTTGGGTTTTTAAAACAAAAAATATACAGCCGTGAATACGAATAAGAAACATACTAACGACGTACTGCCTTGGAAACAGGAATTGCTGCATTCGCAACTTGAAATTCCCTATGCGCAAACAAAAGAGGATATTTGGAATCGTTTAGAGAATAGTTTGCAGGATATTCCAGACACCGGAAAAATTGAAAATAGACATATTAGTCCCGTTTTTTACATTGCTATTGCCGCCACACTACTATTGCTTATAAGTATTGGGACTTTTGTACGGTTTTATAAAATATCTTACATATGTATTCCGGGCAAAACGCTCACAGTTAGCTTGCCCGACGGTTCGCAAGTAATATTGAATGCCGATTCACGTTTATCTTATTATCCGCTCCGGTGGAAGTTTTCGCGTGAATTGCAACTCAAAGGTGAAGCTTGGTTTAGCGTTACCAAAGGAAAATCTTTTACCGTTCGTTCCCAGCGTGGTATTACGAGTGTGATAGGCACTACTTTTAATATTTATGCCCGCGATGATGTGTATAAAGTAAACTGTTTTACAGGAAAGGTAAAAGTACAATCGAATACCACAAAAGAACAAATAATTTTAAATCCTGACGATGAGGCAGAAATAGGCCCTAACGGTCAAATTACTTATCGCCGGCAAGTACAAGCCGAAGCTGTTTCTTCGTGGCGCTATGGATTGTTTATTTTTACGGCTACACCGCTAGAAAAAGTGATAAGGGAACTCGAAAGAAGATACAATGTGCATATTGAGCTAAAAATTAAAAACAAAGCTCTTTACACCGGTTCATTTCCTGCAAACCTAAACATAAGCGATGCACTTGATTTGGTTTGCAAACCGTTTGGCCTGAACCATATCCTAAAACCCGACGGTTCGTTCGTTATTAAATAAACACGCTTACGGTAAAATATAAATTCATAAAAAATAATATTGAAACTGATAAGAATAAATATCGGTATATTCGCAGATAAAAATAATTGGATGTTGAAACTTTTCGAAATCTTACCCTTTGGTTTTTTCTTTGGCAGTTGCAATAAAATCGAAGAAAGTGAAACTTTAAATGCAAAAGGGTTATTTGCGAAAGTCATTATAATCAACAGTAAAACAAGAAGATACGCCATTTATATACATAGACATTCAAAAAACACCGACATACCGTTGTTTTTTAAATTGCAAAGAGGAGGCGTTTCTATCGAATATATGACTGGCGAAAGTGGCATTGAAGCGCCCTACAAATTAAGGATGAATTGTGCCGATAACAAAAAGTCTCAAAGTGTTTATCCCGTAGGTTTATTGGGTTCGTATGCCAAACATAGGCACTACTATCCTTCAAACGCAACGGTTTATTCAAGTACTGATGACGTTAGTTTTATTTCATCATTAATCGACTCAGCTTCGTCGAGATATGAGATTGACAGAAACAGAATTTGTTCCCCGGTAGCTTCAAATGGCAGATTAATGACTTTAAGATTTGCCATTTCATTATCGGGCAAAATAGCCACTGCAATGCCCTGCAGTCCGGAATGCGGACAACTTGTCAACCCTATTTCCATTTTGTTTATGTACGGTATCAACGACAAACATTTATCTTCTAACGGCGGGTTTATATCCAATCCTTCGAATTTTGAACCCGGTTCTGTTTTTTCTACAGAAAAACCTGTAAATATTTTGACATCTTTTAATCAAACCGATACTATTCCCGTTGATTATAATTTTCCTGAATTAATTACAAATGGAATTGAAGCAACCGCAGTGATTTTGCACAAAATTAATGGTGGCGGACATTCGGCATCAAACATTAAAGAGCGGTACTTGATTTTATATGAGTATTATTTCAACAAACAAAATCACGATGTTGAGATGACAACCGAAGTTTGGAATTTCTTTAAGACAAAACTTTACATTAGCATCTCACAAAACTATTTCCTATGTCTAAGAGCAGTTTTGTAATTTTGTTATACGAAAAACAAAAAAACACTACAATTAATGCGAATGAGCAGAATAACTTTTTTCATCACCGGCGTTTTCCTACTTTTTGCCTTGTGCTTAAAAGCCCAAAAAGTATCTGTAAACGCCGATGATAAACCGTTGAACAAGGTACTGCTGGAATTGCGCGAAAGGCAGCATCTAAAATTTTCTTTCGACGACGAACTTCTGTCACATTATACAATTTCGTTGCATCAAATATTTCAAAATAGCGACGAAGCTATAGAAACCTTGCTAAAACCTTTTCCTCTTACTTATAACAAGCAACAAGGGGTTTACGTTATTTATCCGAAAATTTCCAAAACCAGACAGTCGCCGGAAACGGTTTTGTTTTCGGGTTATATTCGTGAAAAAGGCACGGGCGAACCGCTACCATATTCGCACATTATTATAAACGAAAAGCCTTTTCTTTCGGATTTGAGCGGCTATTTTTCCCAAAAAATAACTGCCGATAGTCTTGTAGAAGTAAAAATCTCTCATTTGGGATATTATATTCTTGATACTCTCCTGTCAGTGGCAAAAACCCATAATATTGCGCTTATTCCAGCCATCATCAACTTAAAAGAAGTGAAAATAACCGGACGACATATAGACTTTGCGACTCAAATAGGGCAACGTGCAGGAGTGATGAAACTCAACAGCAAAGTTGCCAGTTACCTACCAGGATATGGAGACAATTCGGTGTTTAATCTCTTACGCTTGCAAGCCGGAATATTGGCTTCTGGCGAACAAACCAACGAGTTAATTATTTGGGGAAGTTATGAAGGCCAAAGCAAAGTGATGTTCGACGGCTTTACCGTTTACGGCCTTAAAAATTTTAACGACAACATCAGCTCTTTCAATCCGTTGATGGCTAAAGATATTGAGGTTATGAAAGGTGGATTCGATGCACGCTACGGCGAACGCGTGGGGGGAATTGTTAATATTACGGGAATAAACGGTGATACTAAACATACTCGATTTACCCTTAATGTAAACAATATGACTATCAATACAATTGTTGAAGTACCCATTCGAAAAACAGCTTCGCTCGTGATAGCCTTTCGCCATACCTATTTCAACCTTTACAACCCAACACAATACACCATTCACCGTAACGATAGCAGCGGAACAATACACAATATTGATATTAATGTTGTGCCCAAGTATGTTTTTCGTGATTTAAATATAAAATATTCGGGCAAAACCAAAGACAACAATCTGTATTATATCAGTCTTTACGCGGGTGGCGATAATTTTAATTACATTATCAATCAAAAAATTTATTTCCGTAAAATCTTGAAAAACACAAGTGAAAACAACTTGCAATTCGGCGGCTCGCTTTTTTATGGTAAAACTTGGAAAAACGGGTGGACAAGCAATTTCAGTATTTCGTCTTCTGCGTTGACCGAAAAATATAACGACAATTACCGAATCGAAAAATTGTGGAATCATACTTTCGACACTTTAAATATTGAAAACTCGTTAAACAAACTCGGCGAATTCCGCATTAAAGTTGACAACGTTTCGCCGCTGACGCAAATACATACCCTTGAATGGGGAGGCGGACTGATAGCAGACCGAAGTCTTCTTAACATCGACACTTTCGGCTCGAATTTGTCGAATTTGAATATGCAAGCAGGTCGTTTGCAGTTTTATTTGCAGGATAAAATACAACTTGGAAATCATTTGAGTTTTCGAGTAGGCTACAGGTTCAACTACGCAGCAAATCTTAGAAAAAAATATATTGAGCCTCGCCTTTCAGCAGAATTTAGTTTCAACAAATACTGGAAAATAAATTTTGCTTGGGGAATTTACAATCAATTCATTACCAAGACATCCACTCTCGACAATCAAGGAAATTATCGGTATTTATGGGCAGTTTGCGACAATATCAACATCCCTGTTTTGCAGTCGGTGCATAATGTGTTGGGGCTTTCGTTTTTCAAAAATAACTTTACCTTTAGTGCCGAAACTTATTACAAAACAATACAGGGGCTTACTCGCTTTGTGCATTACAAAAATATTGTTACTCCCGATTTGTATCACGGAAACAGTCGTAGCTATGGCCTGGACCTGATGATAAAAAAGGACTTTCGCCGGAATACGGCATGGATAGCTTATTCGCTTGCCAAAACCGAAGAACATTTCAGTTATTTTCCCGATGGTAAATATCGCCGAGCACCGCAAGACCAACGTCACGAATTGAAACTTGCTGTTCTGATAAACCTTTTTCCATTTTTTCTTTCAGCCAATTATGTTTACGGGTCGGGCTTCCCCGTTAGTTATTCGCAACAACAGCGTATTAAAAAGAATTATCCATACAGCCGTCTTGACGCATCGGTTTCATACAAATTTCTAAATCGCAAACTCAAAGGCGAACTCGGTTTGTCGATAATGAACCTCCTCAACACTCAAAACATCAAATTTTCCAATTTCGAACGTATTCCACTCAACCAAACAAGCGGTATCAACCTTTACGCCGAAGCCATCCCCTTTACTCCCACAATTTATCTGAACATAAGCTTATAAATGCAAATAATTTAAAGCGTCCGAATATTTTTTTAGCAGGATAGCATTTTTCTACCCAAAACAGCCAACAATCATCCCGATCGGACACTACTGCAACTGTGATGAAAAATACAAACCGAAAACAAAATAGTATTATTGCAATGCAAACTTATTGAACATCGTGGAAATTACCGCATTGTTATCACACTACTCAAGCAACGAAAAATAAATATCTTTGCAATAGTATCAGCTTACGGATAAATAAAAAGCACGATTGAAAACAACGGTAAAATATTATGCCTTTGCAGGATTTCTTTTTTTTGCCCTGATGAATTGGCATTGCCTTAAATCGAAACGACCGGGGATTCCTGAAGAAGTGCGCAAAACACTCGACATGGCCGGATTAAATAAAATTTCGTTACTTTCGGCTATAGGACATTATGTTGAAAACGGAGATAGCTTGAAGCTGCGGGCTTTGTATTGGCTTATTGCAAATATGAAAGCAAATTATACGGTTCGTTACCATGTGCAAGATAGTTTGGGGCATCGCTTCCGTTTCAACCCGATGGACTATTGCTGTTATCTTAGCTTAAAACATCATTGGGATTCCATTGAACAGCTAAGGGGAAATTTGATTTATAAGCCCGATACTTTTTTAATTGACTACGAAGAAGTTTCGGGTGATTTTCTGATAAAAAATATTAATGAAGCATACGATGCATGGCAACAAAATCCGTGGTCGAAAGGATATTCACCGGCACAATTTTATCAATGGATATTGCCTTACCGTTGTATGAACGAGGAGGTGGAAAATTTCAGAGATTATTTTCAAAAAAAATATGGCAGGCAAGTGGGTTTGCTAAAGACGACCAATCCGTTTGTATGTGCCAAATTTCTCGACAGCCTGATTAACGACGATATTGATTATCAAGATTCGTTTAATAAAGAAGCTAATATCCAACTCCTTGATTCGCTTGCACAAAAGCATTTCGGTTCTTATTTCGATGTAGCCGTCTATAAAGTTAAAGCACTGCGAAGTTTCGGTATTGCCGCAGCTTTGGACTACACTCCGTTTTTGGCAGATACTAATTTTGGCTTTGCTTGGGCCACAGCTATCTATCCCGACGGTAGCGAGTTGAAATTGTTTCCGAAAACGCGTATCCGTCATCTTTTCAAAAGCGGAAGGATGGCCAAAACTTATCGCCGGACATTCGAAACTTTAAAAAATAGTTTACGAGCCATTAAAAAAACTTCTGTTTCTACGCCACCTTTCCTCGGTCATTTCGATTATTTTGATATCACCGATAAGTTGCAATCGGCTGATCTCGCACTTAATTTTTCCGGTAAGATAAAGTATGCCTATCTTGCTGTTTTCAATGATGGCGAATGGCATCCTATTGACTGGGCCAAACCCGATTCGAATAACCAAGCACTGTTTTGCCGAATGGGAAAACCTATTGTGTACTTGCCACTACAAATGGAAAATGGCAAGCTGTACAGATTGGGAAATCCTTTTTTGTTGAATGCTTCGGGAAAAAAGCATATATTGATACCACAATTCGAGCATCAAACTGAAGCCAGTATCGAAAAAGTGTCGCCGACAGGACGTTTGCAATTTAGAAAAAAATATACCCTTTTCGTTTGGAATGGAAATTGGCAGGAATTATACGAGTTCGTCGGCTATCGTTTTCCCCTTTCTTTTCAACTTCCGACTAATGGCCTTTTTCTGATAAGTGATAATAACATTGATTTTGACGAAAGAATTTTTATAATTGACAAAACAGGTCAACAAGTGTTTTATTAAATCCGTTTTCGTTATTGCTCGTTCCGGTTTATGTCGGAGGATATATTTATATGAACATTTGCAATGCCACAAAATCTTTAACCGCTCATATAACCGGCACAAATTCAGAACTCCTGATCTGACGCAATGCACTTTATCTCAAATCCTCCCTGCGTAATCGTACTATCTAATTGCGGTTCTATTGAATGGCTGTTACTATATAATTACGTGTTAAAATTTAAATATAAACCTGTCCCTCTTGCAAAATACCCGGGAAGCATTAGTATCATTAAAAATATTTTTAAAGGTGAAAGATTATTGGCTTTGGTAAATTACAGAGACAAACAAGGCGAGAAAAATATCTTATACAAGATTAATACGAAGGTATTATAACTGATTCATTGGTTTTAGAAGCAGGGGATTACCGGATATTAGATTTTTCAAAATAAATTATTATTTTTGTATTTTGTTTATTTATTTTTGTCAATATGGAATACCGAAACAATCCTCAACTACAATTGGCTTACGATTTTGTGCAATTTACGGGTAGAAACATTTTTTTGACTGGAAAAGCGGGTACGGGAAAAACTACTTTTTTGCATTATCTCAAACAACATTCTCCTAAACGGATGGTGGTGGTGGCGCCAACAGGTGTTGCGGCAATTAATGCAGCTGGAGTTACCATTCATTCGTTTTTTCAACTTTCATTCGGACCACAACTTCCGGAAGGATCGACAACCGGATTTAAAAATCATGAAAAGCAGTTTAAAGTTAAGCGTTTCAATCGCGATAAAATCAACATTATCAAAAGTATGGATTTGCTGGTGATTGACGAAATTAGTATGGTTCGAGCCGATTTGCTTGATGGTATTGATAGCACTCTACGCCGGTTTAGAACCGGAAATCTACCTTTCGGAGGTGTTCAACTGCTTATGATCGGCGATCTACAACAATTGGCGCCAGTGGCGAAAGACGACGAATGGCGAGTGTTAAAACATTATTACGATACAGCGTTTTTTTTTAGCAGCAAAGCGTTGCAACAAACTCATTATATTACCATTGAGCTACAATATGTTTTTCGGCAAAAGGACCAGCACTTTGTCGAACTACTTAACAAAGTGCGCGATAACGAGATGGATAAAAAAGTTGTAGAAAAACTTAACATGCGGTACAATCCCAAATTTAATGCCGATGAAAGCGGCTACATTATCCTTACAACGCACAACTACAAAGCAAAACAAATAAACGATTCGAAACTAAGTCATTTGTTGGGAAAGCCGCATACTTTTAACGCAGAAGTTAATGGCAGTTTTTCCGAATATTCGTTTCCTACCGATAGTGAGCTACAGTTGAAAAAAGGGGCACAGGTGATGTTTGTGAAAAACGATCCTGATGCAGCCAAGCGCTTCTACAATGGTAAGATAGGTACAATAATCGAAATAACTAAAAATGTTTTGAAAGTAAAATGCGACGACGATGACGAGCCGATAAATGTTGTGCCTGTTGAATGGCAGAAAATGAAATATGTCCTTGATGAAGGAACAAAAGAAATAAAAGAAAGCGTTGAAGGAACGTTTACGCAACTACCGCTAAAATTGGCATGGGCCATTACAATTCATAAAAGTCAGGGCTTAACTTTCGAAAAAGCGGTAATTGATGCACAAGAGGCTTTTACACACGGGCAGGTTTACGTGGCACTCAGCCGCTGCAAATCTTTAGAAGGCCTTGTGTTGAGTTCTCGTATTGACGAACAAAGCGTGAAATACGATAAAACAGTAGAAAGTTTTACGAAATATTACGAAGAAAACCAACCTGATAGCGCAGAACTTAAAGCAGCAAAAAATGCTTATCAACAGCAATTGTTAACAGAGCTTTTCGATTTCGACATTTTTCAAAAAAACATTTATTATTTCATTAAATTATTAAAAGAAAATTCGGGAAGTTTGCAAGGTAACCTTGTTGGCGATTTAATCGAAATAAATAAAAATGTAAAAAAAGAAATTGCCGATGTTAATAATAGATTTCATCCACAATTATTGGATATGCTCTCGCAAAATACCGATGTCGAAAAAGATAAAGTTCTACAAGAGAGAGTAAAAAAAGCAAGTGCTTATTTTGCCAATAAGGTTGATACATTGATAACCAATAAGTTAATTGACGTGACAATAGAAACCGACAACAAAGCGGTACGCAAATCGGTAAAGCAGTCGGTGAATAAATTACTACACGAAGCAGTGTTTAAAACAGCTTGTTTGCGGGCCTGCCAAAACGGTTTTGTAGTAAAAGAATATTTGACTAGCAGGGCTAAAGCTTCTATCAACGATAGCGTAGCAAAACCTATTCGTAGAAAATCGGCGACACAGGCCGGCATTGATATTGAGCATACGGAATTATATCAACGTTTAAGAGCTTGGCGCGATGCCAAAGCCGACGAACTTGAGTGGGAAGTGTATATGATTTTACAACTGAAAACTATAAGAGAATTGAGTGTGAAGCTGCCTATTACGCCACAGGCTCTAAAATCTATTAAAGGATTGGGGAAAAGAAAATTGGAAATGTTTGGTGAAGATTTAATAGAAATAGTTACTGATTATTGCGATGAAAAAGAAGTAGAACCACCTGAGTATGTCGAACCTGAGATTAAACCTAAAACTCTTAAAAGTAATACAAAGCAAGTTAGTTTTGAGCTATGGAAAAAAGGAAAAACCGTTGAGGAAATTGCCAAAGAACGAAACTATGCCGAATCGACTATCGAAGGGCATCTTTCACATTTTGTGGGTACGGGTGAAATCCCTGTTAATGAATTTGTAAATCAGGGAAAAGTTAAACTTATCTCCGGTTTTTTTAAAAATCACAAAACGCGTTTGTTAAGCGAAGCAAAAGCAGCATTAGGCGAAGAAGTTACGTATAGCGAGTTGCACTTTGTATTGCATTATTTAAAGTTCAAAGGGTTGATTGCTGAATAGAATTTAAAAAAACATAACTTGCTAACAATTAGCTTACAAACACTAACTAGTGCTCGCCAGAAAACACCAATCTCTTCGTTGGACTCAAGTTGAAGCACAGTCATTTACTCAAGTAAACTCCTAAACTTCAACATTTCGTCCGCCTCGACCTAGGCGCCTTCTGACAAGCACATATGGAAATACGGTGTTTTCGTGCGGATACTATTTAAGTTCTGAAAAACAATTTCAGTACTCAACGCGCTATTGGGGAAGTAAAAGGACAAACAGGAAACAAATTTTTTGGCATTTTAAATAATTTTATCTTATTATGAGTTATTTTTGTTGGTATATTCTGGATATGGCACAATTATTAATAAATATTTTTAAATTCAAATTCTGGTTTTTTACAAAAGCAGGATTATTTGTTTTTTTCTTCATCACTAGCTTATCGCTCGTTGCACAGCAAAACTTGAAAGAAAAACTAAGTATTGGTTTTGAGGGAGGAACGCAGTTTACCAATATTAATAGCACAATATATTCCAACGCTCCCACTTCTCGTATAAAGCCCGATATTGGTATTTTCGCACTTTACGATATTACGCAAGATTTTAAAATTAAGTTTGGATTTTATTACGATACGCGGGCTTACAGGGTAAGGTATAAGTCGGGATATCTTGCTGAAACAGATACGAGCAGCTACGTGGGGTACAATAGTTATTTTCAGTACGATCTTATTTACAACGTCGATTTTCTTACGATACCTTTAAATTTTGTTTACGAGAAAGAGGGGGATAAATTCGGTATTTTCCTTGAAGTGGGTTTTTATTATTCCTTTTATCTTGGTAACAACGTAAGCGGTTTTACAGATTTTTACGTTCATCCCAACGATGCACCTCATTTCAACGACCCTAATCTTACCCAAGGACATCATCGCGTAGCTTTCGATGGTCCGGTAGATAACTTTTTTAACACCTATGATTTCGGAATAAATCTTCATTTTGGAATAGCTTATTTCATCAATCCGCAGATTGAGCTTCGGTTTGCACCCGGGTTTACCTATGGATTGGCTAATGTTTTTGAAAATCCCAATTTTCAATCAAGATGGAGTAACCTCTTTAAGCTACGTTTTGGAATTGTTTATAAACTACACCGTTCAAATTAAATACAAGAACGATGATTATTAATATACATGCTAACCAAGTTGAACGTTTGAGTTTATATTGAAGAGTTTTGTTGAAGTACTTATTCAGATAACATCAAGTTGAGGATAGCGAATGAGAGTACTAAGAGTTTATTAGACTAAATGATTATTCCTCAAAACTATCGCAACGAAGAAATTAACGTTTTCAGGCAAGTGCTAAAGCTAATAGGTTTATGTTGATAATTATATTATTTCAAGTAATAGGGTTTGGAACGTTTTTTTTGATAAGTATTCCGAATCTTTTCAAATTACAAAAATAGGCTCTAATTACTTTATTGAGGTAAACAATTCAAGTTGCTGCTTTACCAAACTGATAAGTTCGTTTTTGTCGATAGGTTTAGCAATGTAGCTATCGAAACCCTCTTTTAAAAAACGTTCTTTATCGCCTGCCATAGCATAAGCGGTTTGGGCAATGAAAGGTATTTTGCGATATTTGGGATATTTTTTCCTGATTTCTTTCATCAGTTTCACTCCGTCCCAGGGTTCGGGTAAGTTAATATCGAACAACATAACCTGAAAATAATGATTAGCAGCTGTTTCGTGTTCTATGATGTCTATACAATTGTCGCCGTCGACCGCCATAGTTACTTTACCTTCTTTAGACAATATTTTCTCAATAATCATCCGGTTCATCCGATCATCTTCTACAACAAAGAAATCAAGTTTACTGGGTTCGTGTAAAGAGGTTGTTGCCGATTTCACAACAGAAGCCTGTTCAACAGCCATTCTTTCAATTACAACTTCTGCTTTTTCGCTACAAGGTATTTGAATTATTACCGTTGTCCCCTCACCTGCAGTGGAAACAAAATCCATCCTGCCGTTCATGATTTCCACAAATTTTCCGGCCAGTTTCAAGCCGATACCGGCCCCCTGCGAATATTTTTCAGCTTCGTTTTGCAACAGTCCTGGCGACTTCCGTAAAACTTCCATCTGCTTTTGGTTTATACCGATTCCGGTATCTTTCACCTCTATTCTTGCCAAATCATGTTTTTCGTCATATTCGCACGAAAGAGTAACAAAGCCTTCAAGTGTGTATTGAATTGCATTGTCGATAATTTGACTTAATACTTTTTTTAAAGCCTCGTTGTCGGCCAATACCAACGGCAAGTCTTCGGCAATTTTTACTTTAAATATCAATCCTTTGTCTCTTGCTGTAAGAATATACTCGGCGGTAACTTCTTTAACAGCTTCATCAAGTTTTATGGGTGCAATTTTCAACTCCAAAGTATTTGTTTCGAGGCTCGAAAGATCAATAACACTATTGAGCATTTTCAACAAATAAAAACCGCTTTGTTCAATGTTGGCAGCGTAATCATAAAACTCTTTGTTTTCTCGTATGGCCAGTTCTGTTTCTAAAATATTGGCAAAACCAATGATGCTATTCAAAGGCGTTCTGATATCGAATCCCATGTTAGCAATAAAGGCATTTTTTAGATAATTTGCTTCTTCCGCCTTTTTTAAACCGGCTTTCATAAGGGCATCTTTTTCTTTTAGCTCTTTAAGTTTGTTTAGTAAATTAGCAGTTTTTTCGTCAATTTGTTTTTCCAACTTTTGCTGCTTAAATTGAAATTCTCTTTCGTAGTTTCGAATTAATTTCTGTGTTAAGCGAAGAGCTTCTTTTTCTTTTTTCCTGTTCCACCAATAATACCCTCCCGAAACAATAAGAAATATCAGGCTGATAATCAGGAAATAAAAAGATGTCGATATGCCTTTTTTACTTTTTCTGGCCGATGACGATTGTGGAAAATTCGTTTCTTGCACCCTATTATTCAAACTATCGGCAAGTCGGAGAATATTATACGAAAGTTCAAAATTTTTGCTTGATGCAAAATCTTTTGCCAATTTCTTTAGAAAAGTAATTTTTTTTATTTCCGAGAGAATGTTGTCGGGAAGATTAATATAAGTTTTTGCATATTGAAACGACTTAGCCACATTTTTATCCACATAGTAAAAGCTAAGTTTGTACAGTGCTTTTGCTTTCGATTTATTGTTTTCGTTATGTGCAAGTTCTCCGAGACTATCTGAGATTGTCAGATTATTATTGGCAAAAAGACAAAGAGGTTGGCTTAATATAAAAAAAACAAGCCAAAAGGTCTGAAAATATATAATTATGAAAAGTCTTTTACACACATCAAGTATTACTTTAATAGCATTGTCAAAAATAAACAATTTTATTAAAATCATTTAAAAACGGAATAAATTTTTACATTTATATTTTTTTGTAATGGCATTGACAAACTAAAATACTGATAAACAGGAGCTAACAGGATGAAACAACTTATTATATCAGGGATAATCTTCAAATAGCATCAATACCCTTTTCTACTATATACGGAAAGTAAACAAAATTATAACAGGCAGTTCATAACAGAGTTTTGCGTTGAGAGAGAGTCGATTATTACAAACGGAATATTCTTAAGGTAATGTTTAAAAAGATTGATAAATAATTTTATATAATAATTGAATAGTCAAGAAATGTGTAGGATTTCCTGTTTGTAATTCGTAATAAAATGATGAAAACAAAGTCAATAGGCCTCACTTGTCTGTCACAGATTCATAGAAAGGTAAGCATAATCGGTTTGTGTTAGGCTTCTTTTGTTGGTTATTTGTTTTTGCGGCAGGGATTGAAGCGGCAGCCCGTAGCGCCAAAACCTATTGAGGTTTGCGGAGGCAGGGCTGACGGCAGGAAGCCCCTGCAAACGCAATAACCGAAAAGGTTTTTGGGGCGAGGACTATAGCGTAAAGCCCGTCAGCCGCCATAATAAAATGTATTATAGTTTCACGGTATTTCCAAATATTATTATCTCGTCATCTATAGTAATAAATAGGTGTTCTTGTTATGGGAAAACTAAATCCATAAAATTGTTTTAGCTTTTTATTTCAATTCATTTTTTAAACTTGAAAACACTTCGGCCATTTCAACTATTATTTTTTCAATTAAACGAAGTATTCTTTCCGCATTTTTTTCTTCTGTTGAAAGTGTTTCCACTTCTCTAATTTTTTTTAAAGCGTTTTTCACTTGCAACATAGCAATATTGGCTTTGATTTTGTGCGCAATTTTGGCAACTTCTAACCAGTTAGCATTGTTGGCTTCTTTTTTCAAGTTTTCCAAATCGGGGGGAAGTGTATCAATGAAAAGTTGTATCATTTCCATTATTTCTTCAGGGTTGTTGCCCACAGCATCGGCAATAATTTCAAGGCTATATGACTTTTTTGCTTCAATCATTAGATTTCGTTGTTTTTAAGTAGACGGTAAATTGTTGATTTGCCTATATCAAGTTGTTGGGCGGTTTGCACAACATTTCCGTTGAATTTGGCCAAATAATATCTGATTATTTTACGGTTATAATCGGCAAGTGTGGTTTCTTCCAAAAGAAATTGAGAAATATCGTCAGAAGTTTTAAAAATAACATGTTCTTTGTCAATGTATTTACCGTCCGACATTACCATAGCCAATTCGATGATAGCGCGTAACTCACGTACATTTCCAGGATAAGGATATTTCATCAGCTTGTTGCATGCGGTTTTGGTAAGTTCTTTCGTTTTTATTTTATTTTCTTTGGCAAAAGTTTTGATAAAATGACGGGCCAAAAGTAAGATGTCATTGTTTCTCATACGCAAGGGAGGCAATTCAACGGGTAGACCGAGAAGGCGATAATACAAATCTTCACGAAAGCGACCTTCTTTTACTTCAGTAGGAAGATTGTGATGCGTTGCAACAATTATACGTGCGGTAACATTAATGTTCTTATTACCACCGACCCGAGTAATTTCTTTTTCTTGTAGCACGCGCAATAATTTAACCTGCATATTAATATCCATTTCACCAATTTCGTCAAGAAATAGAGTTCCGCCATTGGCTTGTTCGAATTTTCCGATTTTTCGGCCATATGCACCTGTAAATGCTCCTTTTTCATACCCAAAGAGCTCGCTTTCAATCAATTCGTGAGGTACAGCCGATACATTAATTGCTACAAAAGGCTTGCGTGCCCTGTTCGAATTATAATGAATAGCTTTTGCTACCAACTCTTTTCCTGTGCCCGTTTCACCCGAAATAGAAACTGTTATATTTGTTTTAATAGCCTTTTGAATCAGATTGAAAATTTCTTTAATAACTTCACTGCTTCCAACAATACTATTTTCAAACGCATATTTGTTGCTCACTTCTTTTTTTAATTCATCCAGTTCGCCACGTAACTCAATGTGTTTTCTGACTTTATTCACTGCATTCCAAAGACGGTCTTTGGTGTCGACGGTTTTTACAAAATAGTCGTATGCTCCGGCCTTTAGTAAATCAACGGCAGTGGCAACATCTTCTTGACCTGAAACAATAACGATAGGAAGATCAGGATAGTCAACTTTTAGTTTCTTCATCACTTCTAAACCCGAAATATCCGGTAAACCGTAATCAAGCGATATGAAATCAGGCTTAATGTGCATTTTTTCGAGACATTCTTTCCCTGTTTTTATTAAATGCACTTCATTTTCCGGATTAAGCGAAAGATGCCTTAAAAGCAATTGCCCATAAAAAGTATCATCTTCTACTACAAATATTTTGAATGGATTCATCCGCCATTGGTTTGCATAGTATTTAACTCGAAGATAAAAAAAAGGTTTCTCTTTTTGGGAATTTTTTTCCAAAAAAGACAGGTTCTCCACAAATAGAAACCCAACTCACAAGCGTAACTGTTTATCCGGTTTATAATGCTAAATATCAACATGATACGATAAAATGGATTTAATAAATATTAAAATATTT
>QIKE01000067.1 GCA_003232915.1 Bacteroidota bacterium | reverse complement strand
AATGTCCGCCCCATTTATCATCAAATTGATGAATTTATAGAACCGCATATTTGGATAGTTATTGTAGCCTATCAGATAGGATGGTATATACGCTTGAAACTCAAATCGTCAGGCATTAACTATTGCTGGAAAACAATTGTTGAAAAAATGAAAAGTCAACAACTATCGCTAATACGTGTTAACAAAAAAGAAGATGAAAAGATTTATGCAAAATTAATTACACGCCCTTCGCTTGACCGACAATCAATCCATGACGCGTTAAAATTTAAATCCCGTCCATTTGTACGTAAAACAAAAGTAGTGCCCCAAATGTAAACACTTATTCCGTATTTACTGATATGTGAATGTTATACGTTTATGGATTTGCAAGTTGGGTTAAGAAGTGTTTTTGAATGTGTGAATTTGAGATGTTGAACTTGAGTAAAATGAGACGCCAAGCGCACAAGAGTATTGCCGAAGAGCATGTAGATAAAATTTCAATTTTCTTAGTGTTTTGCAACAAAAATATATTTAGTTAATAATCAAATGAATACAAAATTATAAACAGATAATTTTTTTAATAATACTTGTTCAACAACTTTCTGTCTAACGTTTTTCTTACTTTTGGCTCAATGTTTTTTCACAGTCAAAAAAATACATCGGGTTCGTTGGGGCAACTCTCGTGGCAAAGGTTTAAAAAGGACGCACAGGGCATCACCGCACTTGGTGTTATTATTGCTACTATGTTTGTTGCTGTTACCGGATATCTGATTACCGCTGACCCCACTCCTTTTGCCAATCGTCAAATTTTAGAAATAAGTATGCAAAAACCAGGTTTTAAGGTGAAGATGCTTAAAGTTAGGAAAAACGAACCTTGGCGGCACACCTCTTTTTTGAAAAAAATGATTGATGGTGCAAAAGACAACTACACTTACATTCCGGTTGAAAGTTACCGTTTTGACGAAGCGGGCATTTCCGTTAAACTGTTCGATGCTGACAGCAACGGACTTGTAAGGCAATTTGGACTGGCCGACGTGCTTTTTGCAATCATAGGCAAACAACATGAGCAAGGCGATAAAATTGTTTTCACCGATTTGACTGGTAAGCCTGTCGAAATTGATTCGGTTTTACTTGCCAAAAAAGTGAGACAAACAGCTTTTGTGGAAAAGAAATTTCTTTTGGGAACTGATCAATTTGGCCGCGATATGCTAAGCCGACTCATCATCGGTACCCGTATTAGCTTGTCGGTAGGTTTTATTGCGGTAGCTATTTCGTTGATAGTTGGTATTTTTCTCGGATCGACAGCCGGCTTTTTTCGTGGCCGTCTCGACGATTTAATTATGTGGTTTATCAATGTAGTGTGGTCAATACCAACTCTGTTGCTCGTAATAGCAATTACATTTGCACTCGGTAAAGGGTTTTGGCAGATTTTTGTAGCTGTAGGTCTTACGATGTGGGTTGAAGTAGCGCGTGTTGTACGCGGACAAATGATGAGCATTCGTGAAAAAGAATATGTAGAAGCCGCTTTTGCACTTGGTTATTCTAAATTAAGGATCATCGTAAAGCATATACTACCCAATATTTTAAGTCCCGTAATTGTAATATCGGCAGCTAATTTTGCGGCAGCTATACTTATCGAAGCCGGATTGAGTTTTCTCGGTATTGGCGTTCAGCCTCCAGTACCCTCGTGGGGAAACATGATTAAAGAATACTACAGTTTTATTGTTCTTGATTCGGCTTATCTTGCTTTGCCAGGATTAGCAATTGTTGTGCTGGTTTTGGCTTTTATGAGTCTTGGCAATGCCCTGCGAGATGCCCTTGATGTAAATAAAATATAGGGTGAGTTTATTTGAACAATCTCACACACTTTACAAAAGATAAAGCAGAGTTGTTAGTGAGGAAAGCTATATTTCCGCAGTACAACGAAAAAACTCTATCAATCATAACTGTAACAAAAACCAATGTTACTATTCTACATAATATCCGCACGAAAACATCGTATTTCCAGGTGTGCTTGTCAGAAGGAGACAAAGTCGAGGCGGATGAAATGTTGAAGTTCAGGAGTTTACTTGAGTAAATGACTGTGCTTCAACATGAGTCCAACGAAGAGATTGGTGTTTTCTTGCGAGCACTTCATAGATTTGTTATGACAAAATCCCTTAAAATTCCAAATTCTGAGGTGTCCGAGGGAATGGAATCACATCACGAATGTTATTCATACCGGTAACAAACTGTATCATACGTTCAAAGCCAAGTCCGAATCCCGAATGGGGTACACTACCGAATTTACGAGTTTCGAGATACCACCACATTGACTTTTCTGAAATTTCCAGTTCTTTGATACGGTTATATAGTTTGTTATAATTGTCTTCACGTTGCGAACCGCCAATAATTTCACCGATTTGTGGAAACAGCACATCCATAGCTCTAACGGTTTTGCCATCGTTGTTTTGTTTCATATAAAAAGCTTTTATGCTAGCTGGATAATCGGTAAGAATAACAGGGCGTTTGAAATGCTTTTCAACTAAATAGCGTTCGTGTTCCGATTGAAGATCGTCGCCCCAGCCTTTGATAACATATTGAAAACGCTTTTTCTTATTGGGTTTCGATTTGAGTAAAATATCAATAGCTTCTGTATAAGTAACACGGGCAAAAGGATTATCAAGAACAAATTTCAGTTTTTCTATAAGTTCCATTGAGCGTTCTTCAGCTTTTTTATTTTTTTCTTCGTCGAGCAAACGTTTGCTTAAAAAGTCGAGATCGTCTCTACAATTATCAAGAGCATATTTAAGTAGGTATTTTAACATTTCCTCGGCTAAATTCATATTGTCTTCCAAATCGTAAAAAGCCATTTCGGGTTCTATCATCCAAAATTCGGAAAGATGCCGTGAAGTGTTCGAATTTTCAGCTCTGAAAGTAGGACCGAAAGTGTAAATTTTGGAGAGAGCCAAAGCAGCAAGTTCGCCTTCGAGTTGTCCCGAAACAGTAAGGTTGGCAACCTTTCCGAAAAAATCATTTTTATAATCCACCTCACCGTTTTCGGTTTTGGGGACATCACTCAAATTTAAAGTAGTAACCTGAAACATTTCACCGGCACCTTCGGCATCCGATCCCGTAATAATAGGTGTGTGAATATTATAAAAGCCCCTTTCGGTAAAAAACTTATGAACACCGAAAATCATTGAGTGCCTGATGCGGGCAATGCCACTGAAAGTGTTTGTACGAAAACGAAGATGTGCTTTTTCACGGAGAAATTCAAGACTATGCTTTTTGGGTTGTAACGGATACTCGTCAGGGTTGGCCTCACCCAAAACCTCAATGTTTTTTGTAAATACATCCACCTTTTGTCCACTACCAACCGACTCTTGCAACAATCCGTCAACCGACAATGCTGCACCGGTATGGATATGATTAAGAATTTTATCGTTTTCAGGATTCATTTCTACAACAAGCTGAATATTCTTTATCGTAGAACCATCGTTGAGTGCGATAAAAGCAACATTTTTGCTAGCCCGCTTTGTTCTTACCCAGCCTTTTACATTGATAAACGTACCGTACTTAGTACATTGCAATATTTCTTTTATTTCCGTTCTTTTCACTTGCTTATGCTTTTAATATAATATGCAAAAAAACTAAATTTCAGCAAACATTAGCAAAAAGAAATGTTTTTTATTGTAACAAACTTTTTTTTCGATAACCTATCTTGTTTGTCCTAACAAAAAATAATGAAATAAATACACAAAATACATTATGATGTTGTAACTATTCAGTCGAAATGGCATAGTTAACACTTTGAATATTATAGCATTAATATTTTTAATACTTTTTAATCAAATCACAACAAAACGTTACTTACAGGATATCAATGAAATAAGATTTTATTATAAAAAAATATTTGAATATTTATTAAATCCTGTTTATCGTATCAAGTTGATTTATAGTATTATAAATCGCCTGAAAAATTGCAACGTTTTTAATAGATATATGTTTTATCGTTCGATATTTTAAAATAGTAGATAACAGATATCACGTATAATTTTGTAATTTAGCAGGGTAATTGAAAATTTAAAAAATTACATATTATGAAAAAGAAAAAATTTGCAGTAGTTCTTTCGGGTTGTGGCGTTTATGATGGTGCCGAAATTCACGAAGCCACTTTAACCATGCTGGCCATTATGAAAAACGATGGCGTATATCAGTGTTTTGCCCCCGACATTCCACAACACCACGTTATCAATCACCTTACGGGTGAAGAGATGAACGAAAGCCGCAATGTGTTAATAGAATCGGCACGTATAGCACGCGGTTATATTATACCTTTGTACGAATTTGATGCTTCCAAATACGATGCTTTGATATTTCCGGGTGGTTTCGGCGTTGCCAAAAACCTCTCTACCGTAGCATTCGACGGAGCTAATGCTAGTGTTAATAGCGATGTTGAAGTTGCAATAAAACAGATGTTTGCCCTACACAAACCGATTGGCGCCCTGTGTATTTCGCCTACTATAATAGCACGTGTAATACAAGGAGTTGAAGTAACCATAGGCAACGATCTCGATACCGTAGTCACCATCGAAAAAATGGGGGGAAAACACATTGTAACCACACATGGCGAAGTAGTTCACGACCACCGGTTCAACGTATTTACTACTCCTTGCTATATGCTTGATGCCACTATTAAAGACATCGAAACGGGAACAAACAATGTGGTGAATGAAATGATGAAAGAACTTGAGAAATAGCATTTGTGTTGCTAACAAAAGCATTTTGACACAAAATACTTTACAAAGCCTCAATTACTCCTATTATTATATTATATGAAGTAGAAATTGGGGGTTTTTTCGCCGTTTTTAAATATTTATTCGATTTTTATTTTTACAAAATAATATGACGAACAGCATTACAATACTTTTCAATATACGTTATCCCATTGTACAAGGTGGAATGATTTGGTGTAGTGGGTGGAAACTGGCATCGGCAGTAAGCAATGCCGGCGGTCTCGGCCTTATAGGTGCTGGCTCAATGCGTCCGGAAGTACTCGAAACTCACATTAAAAAATGCAAGGCAGCAACAAGTAAACCTTTTGGCGTGAATGTTCCGCTTTTGCATCAGCAAACCGACGAATTGATAAAAATAATTGTACATGAAAAGATTAAAATTGTTTTTACTTCTGCAGGTAATCCAAAAAAATACACTTCTTTTCTTAAAAAAAATGGGATTACAGTAGTACACGTGGTGGCAAACAAAAAATTTGCTCTGAAAGCTATCGAAGCCGGTGTCGAGGCCATTGTTGTTGAAGGTTTTGAAGCCGGCGGACACAATGGTTATGAAGAAACCACCACTATGGTTATGATACCTGCTATCCGTCGCATTTGTCCTATACCACTTATTGCAGCCGGCGGAATTGCCACAGGTAACGCTATTTTCGCCTCAATGTCTCTCGGTGCTAACGGAGTTCAAATTGGTAGCCGTTTTGTTGCATCAACAGAATCGTCGGCTCATAAAAATTTTAAACAAAAGATTGTTGTTGCCGAAGATGGTGATACCATTTTAAGTTTAAAACAATTGGTTCCGGTAAGATTACTCAAAAACGATTTCTTTACAAAAATAAAAAAAGCCGAACTATCGGGAGCAAAGAAAAGCGAATTGATACGTTTACTTGGAAAAGAACGAGCAAAAAAAGGAATGTTTGAAGGCGACACCACAGAAGGTGAATTGGAAATAGGACAAGTGTCCGAAATTATCGACAATATTCTGCCTGTTAGTGAAATTATCGAACAATTGATTGCGGAATTTAACCGTACTGCCAAACGAATGAACGGAATGATGCTATAAAAAAACAATAATTTATTGGTATTCTTTTACATTTAACAAAATTTAGAATCAATATAAAACGTATAATTCGTATGTTTGAAGGTCAAATATTTAACCTAATCACATATAAAATATATAGACATGGATTTTGAATTTACAGAAGAGCAATTGATGATACAACAAGCTGCAAAAGACTTCGCTCAACGCGAACTGTTACAAGATGTTCAGGAGCGCGATGCCAATGCGGAATTCCCCACACAACACGTTAAAAAACTCGCCGAACTTGGCTTCCTCGGCATGATGGTATCTCCCGAATACGATGGTGGAGGAATGGATTCGATATCGTATATTCTCGCTGTGGAAGAGATTGCCAAAATAGATGCTTCGGTTGCAGTAATTATGTCGGTAAACAATTCGTTAGTATGTTATGGTTTGAATCGTTTTGGTAACGAAGAACAAAAACAAAAATACTTGAAACCTTTAGCTCACGGCGAAGTTCTCGGTGCTTTTTTACTATCGGAACCCGAAGCCGGTTCGGATGCTACACATCAACATACTACTGCCGAAGACAAAGGTGTTTTTTATCTTTTGAACGGTACTAAAAATTGGATTACTAATGCCAATTCGGCCTCAATTTATATTGTAATAGCACAAACACATCCCGAAAAGCACCATCACGGAATCAACGCTTTTATTGTTGAAAAAAATACGCCTGGCATCTTACTGGGTCCTCACGAAAACAAGATGGGTATGTGCAGTTCCGACACACATTCGGTGATGTTTACCGACGTTAAGGTTCCTAAAGAAAATCGTATTGGTGAAGATGGTTTCGGATTTAAATTTGCTATGATGGTTCTCGAAGTAGGCCGTATAGGAATAGCTTCACAAGCACTGGGAATTGCTTCGGGCGCTTTCGAACGAGCTACGGCTTATGCGAAAGAACGGAAGACTTTTGGTACAGAAATAGCTAATCATCAAGCTATTGCATTTAAGCTGTCGGATATGGCCGTAAAAATAGAAAATGCACGCAACCTTTGCCTGAAAGCCGCATGGCTGAAAGATAACAATAAGCCTATTACGGTTGCAAGTGCTATGGCAAAACAATATGCCGCCGATATGGCTATGGAGGTAACAACCGAAGCAGTACAAATCCACGGCGGCTACGGATACGTCAAAGAATATCACGTTGAACGATTGATGCGCGAAGCCAAACTAACACAAATTTATGAGGGAACCTCCGAAGTGCAAAAAATTATTATTTCAAGAAATTTATTAAAAAATTAACCACCCGATATCCCTTGAAATTTGGTGTGTTGTAGAAGCTGATTTGTTATATATAATTACAAAGCTTATGTTGAAATTATGTCTTTTTTTACGTCATTTTGACACAATAACAATTCTGCAACTGACTATATGACACATTGTTATGGAAATGAAACTCTTTTCTGTCATGGCATAGGTTTTGATAAAATATAATTGAAAAAATGTTTAAAAAACAATTAAAATAAAGGAGGGTAAAACAATGAACTTAGTAAAATTTAATCAGTATCCGACATTTACCGACCTGTTAGAAAATTTGGAAAGAAATTTTTTAGGTCGCGTTGATGAAACCAGCGGTGATATTCCGGCTGTTAACATCAAGGAAGAAAAAGACAAATTTGTTTTGGAAATGGCGGCTCCCGGCATGAAAAAGGACGATTTCCAAATTGATTTGGACAATTATCAGTTGACAATTTCTTCGGAAGCCAAGGAAGAAAATGAAGAAAAGAAAGACAACTACGCACGAAGAGAATTCATTTACAACAGCTTTGGTCGTACGTTCACCTTACCCAAAAGCATTGACATCGACAAAATTAAAGCCGACTACAAAAATGGTATCCTGAATGTTACACTTCCCAAGAAAGAAGAAGAAGCCAAACTGACCAAGCAGATAAAAATATCGTAATTACGGTCAGTTGAGCAATAAAGAGCCCGGAAAACACCGGGCTTTTTTTATTTTCGCTTTCCCTAAATACCCTGTTAGCTTTTTGAGTAGCTATTTTTTGTATGTCGCGATCAATCATCAAATTGGCAATCTGCGTTGCCTGCAATACAACATCCTTTTCCAGCAAAACCTGTCTATATTTTGTTTCGAAAACATAGTGCTTATAAATGAGATTGCAAAGTCGGTTGAAATTGTGTTGTAAAAAAATCGGAAATAAAATCAACAAGATTGATTTTAGACAGGTTATTTTTATGATACCTAAATTCAAAATATATATCTGGAATTTTACAGCCCGTTATTATCAATATTTTTTGCAAAGTAATGGTTTTACTCTTTGATGATAGAAGATTTTTTATTCAATAGCGATTATTTCATTCTTAATTACAAAAAACCATATTTCGGATGAAAAAGAAAAACTGCCGGCTCTTATAACAATTTTTTCACCATTTACCGACCTATCACCACCGTTCGCCGATTTTATATGGTAACACAATACATTACCAACCTATATTTGCAGAATCAATTTAAACAAACGAAATTAAAAATGGAAATTATAAATCAAGAACAACAGCAAAGTTCCACACAACAGCAAAAGCCGGACGACAAGCGTAAACAACACCGTTCAGTTACTGGCAACGGGCGAATGGTTGGAGGTGGAATATTAATCTTTATTGGAATTCTGGTACTTCTTGCCAACTTCAACCTTATCGAAGGGAATATCGGTCCATATTTATTTTCGTGGAAAACAATACTTATCGTAATCGGTTTAATTATTATCGGTGCTAAAGAAAATAAAACTTCGGGATATATACTTATCGGGATAGGGACAATTTTTTGGTTGCCAACTTTGCTCGGTAACTATTATATAACGTTGGGAGAAGTTTTTTGGCCAATGATACTTATCGGAATAGGATTGTTACTAATTGTGCGTCAGCGAAATAAAGTTTTAAGGTTTAGCCATGTTCAGCACGGAAACGCAACAGATTCACGCAATGGCTATCTCAACGACGTCTCTATCTTCGGTGGCGGAATAAAAATCATTCAATCGAAAAACTTCAAAGGGGGAGACATTACTGCAATTTTCGGCGGCTCGGAGTTCGACTTGCGAAACGTAGAAATCAACACGGAAGGTGCTGCTATCGATATGTTTACACTTTTTGGAGGCACTAAGTTTATCGTTCCCGAAGATTGGAATGTTTATTCCGATGCTGTTTCTATACTCGGCGGTTTTAGCGACAAAAGAAGCATTAAAAGAACCGATGAAGCGAGAAACAAAACACTTTTCATCAAGGGAGTAATCATTCTTGGCGGTGTTGAAGTAAAAAGTTTTTAAAATAAATTTGCCAAAAGGCAACAACAAAAATCAGTACACAATGAAATCAAAAGCAGCAACCTATTTTTTGTGGTTCTTTTTAGGGTTTTTTTCTGCCCATAGTTTTTATCTTGGTAAAATAGGAAAGGGAATTCTTTATTTACTCACCTGCCAACTGTTTGGTATCGGATGGATTATCGACCTTTTTTTAATTGATGGTATGGTTGACCGTTACAATCTCGAACTAAAAACTTCACGAATAGAAACCATATACGTTTGACAAAAAAAGACTTGAAATAATAACTCACGGAATAACATTTACTTATCATTTAAAAAATAGGACAACAGTGTTAAATCCAATAACAAAAAACAAAAGTTATCTTATAATATTCATTACGGTGTGGGCCGTAATTATTGCAATACACATTTTTATCATCAATTTCTTTTACGACGTTAACAGCATGCAAAGCCTTGCCGATTCGTTGGTTTTTAATTTACTTTTTGCCGTTATCGGCTACAATCTTTGGTATGTTATTCGTTTTAGCTTGCGTGAAAAAGCATCAATTTTCGATTTAATTTTCAATCATTTTCTTGTAGCGGCAATTACTATTTCTCTGTGGCTAGCCGTATCGTATTTCAGCTTGAGTAGTTTATATAGCAGTAACGAAAACTATATGCATTTTTTGCGCGAAACTCTTCCATGGCGGGCAGTTACGGGAATTTTTTACTACTTACTTTTTGTGCTGTTTTATTATGTTATTTTGTATTATGAAGACCTTCAAGAAAAACTTAAAAATGAAGCTAGGCTTCAAAATCTGATAACCCATGCCGAACTCGAAACTCTAAAATCACAAATCAACCCCCACTTTTTATTTAACAGTTTGAACTCTATCAGTTCGCTTACTATCACAAATCCCGACAAAGCCCAAGATATGGTAATAAAACTTTCCGATTTTTTACGTTATTCGCTTAGCCACGACAAAAACGAAAAAACCAGTTTGAATGAAGAGTTTGAAAACATGCAACGATACCTTGATATTGAAAAGGTACGATTCGGACACCGGTTGAACTTTGTTTTCGACATCCCCGAAAATTGTCTCAAAAAGCTCATCCCGAACATGATTTTGCAACCCCTCATCGAAAATGCCATAAAACACGGTGTTTACAACAGTACCGAAGAAGTTCAAATAGAAATGAAGTGTATTGAAAAATCCGATTACCTTAAGATCGAAATCAGTAACGATTACGACCTCAAAGCAATAAAAAAGACAGGGGAAGGCATTGGACTGAAAAATATCAAAAAACGGCTGCAACTAATTTACCACCGACAAGATTTGTTAACGACGAGTGCCGATAAAATGGTGTTTACAGCAATATTAATCATCCCAAAACCTATAAAGACATGAATGAAAAATTACGCGCTATCATTATCGAAGACGAAGCCCCTGCACGCGAATTGCTCAAGGCTTTTCTAAAAGATTTTCAGCAAATTGATTTGGTAGCCGAATGCGAAGACGGTTTTATGGGTATCAAAGCTGTCAACGAACATAATCCCGATATTATTTTTTTGGATATACAAATGCCTAAACTCACCGGCTTTGAAATGCTCGAACTACTCGACAAATATCCCGAAATTATTTTTACAACGGCTTACGACGAATTTGCCATTAAAGCATTTGAAAAGAATGCGGTGGATTATTTGATGAAACCTTTTTCACGCCAACGTTTTGCGCAGGCCGTCGAAAAAGTATATCTGCATATTAAAGCCAAAACAAAAAACAAGCAAACAATACAACAACTTAGTAAAGAGATTAAACAATTGCGGGGATCCTTTAGCAGAATTTTTGTTAAAACAGGCACCCGAATTGATATAATTCCTATTGAACAAATTGTTCGTGTTGAAGCTCAAGACGACTATGTGGAAATTTTTACCGAAAAAATGAAATTCCTTAAAAAGGAAACTATGAATACTCTCGAAAAAAACCTTCCAGATACTACTTTTTTACGGGTACACCGTTCCAATATAGTTAATATCAACCATATAAACAAAATAGAAAAATATGGTAAAGAAAGCTATTTGTTGATTTTGAAAGACGGTACAAGAGTGAACATTAGCAAAAGCCGAATAAAAGAACTAAAAGAGCAACTTGGAATCTAAACAAATTCGCAAACGATTGAAATAACCACTTTTATTCAGTTTTATTTCAAAATATTTCTTTGGGAAACAACGGATAATATTTCTCAAATCTTGGCTTTGATTATTATGTAGTTTTGAACTTTGAAAAAAATGAGAAACGAAAAATAATTTATGAAACGTTTACTTGTAGCAACAGGAGGTGGCGATTGTCCGGGATTAAATGCAGTGATTCGTGCCGTTGTTCACAGAGCTTCACAAGAAAAAGATTGGGAAGTACTTGGTAGTATTCAAGCATTCAACGGTATTTTGTGGGAGCCTACCGAAGTTGTGGTTCTCGACAATAAAAAAGTTGCCGGAATCCATTTTCAAGGAGGCACCATCATCGAAACTACCAACAAAGGAGGCCCTTTTGCATGGCCCATTAAAGACAAAAACGGAAACTGGACAACCGTTGACCGATCGGACGAAATGATACGTAAGTTGCAAATTATGCATATTGACGGAGTGATTAACATTGGTGGCGACGGTTCGCAGCGTATTTCGCAAAAACTTTACGAAAAAGGGTTGAATATAATAGGAGTTCCAAAAACCATCGACAACGATTTGTCATCAACCGACAGTACTTTCGGCTTTCAAACGGCAGTGCAAATAGCCACCGAAGCTGTTGACAAACTGGTAACCACCGCGGCAAGTCATAATCGGGTTTTCATACTCGAAGTGATGGGGCGCGAGGCCGGCTGGATAGCCCTGAATACTGCCGTTGCAGGTGGAGCAGAAGTGTGTCTTATTCCCGAAATTCCTTATGACATTAATAAAGTAAAAGATGCACTTGAAAAACGCTTTCATTACGACAGAGGATTTGCCGTAGTAGTAATTGCCGAAGGCGCTCATGCAAAAAATAGAAAAGTGGTAACAAAAAAAAATGACGAAATAGGATACGAAAACAAACGGCTTGGAGGCATTGCAAGGCAGCTGATTTATCAACTCAAAGAAGCCGGCTTTAAACAAGATATGCGCGAAACGGTTTTGGGACATCTTCAAAGAGGTGGAATTCCAACAGCTTACGACCGTGTACTTTCGGCACAGTTCGGCATAAAAGCTTTCGATATGGCACTGCACGGCGAATGGGGTAAAATGGTAGCCTATCAACATCCCAATTTTGTAGCCGTGCCACTAAAAGATACCATCGCCAAACCAAATCTTGTTTCACCAGACAATGCACTTGTAAGAACAACTAAAGGACTCGGCATTTCGCTCGGTAAATAACAAACTAAGAAAAAGGAGGTATCCGATCATAACCCGTAGTTTTGTTAATAAATTTGATAATCAGCGAATTACAAAAACATCCTAGACTTTTTAATATCTTGATATACACTTGTTTACGTATTTAACGAGAGAAGATCAGATACACTATTTAAGAAAAATACTTTTTAACGAATCAATAAGACATATAATTCTATTAATTAATTTTTTAACAATATTCTCCACTATCTTATAACGGTTTGAAAATACTAAAATACCCAATGCAAAAAGCGCAGTGTAAACTTTTATCAAATAAACAAAAAGATTTACATTTGTACCACATTTTTCCAAATTTCAATATGTACGAAAATTCATTAACGTGATACTTTTAGACAACCTCTACAATAAGACTCTCCATCGGCTTACCATATTTAAAAATTTTGCCACTAAATACAGTCTTAAACTACTCGGAACTATTGTCGTTTTAGTCATCGACCTCAGGATTATCAAAATACGCTTTAAAACTTCTGAATGGATGTTCACTCTCGAAAAAATAATTAATTGATGAAAAAAAAATTCAGACCTTATAATTTCGGTATCCCGATAGGAATTAAAATTGAGAATTTGAATAAACTTTTTCTTTACGGTATTTACGAAATAGAATACTCCTTATATTATAAAGAAAAAACTTATTTTTTGGTAATTGGAGAACTCGTCTATGCTTGAACTGTTAAAATATTACGACACACAGCTTTTGCTCTTAATCAACGGGCATCACACTATTTTTTTCGACCAACTTATGTTGTTCAGCAGCGACAAATTGGCTTGGATTCCGTTTTATATGTTGTTGCTATTTTTTATTTTTAAAGAAAAAGGGCGAAAAGGGTTTCTTGTTCTGCTGTTTATCGGGCTTAGTATTGCTTTGTCCGATCAAACTTCAGTGCATGCTTTTAAAAATGTATTTTTACGTTTGCGCCCCTGTCACCAACCGGCTCTCGAAGGTTTGGTACGAATTGTAAACCACTGTGGCGGGAGCTATGGTTTTGTTTCGTCGCATGCCACCAACAGTTTTGCTTTGATAGGATTTCTAATAATGCTGCTTGCCGGCCGGAAACGTTGGTTACACCTGTCGTTGTGGTTTTGGGGTGTATTTATAATTTACAGCAGGGTCTATCTCGGCGTACATTATCCGGGCGATGTTATAGCCGGAAGCATTGTTGGCTTAGCTTTGGGTATCGCCTCCTTTAAGTTGTTTGAATTTACCGAACGGAAGTTATACCGCTGAAAAACAAACTTGAAGATGCTATCAGAACAGTTGCAAATCAGTCTCGTTTAATGTATCATCAATGCCAATCGTTAACGTATCGCGTATTTTTACATTCAGTAGCGATGCCGCATTTCCTTTGTTAATTGCAATTTGCAGCAAGCCGTTACTTCCAAAAAAGCAAACAATTTCACTAATGTTTACATCCGAATAAGTATCAGATATTTTATGAATTTCAAAAGATTTTAGTTTTATTACAAAAGGCTTTTTGTCGATAACATTGTCATATAAATTTCGTGTAATATTGGTTATAATATTTTCGTAAGGGTCAATATGGATAACCATACCATAAATAGTCGTTGAATTGGCTGCCGGTTTAAAAAGCGTTTTTTGCAACAAGCTTTTCTTTAGCGTGCCCAATTCGTTTAGTGCTTTTCCCTGAGCAATTTCAACAGCGGCTTTGGCAAACCGGTCGCGCGATGAAAAAGAATAATCATTGCTTTGCTGGAAAATATCAAGAGCTATCATTTCGTCGGGTTCTCTCGAAAAAATAAGCGAAAAAATACCATTATCAGATCCAATAAAATAATGTCCGTTGTAATAAGCTACCGTATGAGGTTGTTTCAACGATTCTTCGGTATTTATCCCGATGATATGAATGCTCCCTTTGGGAAAATTATGATAAGCATTGCGCAAAACATAGGCCGCTTGCGACATGTCGAAAGGTGTGATGCGATGAGTTATATCAACAACAATAGCATTGGGCATAAGCGAATAAATGATACCCTTTACGGCAGCAGGATAATAATCCTCATCTCCCCAGTCGCTAATTAATGTAATGATTGCCATTGTCGTCAATAATTCAACAAATTAACAAATTTTTTTACTTAAAAAACAGATTGCCCAAAATTATTAAATTTATATTAACACTTCCATATTTATAGTTATCCGGCAATTTTTATTTTCTTTGGATTAGCAAATTTTATGTCTCAATAAAGTCAATGAATTTTTTAACAAAATTTTTAACAAAATTTTTTAAACAAAAAAATGTCCTATATTTGCACCCCGATTGTCCGATGGTGTAATGGTAGCACTGCAGATTTTGGTTCTGCTAGTTCAGGTTCGAATCCTGGTCGGACAACCAAAGAAGTATGGAATTTGAATTATAGGGGGCGGTAAGTCCCCTCTTTTTTTAAAAATGATTGAAAAAACACAAATAGAAAAGCTTGTGACCGAACACCTTGGCAATGGTGCACTCTTCTTAGTTTATTTTAATATAAACAGGAATAACAGCATCACAGTGGTTATTGATGGCGACAATGGTGTTAGCATAAGCGATTGTATTGCCTTGAGCCGGTTTATTGAACATAAGCTTGACAGAGATAAAGAAGATTTTGAGTTAAATATACTATCGTCCGGACTTGATTATCCGTTTGCATCAGTTAGGCAGTACACAAAAAATTTGAGCCGAAGTGTTAACGTATTATTGAACAATGGAAAACAACTAAGGGGTATTTTGCTTGATGCCAATGACAAGCAGATAAAATTGCAGGAAGAAATAATCAAAAAAAACAAAAAGAATATTAAAGTTATAAAAGGAGAGATTTGCAACATTCCACTAAGTGAAATTAATCAAACCAAGACTATTGTTAAGTTTTAATTGAAAAAAAATGGATAATATAAATTTGGTCGAAACCTTTTCTGAATTTAAAGAATTCAAAAATATTGACAGGGAAACGATGATGCGTATCATAGAAGATGTTTTTCGCACTATGTTAACAAAAAGGTATGGTGAAGATAGTAATTTCGACGTTATAGTTAACATTGATCGTGGAGATTTGGAAATTTGGCATTACCGCGAAATTGTTGATGACGGTGAAGTAGAAGATGCTAATACTCAAATTGCTTTTTCCAGTGCCATTAAAATCGAACCTGATTTTGAAGTAGGTGAAGAAGTTTCGGAACAGATAAAACTTTCGGATTTCGGCCGTCGTGAGATTCTTTCAATCCGGCAAAATCTTGTTTCTAAGATTATGGATTACGAAAAAGACAGCGTTTATAAAAAGTATAGAGAAAAAGTTGGTGGAATAGTTACCGGTGAAGTCTATCAGGTATGGAAAAAAGAAATTCTGGTTTTGGACGATGAAGGCATTGAACTAATTTTGCCCAAATCGGAACAAATTCCTTCCGATTACTTTAAAAAAGGCGACACCATCCGTGCAGTAGTTTCCAAGGTTGATTTGCGTGCCAGCAATCCGGTAATTATTCTGTCGCGTACTTCACCGGTATTTCTTGAGCGTTTGTTCGAATCCGAAGTACCCGAAATATACGACGGGTTAATCACCATCAAAAAAATTGTTCGTGTACCTGGCGAAAGAGCCAAGGTTGCCGTTGAATCCTATGATGACCGTATTGACCCCGTTGGCGCATGTGTAGGGATGAAAGGCTCACGTATTCATGGTATTGTCCGCGAATTACGCAACGAAAATATTGATGTTATTAATTACACTAACAACCGGCAACTTTATATCCAGCGCGCTTTATCGCCGGCAAAAGTTACATCAATCCACCTTGACATAGAAAATCATCGTGCCGATGTATTTATGAAACCCGATCAGGTTTCGCTCGCCATCGGCAAAGGCGGATTTAATATTAAACTAGCGGGATTGTTGACAGAATACGAAATTGATGTTTATCGCGATACCGACACCGATAGCGAAGATGTTGCTTTAAATGAATTCAACGACGAAATTGATCAGTGGATTATCGACGAACTAGTTGCCATTGGCTGCGATACGGCAAAAAGTGTCTTGGAACTTGATATAAAAGAATTGGTTAACAGAACCGATCTCGAAGAAGAAACAATTAATGAGGTGACCAGAATTCTAAAAGCAGAATTTGAATAATACAATATCGCAAAATGTAGAATTATTACAAAAAATAATATATGGCCGAATCAAATGCAAAAGTACGACTTAGTAAAGCCGCCCGTGAATTCAATATCGGGATGAAAACCGTTATTGAATTTTTGGAGAAAAAAGGCTTTAAAGTTGACTCGAACCCAAACACAAAACTTGAGCCAGAAATGTATGCCTTTCTTGTCGATGAATTTCAGGCTGAGAAAAAGGTAAAAGAAATTGCTCACCTCAAAGGCCTTGAATATGTTGGGAAACAAACCATCAGCATTGAAAATAAAGTTGAAAATTATGAAGATCGCGAAACAGAAGAATTTGATTCAACAGAATTATTTATTACAAACTCAACCGTAGAATATACTACCGGCAAAAAAAATCACTATCCCGTTAAACCTGTTGAAAAAACTAAACCACAACAAACAGAAAAAAATCCTGTCAGTGAAAAACCTGTTACCAAAACTACTGAAACTTCTGCGGAAGCTGTTGTAAAAATAAAAGAAAAACAAACCCCAATTGAAGAAAAGATAACTATTGAAAGTACTATTGAAAACCTAAAGGGGAAAAAAACCGAACCGGAACAAATAAAAGTTGAAAAAGAAGCTGCACCCGTGGAAAAAGAAACAGTAGAACCAATACAGCAAACTATTGAACCAATACAGCAAACTATTGAACCAATACAGCAAACTATTGAACCAATACAGCAAACTATTGAACCAATACAGCAAACTAGTGAACCAATACAGCAAACTAGTGAACCAATACAGCAAACTATTGAACCAATACAGCAAACTATTGAACCAATACAGCAAACTATTGAACCAATACAACAAACTAGTGAACCAATACAACCAACCGAAGAAAAAACTAAAGCTCGTCCTCCCGAATCGGTTGAAAAGCCAAAAGAAAAAATCGTGAAACATAAACCTGAGGAAACTACACACGAAAAAAAAGACGCACGAAAAGTTGACGCTGATACGAAAATATTAGAGAAAACCAAATCCAAAACCGAAGAGAAAAAAGGCTTGAAAGTTTTGGGCAGTATCGACCTCGAAAACATAAATCAGCGTACACGACCACGAAAAAAAACAAAAGCTGAAAAATATAGAGATGCCGAGACGAAAAGCAAATTGCAAAATAAAATACCTGAAAAACAAAAAGCCAAACAACACAAGCCTTATAAAAAACCTGATAGAAAACCTGAAAACCAACAAAATAGAGCTATCGAAAAATCCGTAACACTAAAAACAGATAAGGTTGCTGCAAAAGTTTCGGACAAAAAGCAAATAAGAGATGATAACTTTATACCAACAACTGTTGAAAAACTAACCGGGCCTAAAATCCTTGATAAAATAGTACTTCCGGTCGAAAACAAACACAAAAAGAAAAAGCCTGTCGCCTCGTCAACAGATAATAAAATTGGCCAAAAAAAGAAAAAAAGGAAGCGCATTAGAACCGGTAATAGGCCCGTACGACAAAATGTTAAATCTACTAAAGATTCCATATTAGTAAAAAAGAAAACTTATCAAAAGAAAAAAGAAGTAAAAAAAGAACTTACCGAAGAGGAAATACAAAAACAAATAAAAGAAACCCTTGCCCGTTTGGCCCCTTCCGGAAAGTCAAAATCTTCTAAACACAGAAGACAAAAAAGAGAAACTTTTTCACACCAAATGGAAGAACAACTTCGCAAACAACAGGAAGAAAAATCAATCCTGAAAGTTACCGAGTTTGTTACTGCAAACGAATTAGCTAACTTGATGAATATTAATGTAAATGATGTGATTAAAACCTGTTTACAATTGGGCTTGTTTGTTTCTATCAACCAGCGTCTTGATGCCGAAACCATTGTTTTGGTAGTTGAAGAATATGGTTTTAAAGTAGAATTTGTTGATATTGACGACCACGAATCGTTTGATGTGGAAGAGGAAGGCGATAATGAGGAAGATTTGATTGAACGTGCACCTATTGTTACGGTTATGGGGCATGTTGACCATGGAAAAACTAAATTGCTCGACTACATTCGTAAAGCCAATGTCGTTGCCGGTGAAGCCGGTGGTATTACACAACATATCGGAGCTTATGAAGTAACTACCGATTCGGGAAAAAATATTACTTTTCTCGACACTCCCGGCCACGAAGCATTTACAGCTATGCGTGCACGAGGAGCCAAAGTTACTGACGTAGCTATCGTCGTTATTGCTTCCGACGACAGTGTAATGCCCCAAACAAAAGAAGCTATCAACCACGCCCAAGCAGCCGGAGTACCTATTGTTTTTGCTATCAATAAAATTGACAAACCTACTGCCAATGCCGAAAAAATAAAAGAACAACTCGCCAATTTGAATTTTTTAGTGGAAGATTGGGGAGGTAAATTTCAATCGCAAGACGTTTCCGCAATTACAGGTCAAGGAATCCCCGAACTACTTGAAAAAGTTTTGCTCGAAGCCGAGTTGCTTGAGTTGAAAGCTAACCCTAACAAACGGGGCAAAGGAACTGTACTCGAAGCATCTCTTGACAAAGGACGAGGGTATGTAGCCAATATTCTCGTTAACGAAGGCACTGTACATAAAGGAGATATACTTATTGCCGGCCATGTTTTCGGTAAAGTAAAAGCAATGTTCAACGAACGTAACAAATTAATAAAAGAAGCCGGACCATCCACTCCGGTATTAATGCTCGGACTTATCGGTGCTCCACAAGCCGGTGATGTATTTAATGTTATGAAAGATGAAAAAGAAGCCAAACATATAGCCTCAAAACGTCAGCAACTGTTACGTGAACAAAGCCTTAGGTCTCAAAAACATATCACTCTCGATGAAATCGGACGACGTATTGCAATAGGTAGTTTTAAAGAATTAAATATTATTGTTAAAGGCGACGTCGACGGCTCGGTAGAAGCCCTTAGCGATTCGCTCCTGAAACTTTCAACCGAAGAAGTTCAGGTAAATGTTATTCATAAAGCTGTAGGAGCTATCATCGAATCCGATATTCTACTCGCTTCAGCCTCCAATGCCATTATTATTGGTTTTCAAGTGCGACCGGTTCCTCAAGCTCGTAAACTTGCCGAAAAAGAACAAATCGACATTAGACTCTATTCCATTATCTATCAGGCTATCGAAGAACTTAAAGCAGCTATCCTCGGTATGCTCGAAAAGAAAGAAATAGAAAAAATTACTTGTAATATTGATGTCCGCGAAGTGTTTAAAATTAGCAAAGTGGGTACTATTGCCGGCTGTTATGTACTCGACGGAAAAATAAACCGAAATACAAAAGTTCGTCTTATCCGCAATGGTATCGTTGTTTATACGGGAAACCTAGGCTCACTCAAACGTTTTAAAGACGATGTGAAAGAGGTGGCTACGGGCTACGAGTGCGGACTGAACATCGAAAACTTTAACGACATTAAAGTAGGTGATATTGTTGAAGGCTTTGAAATGGTGGAAGTTTAACGAAAATAAATTATTGTTTACTTAAATGAATATTTTTGCTAAGCAATGTTCTCTCCGATTCTTGGTATTATTTCAGCCTATTAGTTCGAATGTTAGTAAAAAAATGTTTTTTGCAAGATTAAAATGTACAAGAAACATTTTAAAGCAATATACCGAAACAAAACATTATAACAAGCCTAAACCTTTTAGTAATGGCCACATTATCAATACCTATTTAATTGAAATATCAAAAAAAATATTCTTCAAAGAGTAAATAGCAAAGTTTTCGATACAAAAGTGCTAATTTCTAATCTCTCTTTGATTTTTAACGAGATTTCGCGTTACAAACAAAAAACCGGAAGAAAACTTATACCTCCCATTATTAAACCCTAACTTTCCCAAAAATACGTAATATTTTTTAACAAAATGCTTGCTAATATTTGAATATATGAGATTTTTAGTATTGATTTACAATTACGTATTTACGTAATTATAAATCAATACTTAAATCATGGCAACACATCCGGATTGGGCTTTAAAGTACAAGAAAAAAGGCACAGAATTAAGATTTTTAAAGGGCAGGTATTACCTCTATAGAGATCAAAAAAGATAACGGGGAAGCTTCTTGGTAAAATCACAAAGGAAGATGGTTTTATAGAGTCTGATAAAAACAAACTGCGTAAGCAGACACTATCCGTTTCAAAACTGACCGTTAAAGAATACGGAGTTACCGCTTTTATTGAAAGCTACCTGAGCGAGTATAAAGCATTGCTAAAAAAACATTTTCCTGAATTTTGGAAACAAATATTAGTTCTGGCATATGGGCGTACGGTGTATCACAGCCCAATGAAGAACATGGAATTTCATTATCACCACAGCTATTTGTCAGTACTATACAGGGGGCTCAAATTATCTCCCAAACAACTCACGGTTTTTTTAAGAGAATTTGGTGTTCAACATAGATATTCACGGTAATATTAAAAGCGTAAATTAGGAAAAAGTATTACCGGTATTTCAATTATTATCTCTTTTGTCTGAATGCTGTTCTTACTTGGTTTTTTACCTTTCTTAAACTCTTTAAAGAACAATTCTTCATAAAACCTTCTTTCAATTTCTTTGAAAAATTATATGCCAAAGTTGTAAAACCTCTATATGTGTATCCGAATTTTTCAGCTACTTCAATTGCCGGTTTTTTTTCAAAATAATACATTCTTAAAGCCTCGTATTGCTTTTGAAACAAATTCTGTGGTTGCGAAAAAAAATCATAAGCATTCATAAAAATACGTATTTAAATTACTGTGACAAAGATATATTAAATATATTAAACAAACAATCATTTTTTATAAATTCTTTATATATCTTTATATA
>QIKE01000032.1 GCA_003232915.1 Bacteroidota bacterium | reverse complement strand
AGAAAATGGAAAAACCAGTTATCAAAAGAACAAGCCTTGGCTACTTTAAATTACATATAACCATCTATCTAATATTAGAATAGAGCCAAATTCTTTTATTAAAAAGTATATTAAAAGTTCTACTTCACTGATATTCTGTATATTAATTATTTTATGTTTTGTAACATGCTTCTAATATATTTCAGATAATCAGCGAAATAATAAAATTCACTGCTTATTGTAACGACTTTTTCAATTTTTAAGAAGTTCTTTACGTTAGTCTTATCTTTGCTACCGAAAATATTTTCCGATGTATCGTAGAAGCATTGAAGTAAAAGTTGGCGATCTGATTATCGGGGGCAATCACGCGTTAAGCATACAATCGATGACCAACACCCACACCCTCGACACCAAAGCCACGGTAGCGCAAGCCGAGGCTTTGGCACAAGCAGGTTGTCAATTGATACGTATTGCAGTGCAAGGAATGAAAGAAGCGGAAAATCTGACGAGAATAAAAAAAGAGTTGGCAGATAGAAAAATTAATACGCCACTTGTTGCTGATATTCAATTTAAACCGAAAGCTGCTGAAATTGCGGCCCGTATTGTTGAAAAAGTACGTATTAATCCAGGAAATTACGTTTACCACCGACGTAAAAATGGAGTATATTCCGAAAGCGCCTATGAGAACGAATTGGAAAACATTGCCGGACACTTACAGCCATTAATAGCTATTTGCAAACAATACGGCACGGCTATACGAATAGGCACCAATCACGGTTCGTTGTCCGAACGGATATTGATGCGTTATGGCAACACTCCCGAAGGTATGGTAGCTTCAACAATGGAGTTTATAGAAATTTTTCGTAATTCGGGTTTTCACAATCTAATAATATCATTGAAAGCTTCGGGTGTTTCCACAATGATTGAAGCCAATATGCAGATAATGAATGAGATGTTGTTGCGCAAATATTATTATCCCATTCATCTTGGAGTTACCGAAGCCGGCAGCGGCTTGGCAGCCCGCATCAAATCGGCAGCCGGTATCGGTAGTTTGCTCGCTATGGGAATTGGCGACACCTTGCGAGTTTCGCTCACCGAAAACCCTATTACCGAAATTAATTTTGCCGCCCGTTTGGCAACAATTTACGCAAAGAAAAAACTCCTTAGAAACCAACCCATTACTCAGCCGAAGGTTTACTTTTTTGAAAAGACTTCTGAAAATAGATTCAAATTTCCTATGGTGTTTTCTTCTTTTCCAAATAGTATTTCCGATTGTTATTTCAAAAACGGACAAATGCTTACAGATTCCGGCAAAATATTGGAGCTTGTGAAAAACGAAAACAACAACGAAGTTTATCGTTTTGATTACAAACAAGTTGATAATATAGAGTTAATTATTCGAGCTTCAGTAGATACAACGCTTGCCATACGCAACAGAATACCGCAAGCTCTTTGGCTTGACAACGGGAATAATGACGACAACGGCAAAACTGCCAAAATATCATTCGGCGTATTACAAGCTTTGGGTTTACGTTATTCGAAAACTGAATTTGTTGCATGTCCTTCGTGCGGACGCAGCAGGTTTGATATTTTAACGGAATTGGAAAAAGTAAAAACCGCACTTTCAAACAAACCCAACTTAAAAATTGCCGTTATGGGATGCATTGTCAACGGCACTGGCGAAATGGCTTGTGCCGATTATGGATATGTAGGCGCAGGTCGAGGAAAAGTTAATCTGTATAAAGAAAACAAACTTATAAGAAAAAACATTCCTGAAAGTGAAGCCATTATTATGCTCGTAAAACTTATCGACGAAAGTAATGCAAAGTAATTGTTACGGCGAAACCATTACCGCTATTTTTTCTTTTGTTATTTTCACAAACGTCTGCCCCAACAGCTACCACTTTAATAAAATTATTGCCCGTGTAGACGTTGAATCAAGATGCTAAAGTCAAAAGTTGACTACCCATCGGTTGTAATAGTTCCTTAAATCCGCAAGTAAATTCAAAGTTTCGCTATTTCAGGTGTCTTTAGAATAAAACCAATTAGTCAAAAACGGGACAAAATTGTATAAAAACGGAGGATAAAACTAGGAGGGCTTGTCACGTGAAAAGCAACGCTTGTCTTATGAAATTTGAGGCACGAAAATATTTCACAATGGGAAGGAGCTATTTCGCCGTGAGAAAGTTGTAAGGTTGAAGCGCTTAAAAAACCTATCTGAAAGCATTTCGTGGTTATACCGGGAAAATAAAACACAGTGCTTAACTTCTATACAAAATTTACTGATTTGCACCGTTTGATGCATACATTCTTTTTAGAAAATATCATTGTCGAAAATATGTACTGAAACGAGAGTAATTAGTGAAAGATATGTGGCATAAGCAGGTTTGGCCTTTAATGTATGATGGTTTTTGGCCTGTTGGGCAGCAAGCAATACTCCATCATTCCCTCGCCCTTTCACACTCTCGCTTGATCTTTTGATTATTTTTTTTAAAATAAATGAGAAATTACTTTAATTTTGGAATTTAATTTAACTCTTTTGTTTGAATTTTGTTAACAGTATTTCGATTTTTTTTAAAGAGATTAAATTGAAAAACGGAATTATAAAATATGAATTATAAAAATTATTATAAAACACTTGGGGTGAGCAAAAAAGCCACTACCAATGAAATAAAAAAGGCTTACCGCAAGTTGGCACGAAAATATCATCCTGATGTAAATCCTAACAATGCGGAAGCCGAAAAAAAGTTTAAAGAAATAAACGAAGCCAACGAAGTATTGAGCGACCCAAAAAAGCGGGAGAAATACGACAAATACGGGACTGACTGGGCAAAAGTAACTGATGAGCAACATAAGGCTTGGAGTCAATCGGGAGGTTTTGGACAGCAATATCATTCGGGTGGTGCCGAGAGTTTTGAATTTGGTGAATTTTCCGACTTTTTCAGATCAATGTTCGGTGGCGGTGGTTTTGGCGGTGGCAATAATGATTTTAGTCGGCGATATACTCGTTCGATGAAAGGACAAGACTACACGGCCGAATTGCATTTACCCTTGCGAACAGCTTATCAAGGCTCGAAACACACGCTTGATATTAATGGCAAAAGAATCCGCATTACTATTCCGGCAGGAATAAAAGACGGACAAATAATAAAACTTAATAGTAAAGGAGGCCAAGGTGCTAATGGCGGAACTTCTGGTGATTTGTACATTACAGTGTTGGTGGATTCCGATCCCGTTTTCGAGAGAAAAGGCAACAACTTGTATGTAAATCATATTGTCGATCTTTATACTGCCATTCTCGGTGGCGAAAGTTTTATTAATACCCTTTCGGGAAAGATAAAAATTAAAATAAAAGCAGGAACTCAAAATGGCACCACATTACGCCTGAAAGGAAAAGGTTTTCCGGTTTACCGAAAAGCAGGGCATTTTGGCGATTTGTATGTTCACATTAATGTACAACTACCAACTCATCTTTCAAAAGAAGAAAAAGAGTTGTTCGGAAAACTTGCTAATATCAGTAAAAAGTAAAAAACGATCATTATGGAAAAATATGTCAGTGTACGACAATTTGCCGATTTTCATCAAATTACAATAACTTTATTGCACGAATTTGCCGAATTCGGATTAATAAACATTCAGGAAGTGGAAAACGAACCATGCATTGTTATTGATTCTCTCGATCGTTACGAAAGAGCTATCAGACTCCATAAAGAACTCGGTGTGAACAAAGAAGGCATTGAAATTATTCTCGAAATGCGCAACAAAATTGAGCAATTGCAAAACGAACTGAACAATATGCACCGGAAATTGCAAAAGTACGAGCAGCTAAAGAACCTGTTAACCGATAGGTTTTATGACATTGATTAAGTAGTGCTCGCCGGAAAACACCAATCTCTTCATTGGATTCATGTTGAAGCACAGTCATTTACTCAAGTAAATTCCTGAACTTCAACATTTCGTATGCCTCAACCTTGGCGACTTCTGACGAGCACACCTGGAAATAATGTGTTTTCGTGCGGATACTAAGTAAGTATTTTTCTATTCAGGAACAAACGTCAGTTCCGATACATTGTCAACTTTCAATACCACTTTTCCGCCCACAATCAAAGCACGGTTATCGGGTTGATGTCCTGCTGGGAAACCGAAAGCAATCGGGAAATTGTATTCGTCAACAGATTGACGGATAATTTCTTCCGTTGTTTTTCCGAAAGGCGGATCATTTTCGAGCATCCGGCTTACATCGCCAACTACAAGTCCGGCAAGATTTTTTAAAATACCGGTACGCCTCATAGCCATCATCATACGGTCGATATGATAATGATATTCGTTGAGGTCTTCGATAAAAAGGATGTTTTTGTTGGTATTGGGAAACGAAACACTTCCCGTAAGACTGTACAAAACGGACAGGTTTCCGCCAACAAGTCGTCCGTGTGCTTCGCCGGTACGATTGAAAAGTTTGGTGCCGAAACGATATGAGCGTTTTTCGCCATGTAAGGCCCCGAAAAGTGAGGCAATTGCTTCTTGGGTATTATTCTCGAAATTAACAGGCATTGTTGCATGCAAGCTCTGCATACCAAGTTGAAAAAGATGATTATGGAAAACCGTAATATCGCTAAATCCTACTATCCACTTGGGATGATGCCAAAGCGGTAGGAAGTCGATTTTGTCGATTATACGTACGCTACCATAGCCACCTCTTGCCGCAAACACCGCCTTTATCACAGGATTGTTTAACATTTTTTGAAAGTCGGAAATACGCTGTAAGTCGGTGCCCGCAAAATGGCCGTCGGAAGCAAAAAGGTGTTCACCCAAAACAAGTTTATATCCGTAATGTTCAATTGTTTGAAAAGCTTTTTCCAAATATTTATCATTTATAAATCCGGCGGGAGCTACAATGCCTATACAGTCGCCTTTGTGTAAAACGGGGGGTTCTTTCATCTTCAATATTTTCAGGTTGAAATTCCGTTTCGTTACTATTGATTAACTTTGCCGAAAATACTGAAAAATCATCAGATGGATAAAAAATTTAAAAGATATACCATTACTTCGGCTTTACCTTATGCTAACGGCCCGATACACATAGGGCATTTGGCCGGTGTTTACGTACCTGCCGACATTTACGCACGCTATTTGCGCTCGAAAGGCGAAGATGTTTTGTTTATCGGAGGCTCCGACGAACACGGCGTTCCCATCACCATAAAAGCACGCGACGAAGGTGTTTCGCCACAAGATATTGTCGATCGCTATCACAACATCATTAAAAAGTCGTTTGAAGAATTTGGCATTTCTTTCGATATTTATTCGCGAACCTCAGCACCGGTACATCACGAAACGGCCTCCGAGTTTTTCAAAAAACTTTACCACGACGGAAAGTTTGTTGAAAAAACAAGCCGGCAATACTACGACAAAGAAACGCACACATTTTTGGCCGACAGATATATCACGGGAACTTGCCCACATTGTGGCTACGAAAAAGCTTATGGCGATCAATGCGAAAGCTGTGGCACTTCACTAAGTCCTTTGGAGTTAATCAATCCCAAATCGGCTTTGAACGGAAACGTGCCTGTGCTAAAAGAAACCAAGCACTGGTATTTGCCACTCGACAAATACGAAGATTGGTTGCGAAAATGGATACTCGAAGGACATAAAAACGACTGGAAAACAAACGTTTACGGACAAGTTAAATCGTGGCTTGATCAAGGTTTAAAACCACGTGCCGTCACCCGCGACCTTAGCTGGGGAGTGAAAGTACCACTTGACAATACAAACGGCAAAGTGTTGTATGTATGGTTCGATGCGCCCATAGGATACATTTCGGCTGCCAAAGAGTGGAGCCGGAAAACCGGTAAAGATTGGAAACCTTATTGGAAATCGGATGATAGCAAACTCGTGCATTTTATCGGAAAAGACAACATTGTTTTTCATTGTATAATTTTTCCGGTAATGCTCAAAGCCGAAGGCTCGTATATTTTGCCCGACAATGTGCCTGCCAACGAATTTTTGAATTTGGAAAATGATAAAATTTCCACCTCCCGCAACTGGGCTGTCTGGTTGAATGAGTATCTTGACGATTTTCCCGGAAAACAAGATGTTTTGCGTTATGTGCTTACCGCAAATGCCCCCGAAACCAAAGATAACGACTTTACGTGGAAAGACTTTCAGGCACGCAACAACAACGAACTACTCGCTATTTTCGGTAACTTTGTCAACCGAACATTTATACTTACCAAAAAATATTTCGCCAGTAAAGTGCCACCGCGCAACGAGCTAAACGATAGCGATAAAGAAACTATTGCCGCCCTCGCCATATTTCCTTACAAAATTGCCCGAAGCATTGAGTTGTACCACTTTCGCGAAGCCCTTTCGGAATTGATGAATTTAGCCCGGCTTGGCAATAAATACCTTACCGGCAACGAACCTTGGAAACTGTTTAAAACTGACAGGGCAAGGGTGGAAACAGTGATAAACATCAGCTTGCAAATTGCCGCCAATTTAGCCCTTCTTGCCGAACCTTTTTTGCCGTTTACAGCACAAAAACTTGCCGGAATGCTCCACCTCAACTTCTTTCGGTGGAATGATACGGGCAGTCCCGATTTGATGCAAACAGGTAACATATTAGACAAACCTGTTTATTTGTTCGAGAAAATAGAAGATGCCGATGTGCAAAGACAAGTAGATAGACTTCTCGCCACTAAAAAAACCAACCATATTTTCGAACCTGCAAAAACAGCTAGAGACGAAATTACTTATGACGATTTTGTGAAAATCGACATCCGTACCGGTACTATCGTAGAAGCCTCAAAAGTTCCCAAAACAAAAAAACTTCTCAAATTGAAAATCGACATCGGCGTCGATCAAAGAACAGTAGTGTCGGGCATCGCCGAATATTTCAAAGCCGAAGATATAATAGGAAAAGAAGTATGTGTGCTAATTAACCTTACACCGCGCAAATTGCGAGGTATTGAGTCGCAAGGAATGATATTGATGGCCGAAAAAAGTGATGGCAAGTTGGTATTTGTGTCGCCCGAAACAACCGTAAACAACGGAAGTGAAGTAAAATAACTTTATTTGATGCGAAATGCCTATTCAACAAGTTGTAATGTCGTTCAAAGCAAATGTGTCAAGTTAATTAACGAACGCAAAAAACTAAATGATGAACACACTCGAACAATTAAAACAATATACCACTATTGTTGTCGATACCGGTGATTTTCAACCCGTTGAAAAGTTCAAGCCTCAGGATGCCACCACCAACCCGTCGTTGATTTTGCAGGCAGCTTTTAACCCCAAATACAAAATACTTGTAGAAGATGCCGTTAATTTTGCCAAAAAATCAATTGGCGATAAGAAGCAAAAGCTCCGCTTTGGAATGAAAAAACTTTTTGTAAACTTCGATAAAGAAATCTTAAATATTGTTCCGAGAAGAGTGTCCACCGAAGTAGATGCACGCCTGTCGTTTAGGATTTACGATATCATTATGTATGACAAAGGGCTTATCAGACTTTACGAACAACAAGGCATCCAACGCGAAAGAGTGCTGATAAAAGTTGTCGCTACTTGGGAAGGAATAAAAGCTGCCTAAATTCTTGAAAAAGAAGAAATCCGTACCAATCTCACCTTACTTTTCAGCCTTGCGCAAGCCATTGCTTGTGCCGAAGCACACGTACAACTTATCTCACCTTTTGTAGGACGAATACGCGACTGGTACATGCACGAACACGGTGTCAACAGTATTCCGGCAAAAGAAGATACGGGTGTTCATTCGCTAAAAGAAATGTTCACCGCAATTCCCAAATTAATTTAAACGGGGTATCAGATAATCTCCCGTAAATTATTAAATTGATTTAATGATATTTAAAATAGTATAATTTGTTATACATATTTCGTGTTTACAAATTTTAAGACAATTAAGTTCGTTAAAGTATTTGAAATTACACAAACTCTTTTAACAAGCTATTATTTAGCTCATTAATATACAGTTAATGTTTAGGTACGCCATTTATATTATTTAAAGTGATGGGGTTTGGAACGTTTTCTTTCGATAAATGTTCCGAACCTTTTCAAATTACAAACATGGGGTCTAATTTGTTGTTTCGTTTTTTTTCTTATTGAAAAGTTCTATTTTCAAATCATCGAAATAAATATCTTTTTTACCTTGATTCCAGAGATAAACAATAAGATTGTCCGATTTTCGGCGTACTTCGGGTGTTAAGTAGTCTATTGATATTTTGTTCCATTGATTGTATTTCAAAGTATTTTTTATTCCGGGACTATTCAAATTGACACCTCGATATTTATAGTTTTCACCATTATGTTGAAAACTAACAATCAACGACGACGATGTTTCGCTCAAATTGTGCACTGGATAAACCCATACGCTAACTCTGAGCCAAGCATAGTAGTTTTTTGTTAAATCTTTAAATTTAATTTTATAACTTGGCGAAAATTGAATAGTACTGTCCATTTTCAGCGAATACTTTCCGCTGTGGGCATATTTCGAAGTTAAATGCTTTTTTATATTCACCGAACTGTTTTCAAAATCGAAAATCTTTAGTATTTTATGTTTGTATTCTTCTTCGTTTTTCAGCTTGTCGGGTTGTCCACTAATATTTCTTTCCACGAGCAAAAGTTTTTTGTCTCCTCGTGGAACTTCGGTTTTACCAAAAGTTTTCCAATAATAAGCAAAGGTCATTCTGTCGCCACTAATAACATGGTGTCGCAACTGCCATATTTGGAATAAATTAAGCCAAATAAAAAATAGGGCAGCAACTCCGAAGAGCAGTTGTTTTATCCGGTTTTGCTTTAGAAGTGTTTTAAGAAAATAGCCGAAAGGAATAATTAAAATAGCATACGATTGCACCAAAGCTCGCTGTCCGAAACATTGTGCATACCACCAACAAGACCAACTGGAAACAACGTATAAATTGATAATAAAAAACACGAAAAGGCTATAAAAAACATCTCTTTTTTCTTTATACAAAAAATAAAATCCCCAAAGGGCGAAAATCATCATAGGGGTATAAATCAGCCAACCTTTGCGGAAGCTAAACAATACTTTTAGCGTATAAGGCCACAAAAACTCAAAGCCTTCTCCAGGGTTGCCATAGCTATAATAAAAAAAATGTCCGCTATAAATTTTCCAATAAATTATTTGCAAACTTCCTATGGCAATCATCACCAGAACAAACAATACAAGTTGCTTACTATATGTTTTAAACAACCTGATTTTTTCTTTAAAAGATTTTTTTCCTTCGACACCCCATAACAGCGGTATCAAAATAGCAACCAATTCGCTGGGACGTGCCAGCGTTGTAAGTCCGATGAGTAGTGCAAGCCATAACATATTTTTTACATTGTGCTTTTGATGCCACATATAGGTTTGCCATAAAATAAGAGCATACATTGTAAAAATATAATTATGAACAATTTCGCCAGAAAAAATTACGTAAGTAAAATAATTTGTTCCGAAAAACAGTAGCAGCAATAGCAGGCTTGTAATGCCTTCGTTGAAAAACAACAACAACACTTTGCGCATATAAAAAAGGCCAAGCATAAAAAACAAGATACTATAAATGACCAAGGCTATTTGGTAAGGTCGCGAAAACCCGTCGGCCGGATAGTTCAGAATTTTTGCCGCAAGATGTCCCGAAAAAAAAGCAGGAGAATACAGCACCGCCATTCCCATACTGTATTTCATAATCCAGTTGCCGTTGGGTAGTTGCGTTGCCTGATAAAAGGTTTCTGTAGGTTGATATTTTCTCAAAATATCGTCCATAACTTTTGTGTCGTGCAATGCCGGATCATGATAAATAAAAGTAAATGGCAAATAAAGATAATAGCCGAACGTATCCCATGAAATAGGGTTGCCAGGTGGGTTTTCTATACGCATCAAAACAACAACGGCGTATATAAAAATTAAAGTTATTGATGAATATTTGTGCTTTTTTACTTTGATTTTCTTCATAACTTAACCATTTGTTGAAAGAAGAATCATTTTTCTTCGAGCTGTTTTGCCTTTTTAATAGAAATACGTTTTCCATTATAAAAAGCTACCGCAAATGCATCGTGATAACCTTTTTTGTGCAATAGTTTTTGTTGTATGAGTGCTTCGTTTAAAGTACCATAATGTCCTGAAGTATATTTATAAGTGCCGTTTTGAAAATATATCGCCAAATTACCGATGTTGCCAAACCGGTTGCTGCTTAAAGATATTTTATACGGGCTTATATAAAACTGTACTCTGTATTCAAGTTTGAGTTGTTTTGCTGTTGCAGATACCTTCGGTTCAGTAGGTTTTGGCTTTGTAGTAATTGCTTTATCTTTTTTCAAAATAGTTTTTCGGTAGTTGTAAGCGTCATTTTCCTTTTCATATTCTATTTTGTATCGTTTAAAAGCTCTGTAAATAGCCGATGCCATATAGGTTTGTCCGTTACCGGAAAGGAGAAATTTTTCTTCTTTGGGGTTACTAATATAACCGAGTTCAACAAGTACCGAAGGCATATATGTTCCGGCAAGCACTAAAAAACCTGCTTGGTAAATACCCCTGTCTTTTCTTCCTACTCTATTTTTGAACTGTGTTTGAATTTTATCGGCAAGTATCAAACTTTGTTTTTGTTTATAGTCATTTTGTTTTAAGGAGAAAATAATGTAGGATTGCGGAGAATTGGGATCGAAACCGTTATATGAATTTTGGGCATCTTCTTCAAGTAAAATGGCGGCATTTTCCATCATTGCCACTTTCATATTTCTTTTGCTACGTTTATAGTCGCTTCCTAAAACATAAGTTTCGGCTCCGTAAAGCTTTGTTGAGTGGTTTGAATTGCAGTGGATAGAAATAAAAACATCGGCATTGTGCTTGTTGGCAATTTCACCCCGCTTCTTCAAACCCACAAAACGGTCTTTGGTGCGGGTATATATAACTTTTACTCCGGGAAGGTTTTGCTTAATATAACGACCAAGTTTCAAAGCTACTTTTAAGGTAATATCTTTTTCACGCGAATGTTTTCCAAGAGCTCCTGGATCTTTTCCACCGTGTCCGGCATCAATAACTACAGTATTGATATGGCTATGCGTTTGTGCAAACATCTTGTTTGGTTGTTCGAAAACAAAAAATATTACAAGGGCAACACAAAGCCATCGTTTAATAGGAATCTTTTCGGTTTTAGGTACTATATTTGCATTTTTAAACACCGGCAAAAAATTTTAAACAAAAATAAAGCAAAGATATTGTTAAACGTAAGATATTTGGCTAAATTATTAACAACCTATTGGTTATTTCTTATAATAATTTTAAATGGCAATACCGTGATAGCCGGTTTGGTATCGAAAAACAGTTTTTATGCACACGATACGTTAAAAATAGTTCGTGATACGCTAAGCGGTAGCGACTTGCTATTTGCCGACAGTTCGCATTTGAATGCAACTGACAGCAGCAAAACCGTCAAGGCTAAAAAACACACTGCCATTGATTCCAAAGTAACGCGTCAGGCACGCGATTCTATTGTTCAAAATTTAAAAACGAAAAAAGTATTTTTATACGGCGATGCCGTGATTACTTACGGCGACATCACCCTGAAAGCAGCTTACATTGAGGTAGATTTCAACACCAATACCGTTTATGCTACCGGCCTTCCCGATTCTACCGGAAAAATTATCGGAAAGCCTGAATTTACGGAAGGCAACGAAACTTTTAAGGCTAAGACCATACGCTACAACTTCGACACGAAAAAAGGAATAATTCGAAATGTTAATACCAAGGATAATCAGGGTATTTTACACGGAAAAAAAGTAAAAAAAGAACCCGATAACAGTGTAAATATCAAAGGAGGATATTACACTACTTGCGACAAACCCGACCATCCTGACTATGAATTTCGATTTAGTAAAGCACGCGTTATTCCAAATAAAAAAATCGTTACCGGACCGGCCTATCTCGTAATTGAGGGTGTGCCAACTCCTATTGCGATACCATTTGGCTTTTTCCCTAATAATCCGAAAAAACAGTCGGGACTGGTTATCCCTACCTATGGCGAATCTCCTACTCGTGGTTTTTATCTTGAAGGAGGCGGATATTATTGGCATATTAACGATTATTTGGATTTAAAAGTAATAGGTGATATTTACACTCATGGGAGTTGGAAGGTTTCGCCGACACTGCGCTATCGCAAACGTTACAAATACATTGGGAGTTTTAGTATGGGTTATGCCCGCAATATTATAGGGGTAAAGGGCGAACCCGATTACAGCAACTCGCGTGATTTTAGTGTTCGCTGGACGCACAGGCAAGACCCCAAATCACGGCCCCACAGCAATTTTTCGGCAAACGTTAACATTGTAAGCAGCAACTTTATAAAATACAATACCGTTTCAGTCAACGAGTATCTTCGCAACGAATTTCAATCAAGTGTGGCCTACCAAACTAATTGGGCAGGAAAATATTATTTAACTGTCAACGCCAGCCAACGTCAAAATACCCAAAACCACAAAGTGCAGATAACACTTCCCGAACTTACCTTTACTGTTAACAGGTTTTATCCTCTACGCAGCAAAAAAGGAGGGAAGAAAAAGTTTTACGAAGACCTAAGTGTTTCGTACACAATGAATACTAAAAATACTATTACAGGCTTTGATTCCACATTTTTTAAACCACGGACATTTCAAAACAATATGCAAAATGGGATGATACATAAAATCCCCATTAGCTTACCTGTAAAGGTATTAAAATATTTTACATTAAACAGTTCCATTAATATCACCGACAGGATGTACGCTATGAAAATACGAAAATACTGGTCGGGAGATACTTTATTTAATGTAAACGACACGATTGTAGGTTCTGTGGTTACAGATACTATTCCGGGATTTAACAACACTTTTGATTTTAACCTTAGCGCCTCGCTTAGCACAAAAATTTATGGGATGCTCCGTTTTAAAAAAGGCCCTTTGCGTGCCATCCGGCATGTTTTTACTCCAAGTATAGGATTGTCTTATACCCCCGATTTCGGTGCCGAAAAATGGGGCTATTACGATTATTACTACGATACGCTTGGCAAAAAAGTCGAATACTCGAAATACGATCGTTTTATCTACGGCTCGCCACCAGGGCGAAAATCGGGACAAGCTCATTTCAATTTTGCCAACACCCTCGAAATAAAGGTGCCTTCAGAAAAAGATACCGTTACCGGACTAAAAAAAATAAAGTTGATAGAAAATTTTACCGTTTCGGGAAGCTATGACTTTGCACGTGATTCGCTAAATTTGTCCCCTATTAACATGTCGGGGCGTTCCAGATTATGGAAAAACTTGAATCTACAATATTCGAGCAGATGGGATCCTTATGCAGTTGATTCTGCCGGTCGTAATATTAATGTGTTCGAGTGGAAAACAAACCATAGACTATTACGGCGAGATAATACTTCATGGTATCTGAGTTTTAATTTGGCTCTTAACGATAAAACTTTTAATAAAAAGAAACAGAAAATAGTTGAAAAGAAACCTCCTATACAAGATAAATCCGGTCAACTGCAAGAAATCAAAGAAAACCCAAATGAGTATATACAATGGAGTATCCCTTGGACATTGAACCTGGATTATTCTTTTCGTTACTCCAACGTTTTAAATTATGTAGATCAAATTTGGACCCCGAAAAAAACCATTGTACAAACTCTTGGCTTTTCGGGCAACGTTAACATTACACCTAAGTGGAAATTTACATTTTTGTCAGGTTGGGATTTTACCAACAAACAGTTATCATTAACTTCAATAAGTCTTTATCGCGATTTGCACTGTTGGGAAATGCGCTTTAATTGGATACCTTTTGGGTATCATAAAAGCTGGAATTTTTCTATCAACGTAAAAGCTTCTATTTTACAAGATTTAAAAATTACAAAAAAGAAGGATTTCAGAGATTATTGATCGGGGTTAGTGAAGTTTAGTATCTTAGTTAATATCCCTATGATTAGTGTATTACAATCACCTGAATCATATAATTTATAAGGCAAAGTTGAAATGAAAAACCCCGACACACGCCAAAATCTCGCAATAATTGCCCGATAAAATTCTTTATCCGGTTTTTTGTTGAAAATTAAATAAATGGAAAAATCTTATGCTTATTTCTAAAAAACCTAAAATTTGTGGAAAGGATAGACTTGGTTTAATGTTCATAGCAAAGCCGGTAAAAACAAAGGAGTTCAGTCAACAGGTTTTACGAAATTTAACAGACTCAAATCGAAACTATTATTAGGTTATATACAAGGATTATTTGTAACATTTTCAGTTATTAACCGGATATGAAATTTAGGATTTGCAAAACATAGCAACGCCGTATTAAAGTAACATAAAAACAGTCCATATTTATTATTATGAACCAATTTGCATAATCTTCATAATTTTACGAAAACGTAAATTATATTCGTATCGTTAAACATAGATAATCACCAGAAAGAGCGATGCATATTTTTAGAATATGCAACGCCTATAAAATTAAGTTTAAAATATTTTAACCAATCATACGTTTGGTGGTTGGATTTCGACCTCAACACAAAAATAATAGGAAGAGTTATTTTATTCTTTAGAGAAACTGTTATCCTACCCTTTATTTATTTTAATATCAGCAGAATTAGAAATAAATTTATCAAAATGAGTTTGGTCGGAAAGGTGGTGATACCTTAAGACGTATTAATAATACTATGATAAACATATCCATATATATTTAAACAATTAATAACCTAAACACGAAAAATACTAACAGGTTTATTAACTGGTTTCAAAATATCATATTAATAAAAGGGACAAATAAAAACTGACCAAAGTAGAATTAGTAAAATTAATTATTAGTTTTCAAAGGTAACGTAACAAAAAAATTGATTTTTCTAACAAGTACTAATTATTTTACCTTTATTTTTTTATAGAAAATGATAACTCATTATTTCGCACAAATTTGTATTTCTAAAAATTTTGTTTCTTTGGCTTATTTATGGAATTCTTAAAACAGCGTAAAGAGATTGTTGCGGCAGGACATCGGCTTGTTGACGACAAACTGGTGAGCCGCAGTTGGGGTAACATCAGTATTAAGGTTAGCAACAAGCAAATGCTGATAACGCCAAGCGGCAGAACATACGAACATTTACATGCCGGCGAAATCATCTTAATGAATTTGGCACGCAATAAAACGTGGTCAACACTCCAACCCTCGTCGGAGTATCCTTTACATATTGCGGTATATCGACAGCGAGCTGAAATAAACGCTGTGATACATACACATCAGCCATATGCTACCGTATTGGCCGTTGCCCATATTGAACTTCCGGCCGTAACCGACGATATGGCACAGATAATAGGCTCATCCGTAAAAGTTGCAGCTTATGCCAAATCGGGTAGTATGCATTTTGCAAATTATGCATTACGAGCTTTAGGTGAGCGCAATGCCGCATTACTTGCTAACCATGGTGCTTTGTGTGTAGGGCGCAGCTTAGATGAAGCCTTCGTTGTTGCCGAAATCCTCGAAAAATCCGCTATGGCTTACCTTGCAGCCCGCCTTTTAGGCAGTGCATATTCTATTGATAAACTTACAGCCGAAAACCTACACCGAATTTATTTGCAAAAATATTCGCGTCTCGAAAAAGATAACAAATGATTGAAGATAAATTTACAATTCTTTCACAAAACACCGGCGTCTTTTGTGTTGGATATGCTTGTAGCTTTTCCAGTGGGTAATACCTTTTTGGTTGGTTTCGAACATGCCCGTTGTTTCAACAAATTTTACGCCGTTGGCCAACATTGCGTGTTGTAACTCGTTGATAAGGATGGCAGGCAGTCCGAGCTTTTGATAGTCGGGATCGACACCTGTAAGCAGTAAGTCCATCACTTCGGGGTGTTTCATAGCTTTTATAATATAAAAAACACCAAAAGGAAACATTTTGCCTTTGGCTTTTTGCATAGCTTCCGACAAACTAGGAAGCCCTACTATGAAAGCAATAACTTTTCTCTGTTTTTTTATTACAAAAATATACTTGGGACTCAAGATTTTAAAATACTTTTCGGCAAGCGAGTCTATTAGGTTGTCGGGGAAAGTTGCCACATATGGCAAGTCGGCAAAAGATTTGTTTAAAAGATGAAAAACACCACGAAGGTAAACTTTCATATCTTTCCGTTTTTGAAATTGAACCACTTCGAGTCTGTTCCGCTTTTTTATGATTTCGGCAAGGCGTTGTGCTTTTTCAGGAACTTCTTCGATGGTTAACCTAAATTCGAGCCAATCGTTTTCTTTTGCATAGCCCAGTTTTTTGATATGATTTTGCATATATGGATGATGATATACCGATGCTATTGAAGGCAAAAAATCGAACCCTTCGATAAGCAGACCTTGGTTGTCAAGGTTAGTAAAGCCAAGCGGCCCGTGAACAGCTTCCATACCTTTTTCTTTCAACCAATTTTCAGCAACTTCAAACAATTTGGCCGAAACTTCTTCATCGTCGATAAACTCAACTCTTGAAAAGCGTCCCATTTTTTTTCCAACTTTTTTGTTGTACAATTCGTTGATGATAGCACCGATACGTCCCACGCATTTCCTATCTTTCCAAGCTGTCCAAAAACGAGCATCACAAAACGCAAAAGCCGGATTTTTGTCTCTGTTCAATTGTTTTATTTCGTCGGTTTTAATGGGCGGAACCCAATACGGGTTATCTCTGTAAAGATAGAATGCAAGGTTTATAAAGTTGCTTATATCTTTCTTTGTTTCAACAGTTTTAATTTCCATGTTTCTGCAATTAATAATGACGAGCAAATGTACAATATTTCAGTAACTATAGTTAAACAATTCTATCGAAAATAGATGTTAAAACGACTCCTATGCAACACAAGTTTAAGAAGTCCACGTTTAAATATTACAACCGTTCTGAAATGCTACTTTAAATAACCAAAATGATTCAAGCGTGTGCCCGGACTATTTACTAACCTGAAAAAATAATTCATGAATTGTCTTTCCGACTATTTTGTTTGGGGGCATTCACGCTTGAATCCGAAATGTTCTTACATTGCTCACACCTTCCGTTTTTTTATCTTTTGCCATGTTTTTTAAATGTATGTTTAAACTGTATCTTTCCACGTGAAATGCAACATAATAAGCGATTTCACAATAGAAAAAGTGTGTATTTTTTCTGCGTCAGACACCCTGAACAATTAGTAAAAAAGATTATACGAAAATTTTCGTCATTAAAAATAGGTATTTATTATTTTTGCAGGCGGAATTTACAATTACAGTATGGAAAAAATTTTAGTTATTGGCAGTTCCGGACAAATAGGTTCGGAATTAGTGCCTGTCTTGCGCAAGATATACGGCAATGAAAACGTGTATGCCACCGATATTAAAGATCCCCCAAAAGACGTACGGAAAAACGGTCCTTTTCAAATCTTGGATGTTATTGATTATAAAAATCTTTTACATTTTATTGTAGGGAATAAAATCACACAAATATACAATCTCGCCGCAGTACTTTCGGGAAATGCCGAACAAATTCCATTACAAGCTTGGGATATCAACATGAAAGCTCTGATGAACACGCTCGAAGCCGCTCACCAGTCGAAAGCTAAAAAGTTATTCTGGCCAAGTTCCATTGCAGTTTTCGGCCCCACTACACCACGCTACAACACGCCGCAACTTACGGTTATGGAACCCAATACTGTTTACGGAATTTCAAAGCTTGCCGGCGAACGTTGGGGCGAATATTACCATAAGCGCTATGGTATTGACTTTCGCAGTATTCGCTATCCCGGCCTGATTAGCTACAAAACCGAACCTGGCGGGGGAACTACCGATTATGCCGTAGAGATTTTTTTCGATGCCGTGAAAAAAAATTATTACCGATGCTTCTTGAAAAAAGATACCGCACTTCCTATGATGTTTATGGACGATGCTATCAACAACACTATCAATCTGATGCAAGCCGACCAAAAACTGTTGAGTGTCCGGTCGGCTTACAATATTGCCGGTATTTCGTTTACACCTGCCAATCTTGCCAACGAAATTAAAAAATTAAAACCCGATTTTAGCATCACCTATAAACCCGACTTCCGACAAGCTATTGCCGACAGTTGGCCGGCTAGCATTGACGATTCCATTGCACAAAAAGATTGGGGGATGAAAACAAATTTCGACATCATTAAAATGGTCCAATTGATGCTCGAAAAAATAGAAATAAAACTTAAAAAAGGTAACTCTTAACAACTGTTTTGTAAACCGATTAATTATGAATTAATTTTTTATAATGTTCGTAACGTGCAAGGATATCTTTTACAAAATTAAATGTTTCCCAACCTCTTACATAACCGTTGCGCACCACAGGATCGTGATAGTATTTTTTTTCGGAAAGGTGCAAGATGAAAAATCCCACATTACCATCCCATACGTTAGGGTTTTTCCCGTATTTTATAGCAAGACGCCTTGCATCAAGAATATGTCCGAGACCCGCATTGTAAGAAGCAAGGGTGAATTTTATCCGCTCAAGTGAATCGCTAATCTCATCGGGAAGTTGATTTTCAAACGATTTCAGTAATTTTACACCCGCTACAATTTGTTCTCCTGCCGTTGAATTAGTATCAAGACCATAATTTTCCATAGCGGCAGGCATTAATTGCATAAGACCGTATGCTCCTACCCACGATTTAACATTCGGTCTAAATTCCGACTCTTGATAAATCATTGACGCAAGGAGTTTCCAGTCCCAACCGTTAAGTTCGGCCGCTTGTTTTATCTCTTTGTCGTAAGGCGAAAGATTTCCGCCACCATACGAATTGTACGGGCTTTCGGAAATTCGCTTACTGCGGATATTTTTAAAATATTTGTTGTATAACAATCGCGATTCTAAGCTTTTATTAAACTTGTTGAGCCAAGTATTGATGGTGTCAAGCAAATGCTTTTGCCCTATGGCTACCGCCCAAGCAATTTTTTGGTGAAAGCTGATGGGCATTTTAATATCAATATTTGGATATACACGGGCTGCCACCTTAGCCACCATCTCGTCGGCAACGGTATAGTTTATTTCTTTGTTGGCAACGGCGGCAATAAGCTGTTCTACATCTCTGTCGTCTTCTACAATATTTATGGTGTCGGCAATTTCATCTTCAAGTGTTTTTAACCTATCGCTATAAATAGTTCCTTTTTGTACGTTAACAGTTTTGCCGCCAAGTTTTAAAATATTTCGTATCAGATGCTTATCTATTTCATCGGCAGTAGCCATTTCTAAATAATTATCGGGTTTTCTTTGGATAAGCACCTGTCGAGTAAACATAAAAGGTAGGGTAAAATCCATTTGCTTTTCCCGCGTTGCCGTAACTGTTAGTGGCATAGCGATCAAGTCGATTTTCCCCTGTTGTATCTCCATAATGCTGGTGTCGAGGTCTTTTTCAATTAGCAAGTCAACATCCACGCCAAGGTAATCAGCAAACTTATTTACCAATTCGTATTGATAGCCCATAGGTTGTCCGCGATAAATAAAATAATTGGTAGAACCATAATCTGTAGCAGCTATTAGCTTTCCTTTTTTTAAAATGGTATCCAACAAATCGGGTTGTACTAATACAACACTTGAAGAGTCATTTGTGCTATGCATAGAAAAAAAAGGATTGCGACACGACGATAACAGTAATGTGACAAAAATGGAAAATAACAGACTTCCTTTTTTTATTTTTGCTATAAATTGCAAAATCATAGTACAAAATAAAGAAATTTTTCAATTAAATTGGTAATTTGGCCAAAAATTTTGTATGCTATGATATGGAAAACTGCTGTTGAAAAAAAATTATCGGAGCATTTTGGCGATGATATCAAAATCCTCGGCCATACTTTTACTGCGGGAGGCTCTATCAACGAAGCGTATGTGATTTCTACCGAAAAAGGCAATTTTTTTATTAAAACAAACTTAGCTTCTCGGTATCCGCAAATGTTTGAAAAAGAAGCCAAAGGTATTGAAGTACTCAAACAATCGGGTGAAATTCCTGTTCCCGAAGTTGTGTTGTCTGACGAAACCGGCGATACGGCATTTTTAATTTTAAATGCTATCGAAAGCGGTCCGCAGCAAAGCCATTTTTGGGAAGATTTCGGACGTAGACTTGCTGCTATGCATCGTCATACGAATAAAGAATTTGGTCTTAACCACAATAATTATATCGGTTCGCTTTTTCAATCGAACCGCTTTCACACAAAATGGAACGATTTTTATATTTCAGAGCGACTCGAAGTGCAGATAAAACTGGCTCGCGATAACAAGCGTATTGACAAAAATACGGTTAGGACTTTTGAAAGATTTTTTACAAAAATTGATGAGGTTTTCCCTGTGGAAGTTCCAGCACTGTTGCATGGCGACCTGTGGAGCGGTAACTTTATGGTTAACGAAAAAGGTTATGCCGTCATTATCGATCCGGCAGTATATTATGGACATCGTGAAATGGATTTGGGAATGTCGCAACTGTTCGGGAGATTTTCAAAACGGTTTTACGAAGCCTATAACCACGCTTTTGCGCTTGAATCGGGCTGGCAAAAACGTCTCGACTATTATAATTTGTACCCACTTATGGTGCATGTAAACCTTTTTGGTGGAGCTTATATCAATTCGGTAAAACAAATTTTAAGCAAGTTTGTTATTGATGGTAATTGATAGTAATTCATGACTCCTGACTTTTATGTTGATTATCATATATTAACAATGATTGTCTTGTAAAGCTTTTTTTTTTAATGTGATGTCTTTTACGAAGATACTTCGGGAATATAAAAAAGGTGCAGGTATTAAAATCACAAGCAAATGTTCATCCGGTTTATAATGCTAAAAATTAACATGATACGAATAAACGTATTTAATAAAGAGTCCAGTCTAAAAAGGTTAACTAGGGTAAATAATGAAAATCGGTATTGACCCCTTCCCTAAAAAATGTACTGATCTTCAGCCACTTCCC
>QIKE01000004.1 GCA_003232915.1 Bacteroidota bacterium | reverse complement strand
ATCTTATTTAAGTGCGGATATGAGGGTATAACAAACAATTTACTCATAAATTGAAAAAATGGTTGGAGATAAAAATTGAAAGTATAACGTAAGACAATTTTAGGCAAAATTACTGCTTTGCATCAATTACGGATTTTCCCGTTACACTACCTGCAAATGCAAAGTTTTATTTCCGTCCTTTTTTTACATCAGGGGAAAGCCTGTTGCTTTTCCAATGCTTCCGGAGTCGTTAATACACCTTAAACATTTCTTCACCGGTTTTAAGCATACCTTTTTAAATATTTTGGTTTGCAAAAATCAATATATTTTCAAAGCATTAGAAACTTTTTCTTTGAGCAATGCAAAGTCGAGCACTTCTTTCATGGCATCAACATATTTGAATTCGAGACCTCGGATATAGAGGTCGGGGATTTCTTGGATGTCCTTAATATTTTCTTTCGACAAAACGATAGTTTTGATTTTAGCTCTTTTGGCAGCCAGGATTTTTTCTTTTACGCCACCTACAGGCAAAACTTTACCTCGGAGTGTAATTTCGCCTGTCATAGCCATACTAGCGCGTATTTTTCTTTGCGTAAATGCCGATGCAAGAGCTGCGAGCATTGTTATTCCGGCCGAGGGGCCGTCTTTGGGAGTAGCGCCTTCGGGAATATGGATATGGACATTCCATTTATCAAAAATTTCGGCATCAATATCAAACCAAAACGAGTGAGCTTTTAAAAACTCGAAGGCAAGGCTGGCCGATTCTTTCATTACGTCGCCAAGGTTACCGGTCAAATGCAGATGTCCTTTTCCTTTGCTAAGGCTAACTTCTACAAATAGTATTTCGCCGCCAAAGTTTGTCCAGGCCAAACCAGTTACAACTCCAGCCATATCGTTGTTAATCAGTTTTTCTTTTTGGAAAATAGGTTTGCCAAGAATATCAGGTAGATCTTCGGGTTGAACTTTGGGGTTATATTCTTCGTTCATTGCAATAAACTTTGCTCTATTACGAATTACTTTTGCAATTTGCTTTTCGAGCATACGCACACCGGATTCACGGGTATAATTTTCGATAATCAGTTCAATAGTTTTTTTGGGGAAGTTAAGCTGCGCTTTTTTTAAGCCGTGTGCGGTAAATTGTTTTGGTATCAAATGTAGTTTGGCTATTTCCACTTTTTCTTCCATCAAATAGCCGCTTAGTTCGATAATTTCCATACGGTCGAAAAGGGCAGGGTGTACGGTAGATAGAGTGTTGGCCGTGGCAATAAACATCACCCGTGACAGGTCGTATTCTACTTCGAGAAAGTTGTCGTAGAAAGTATTGTTTTGTTCGGGATCTAGTATTTCGAGTAAAGCGGCTTGTGGATCGCCACTGTAGCTGTTGCCGCCAATTTTGTCTATTTCGTCGAGCATATACACCGGATTGGCACTTTTTGCTTTTTTCAAATTTTGGATAATACGTCCAGGCATAGCTCCAATGTATGTTTTACGATGGCCACGCAATTCCGATTCGTCGCGCATACCGCCGAGAGACATCCTTATATATTTGCGACCCAGCGATTTAGCTATAGATTTACCGAGTGATGTTTTACCTACCCCTGGTGGGCCAACCAAGCACAAAATGGGTGCTTTCATATCGTTTTTCAACTTTAAAACAGCAAGATATTCGATAATCCGTTCCTTTATTTTGTCGAGACCGTAATGGTCGTGGTCGAGTACTTTGCGAGCGTGGTTAAGGTCGAGATTGTCGGTAGTGTATTCGTTCCAAGGTAGTTCGGTAAGCAGATCGAGATAATTTATTTGTATGGAATATTCGACAGCATTAGAATTCATTCTCAATAATCGCGCCAATTCTTCTTCAAAAACTTTTTTCACTTCTTCTGGCCACAGTTTTTTTGCAGATTTTTCTTTCAACAATTTTATTTCCTGATCGTGGGGGCCTCCGCCAAGTTCTTCTTGTATAGTTTTCAGTTGCTGGTTGAGCAGATAGTCGCGCTGTTGTTTGTCCATATCCACCTTTACCTTTTTTTGAATTTGGTTTTTCAAATCCAGCATTTGTAACTCTTTGGTAAGATATTCGAGTACTTTGTTGGCTTTGAGTTCGAAATCAACCATTTCAAGCAACATTTGTTTTTCTCTCGAATTTACATTGAGGTTAGACGATACGAAGTTTATCATAAAACCGGCACTTTCGATGTTGTTGAGGGCAAAAACAGCTTCGCTGGGAATATTGGGCGATTTTTCAATAATTTGAATCGAAAGGTCTTTTATTGAAGCTATTAATGCGCTGAAATGTTTACTTTTTTTTAGGTCGGTCTCATCTTCGTAATTATTTACTTTGGCAACGAAATAGGGTTCGGATGATACTATTTCGAGGATATCAAAGCGCTTTTTTCCTTGAATAATAACAGTTGTATTACCATCAGGCATTTGCAAAATTTTAATGATGCGAGCCACTGTACCCACATGATTCAAATCTTTTTCTTCGGGGTCTTCAATATCGGCATCTTTTTGTGCTACCACACCAATAATTTTATTACCTTGATAAGCCTCCTTCAATAACTTTATGGATTTATCGCGTCCGGCGGCAATGGGAATAACTACTCCCGGAAAAAGAACTGTGTTTCGCAAGGGTAATATGGGCAAATGTTCCGGTATTCCCTCGGCATCCATCATTTTTTCGTCCTCAGCTGATAGCAGAGGAAAAAATTCGGCCTCAGGGTCGATAATATCTTGTAACGATAAAAAGCTTTCCATATGTTCTTTCTGTTTTTTTTGATGAGTCAATTTGTCATATTCCTTTATTTTTTCCGATTATTTTTTCTGAACAATCATTAACCGGTTCGACATCAAGGTTTATCAAAGTTTTTGTTATGTTTTTTTCATTGTAAAAAATAAAAAGCAAAGATAGGTCAATTAATGTGCCAAAGGTGCAGAATAGAAAATGATTTGCCTGTGTAACACATAAAGAGGATTAATAATTGTCAAACACTTTCGACACTAATATTATATTACTATTTTAATATATTTACTTATCCCGCTTGTCACATAATTTTTTTTTATTCCAGTTATATCCAGTATCAATTGTGTACAACATTTGTATTATTATTTAATAATACTTGTTCAAAATTTATTTTGTAAGATATTTTTGAATTAAGGTAATAAGTTTTTTCCTGTTTAGTGGTTTCGTAATGTATTCGTCGCAACCTGCATTAATGGCTTTTTCTTCATCGCCTGCCAATGCAAACGCCGTTTGCGCAATAACAGGAAGTTCGGGACGAATTTTTTTTATTTCTTTTGTGGCAACATAACCGTTCATTAGTGGCAATTTGATGTCCATCAATACAAGGGCAATTTCGGGATCGTTTTTAACCCTATCCACTGAATCTTTTCCGTTTACAGTGTGTATTAAGCTAAGTTGAAGGGGTTTAAGTGCCATATTTAAAAATTTAACAACGTAAAAATCATCTTCAACAATAAGCACTTTTTTCCCTTGAGTTTGCAATTTTACTACTTTTGTTTCCATAGCTTTTTCTAATTTATTTTTTATAAAATATTTGATTGCTGTATTCGACTCACAAATGCAACTTTTTTGCTAAACTTTAAATTTGTAAATTTATAAAAATATCATATGGGTGTTAAAAAAACAAATCTTTTCTGGGTCTGTTTTTTAATTTATTTTGAACATAGTCAATCCGTTGTTGTGTAACATTCATAAAATCAGTTCCTTTACGGAAGTATTGACATATTATACCATTGGTATTTTCATTAGCGCCACAAACCCATGAGTGATAAAGATGCTCAAAATAAAAGTTTAGGTCTAAAAGTTTTACAATTTGATTATGTCCTGTAAATTCTTTCCCATTATCACCAGCAATAGTGTGTATAAGCTTTTGAAATGCTTAATCCCAGTCCTGTTCCTTTAATAGTTTTGTATTTTCTTAGTTCGATTTTCAGAAACCTATCGAAAACCAAATCCCAATCTTCGGATTCGATCCCGATGCCTGCATCTTTCACAAAATATTCTATCAAATTGTTGCTGGATTGAAAACCAACGGAAACTTCATCCTCGAAAGTAAATTCCATTGCGTTGCCAATAAGGCTTATCAGTATTTGTTTTGGTTTTAATGCATCGGTTTCTATAAAATCATTGTTGTTGGCAAGGCCGCTTTTCAGTCTTAATGCTATTTTTTTGTATCAGGCTTGTAAACCGAACATTTGGGAAAGTTGGTTGTTTATTATTTTGGTGCTACTACCATTTTAGATGAAAATTTTATATTGGGTGATTTAAATGCCAGATATTCAAATATTCGTTTGGCTTATTGAGAAAAACATAGTTTTATCTCCATATACAATTAATATTTAATACTATAATCACTCTTTACTTCATTTCATCCACTAAATTAGCAGTAGTACCTTGTTTTTAAATTAATTATTTTCTCAATATATTTTTCATCATATTATACAATTCCGATTTGTCAATCGGTTTACTAATAAACCCAATGGCACCTGCTTCAAGAGCTGCTTTTTTGTCTTCACTTCTTGCAAATGCAGTTTGAATGATAATCGGAATTGCCGGATACTTTGTTTTTACCTTTTTTGTAAGGTATAGCCCATCAATATCTTCCATTCTTATATCCATAAGTATTAAATTTATTGTGTGCTTGGTGAGAAACTCAAAAGTTTTTTTTGCGGTGTGTGCGTAAAGCAATTCTATTCCGCTATTTTTAAACAGGGCATTAAAATAAAAAACAATATCCTGATTATCTTCCACAAGCAAAATGGTTTTACCCGAAAACAGCGAGAAATCAAGCCTGTTAACAACTTTATCTAAACTTTTCTTCGTACTAATTTTTTCTTTTTCCAATTTTGAATTGTCTATATACGGAATGGAGAAATAAAAATTACTTCCTTTTCCAGGAACGGAATATAAGTGTATTTCTCCCCCCAATTTTTCTATTATCAATTTTGAAATTGTAAGTCCTACTCCTGTTCCTCCGTAATGGCGAGTTTGCGTAAGTTCGACTTGCCTGAAATGTTTAAAAATATCGGCTTGTTGGTCAATTGGAATGCCAATACCCGTATCTTTTACATAAAACGCAAGTTGTTTTTCTTTTTCTTTAAATTCGTAGCCAAAAACAATACTACCTTTGGAAGTAAATTTAAAAGCATTGTTTATCAAGTTGTCTATCACTTGCCGAAAACGTTTGTAATCGGTAATGATTATTGCTCTATCATCAGGAAGATCTTTTTGACAAACGAAGGCGATATTTTTCATTAAAGCATCTTGCTTAAAATGATCGGAAATGCTGTTTAACAGATAATTGACATTAACATTTTCATATTGGAAAATTAGTTCGCCGGCTTCTATTCTCGACAAATCGACAACATTTTGAATTATTTCGAGCAGGTGATATGTGCTACTGGAAATAATATTGAGGTATTCGAGTGCTTCGTCATTCAGGTTATATCCTTCTTTGAGCAATTCGGCAAAACCGATAATAGCATTCATAGGGGTACGAAATTCGTGTGATAAATTATGGAGGAAGGCTTCTTTTATTCTATCGCCTTGTTCGGCGCGCATAAGGGCTTCCTTCAATTTTTCCATTGCTTTTAGTTTGTCACTAATATCGTGTATAATGGCATAAATATAATTTTTGCCATCTATATTTATTATTGAAGTATAAAGTTCCACATCTATAATTTGTCCGTGTGCATTGCGTTGTTGTTGTGTAAAATATTTTTGATTATAATTTTTAATTTTTTTCACTACATTTTCAAATGTTTCTTCAACATTGACACAGATTTCTTTGATATTTTTTTGTAATAATTCATCATCTGAGAAGCCATAGAACTCAGTAGCAGTGGAATTAGCGCTGGTAATTTTACCGGTTTTAGAGTCGATTAAAATAATAACGGCTTGACTTTCGTGAAAAAGAGTTTTGTAGCGGTTTTCGCTTTCTATGAGTTTCTGTTCTTGTTTTTTCCATTCGGTAATATCTTGTTTTATACCGATGTAATTGATGATTTCACCTTTTTCGTTTTTCACGGGAGCTATAACTGCTGCTTCGATATATAAAGTTCCGTTTTTTTTGCGGTTGATAAGTTCACCATGCCAGGTTTTGCCGGCGGTAATGGTTTTCCACATTTGAGTATAAGTTTCGGGCGATGTTTTCCCCGATTTTAATATTCTCGGATTTTGTCCTGACACTTCTTTGACGGAATAACCTGTTAAATTACAGAAATAGGGATTTACATACTCAATGTTTCCTTGTACGTCGGTAATAACAATAGACGAAGAACTTTGCTTGATTGCCGTATTTAATTTTGATAATTCTTTTTCAACTTTCTTTATTTTTGTGATGTCTCTTAAAAGTAAATGAATAATATATTTCCCATGATAAGGGATAAAAGTGGAAGAAATACTGAAATATTGTTTTAATCCTTTTTTGTTGATATATAGCCAGTTAGTTTGATAAGAACCTCTTTTTTGTGTAAGGTTGATCAGTCGGGAAAACATTACTCCCGATGCGAGGTCGTCATCTTGAAAATCGGGTGAAATATCTTTTAAAGTTAAACCAAACAAAAAATTTCTATCTGAAAATGCTAAGGCTCGTACTGCTGCATCATTATAATCGAAAAATCGTCCGTTTTCATCCATTAGTAAGATCGGATCGTTTGATTTTTCAAATAATATCCTATATTTTTCTTCGCTTTCGCGTAAAGCAAATTCTTTTTTCCTATCTTCGGTAATGTCTTTAATCATTGAAAGAAAAGCATCAACGCAGTTATTTTCGTCATAATGTGGCACATAAGCAACATCCACAAATATTATTTCCCCGAGTTTATTTATCCTTCTGTTTTTGTATCTTACTTCTTTGCCGGATAATACTTTTAGAATATGAGGTTCTATTTGTTTGAAATAATTATCGGAAATAACATCTTTTACTCTTTTGCCTTGTATTTCTTCTTGTGTAGAATTGTAAAATGAGGCATATGCTTTGTTAACATACAAATAGTTTAATTCGGCGTCGGAATAAGCTATCAATGCCGGAGTTTTGTTGATAATAAGTTCTAATTGTTCGCGTTGTGCTTTTAGTTCTTGATGTGCTTTTTGACTATCGGTTATGTCAACCCCCGAACTTAAAACGCCATCTATTTTGTCTCCAGCATTTTTAATTAAGCCGTTGTGCCACCCTATAAGACGTTCTTCCCCCGTTTTAGTAACAATAACCGACTCCGAATATTCTAAAAGTTTAACTTTCCCAGAAACCAATTGTTGGTAATGAGTTATTTTTTGCGTATTTTGCTTTTCCTTTTTTGTAAAGTTTTGGTACCAGTTTTTGCCTTGTAGCTCGTCTTGTGTATAACCCAGTATCTCTGCACCTTTTTTATTAATAATTTGAATATTTCCCGATTTATCAAGACCTAAAATTATTACTTGAGCAATGTCGAGATATTTTTGCAAACATTCTTTCTCCGCCTTTAACTTTTTCAACAGGGGATCTTCCTTCTTATGATTTTTAATCTCTTTTAAATGAGCATGAGTCATCCCATGCAGGAATCCCGCTTCGCCCATAGTTTCAAATTTCTTTTTCCACAAGTAAAATGTGGCCGGATAAATCCCATATTTTTCAAGTGTGATGGTTACCCCTTGCTCTGAAGCCTCTTTTAAAATATGAAGCTTCTGTTCTTTCGAAAATTTTCTCTTTTCTACAATCGACATATTTACTAATTTTTAATAAATATCATGCCCGAATTTCTAAGGGGCTAATTCAGTGGTCTATTCCCCTATCGGACAATTTGTTTTTACAAAGCAAAACTATACATTTTTCATTATAATAGTGTAAACGCAAAGAACGACCGAAGGATTCTTTAAACCGATGGTTATAAAAGTGCTTCGGATCCATACCCTTTTTTTGTGAATAATCAACCTCATTGAGTGTTTTATTATTCACAAAAAGAATTTCCCTCAGGCTTTCATTACCCGAAAGTTGTTGATAGAGTATTTTTAAAATGGGAATTTCTTTAGCAAATAGTATGTTTTCAATGCACAAAAGTGTGCTGGCTTTTTTGTTGAAATAAACAATATTGTTTCTGTTGAGTATCAGTATCACATCGGGAAAATTATCGTAGAGTCTATACATCAAAAGTCAAATTTTTTTTATTTTCAAATATCAAAATATCTCTAATAACACAACTCTATTAAAATACAAAGAAAAGTAATATGATGTTTCCTTATTTTTGCAATTAATTTTTAAGGTATGTCAAAGACAATCTGTAATAATGCAAATGAATGAAAAAACAAGAAAGTTTATCTTGTGGATAATTAGCATTGCTTTTACAATGCTTGTTGTTGTTTATCAAAGAGACACCGGACCAACGCATCCTTATGACGGAAGCATTACTATCGAAGGGAGAAAAGTGGATTTTAAGTTACTTCGGTCGCATGCCGGTAGAGGTGCTGCACCCGTTGCTATTACACTTTACGACACGTTGATGAATGGGATACTTAGCTTTCGACGATACAAAAGCAACGACAAGTGGACAAAAGTAATGATGAAACATGTCGGTGGGAAACTTGTCGATTCGATACCACATCAGCCACCTGCCGTAAAAGTTATTTATACGGTAAGTTTGTTGAAAAATGAAGAAGCATACGCTTTAACCGAAAAGCCTTTAATACTTTGGTTTAAAGGTGCAGTTCCTCTTCTTGTACTAATTCCTCATATTATTTTCATGTTTATGGCTTTATTATTTGGAATAAGAGCGGGTACAGAGGCTTTAAGCAAAGGAAATGGAAATGATTTTTATATTGGGTTTACTATGGTGACCCTTGTGCTAGGTGGAATTATTCTAGGTCCGCTTGTGCAAAAATATGCTTTCGGGGAATTTTGGACAGGATGGCCCATTGGCCATAGCCTTACCGAAAATACAACCTATTTTATTTTTATTTTTTGGCTTATTGCATGGTTTAAAATACGAAAAAACCAAATGCATAGAGTTTGGGTATTTATTGCCGTAGTTGTTATGCTCGCTGTTTATTCCTTTCCGCATAGTGCTATGGGATCGGAAATTGATTATAGAAAACAATCTGTTGAAAATACTAAATAATTGAAATGATGAATCTTATTTTTATCGTGGGAACCGTTGTAGTTTCTATTTTAGCTTTTGGAAATCACTCTTTTTTTAATAGCATGGTTTTTAATGCATACCAAATAAAACATCGCAAAGAAAGTTGGCGTTTTTTTTCGTATGCACTCATTCATTCGGGTTGGTTGCACCTGCTGATTAATATGTGGGTGTTGTATTCGTTCGGCCGTATTGTCGAAGATGTTTTTAAAGTTACTTACGGCATTAAAGGAAGCATTTATTATGTGCTACTTTACGTGGGAGGGATTTTGTTCTCAACGGTTTACGATTATGGTAAACATAAAGACGATGTTTATTATAATGCTGTTGGTGCTTCGGGAGCAGTGTCGGCAGTGGTTTTTGCAAGTATATTAATTTATCCTACCGGCGGAATTTATTTGTTTCCTATCCCTTTTGCCTTGCCATCGTGGCTGTTCGGAATATTGTATCTCGTTTATTCGGCTTATATGGGAAAAGAAGGGAAAGACAATATCGGACATAGTGCACACTTCTGGGGAGCCATATTTGGGTTGATTTTTACTCTTGTTGTTATACCAGGTGTTTTCGGGCGTTTTATCGAACAATTGTTTTGACGCAGATATTGTTTTTTATGACTCAAATTCTATACTGAAAAATACAGATGATGGTTTTTATAGTACGGATTTACTCAGAAAATATTAGTATGGATATTTTTCTTTCCAAAGCGATTTAAGTTTTTTACGCATTTCCTCTTCACGAGTATTTGAGCCTGGTTCGAAAAACAAAGTGCCGCTAATGTTTTCGGGGAGGTATTCTTGCTCAGAAAAGTTTCCCCGATAATTATGCGAATATTGGTAGTTGCTTCCAAAGCCAATCTGTTTCATCAACTTGGTGGGGGCATTGCGTAAATGAAGTGGCACAGGTAAATTTCCAGTTTTTTTAACGAGTTCTTGCGCTTTGCTTATTGCTTTATATGCTGCATTACTTTTGGATGACGAGGCAAGATAAATAGCTGTTTGTGAAAGAATAATACGACTTTCGGGCCAACCGATTTTTTCAACGGCCTCGAAACAACCGTTGGCTAACAACAAAGCATTCGGATTTGCATTACCAATATCTTCGGATGCAAGTATCAACATCCGGCGTGCGATAAACTTCGGGTCTTCGCCGGCTTCTACCATTCGTGCCAACCAATAAACCGCTGCATTAGGATCGCTTCCACGTATAGATTTTATGAAAGCCGAAACAATGTCGTAATGCATATCACCTTTTTTATCGTACAGTACCAAAGTGTTTTTGATAATCCGGATAATGCCTTTGTTGGTTAGTAAAATGGTTGTTTCTTTTTCTTTTAGCTGTTGAATAAACAACTCAAGCGCATTATACAGTTTACGTGCATCGCCATCCGAAAGTCGAATAATAGCATCCGTTTCTTTTACCTGAATATCCACGGCATATTGTTCTTCAAGACGATGGACGCCTTTTTTAATTAAAATTTCAAGATGCTCTTTTTTCAAAGGTTTGAGGACATAAACTTGGCAACGCGAAAGCAAAGGTGAAATTACCTCGAAAGATGGATTCTCGGTGGTGGCACCGATGAGCGTTACAATTCCTTTTTCAACGGCATGCAAAAGCGAATCTTGCTGCGATTTGCTGAAACGATGTATTTCGTCTATAAACAAAATAGAATTTAGTCCGTATTGCGAAGCAGCCGAGTCAATGACCTTTCTAACGTCTTTTACCCCCGAACTAACAGCACTTAACGTATAGAACGACAGACTTAATTTATGCGCAATAATCCGGGCAAGGGTGGTTTTTCCCACTCCGGGAGGTCCCCACAGAATCATTGATGGAATATTGCCTGATTTAATAAGGCGCCGCAGAACGCCGTCTTTACCAACCAGCGCTTCTTGACCAACATATTCATCAAGTGATTGAGGTCGTAATTGTTCGGCTAAAGGAGTGGACATAATGAATACACATATTAACAATTGCAAAGGTAATGGAAATTAACTATGCTAAATAACGCTAAATCAGAATAAATACTATTATTAAATGTTGACAATGATGTTTCAAATTTCCTATATTTTATTTTTCTATCTTTGACCGAACGTTTAGTCAAAATTTATAATATGTCGCCACGTAGCAAAAAGCAATTTAATAAAATTAGGCACAACCGCAAGATGGCCATTGCCAAAGCAGCAATGGAGTTGTTTGCTGAAAACGGTTTCGACAGTGTAAGCATCAGCAAAATAGCTGAAGCAGCAGGTGTATCGAAAGGTTTGCTGTACAATTATTATGCAAACAAAGAAGCTTTGGTAAAAGAAATAGTTATAGATGGGATAAACAAGATGATGGTTGACTTGGGGACGAATTTTTCGGGAGAGATGACTAAAGCACGTTTGATAGATATTATCGACAGCAATATTGAGCAATTAAAAAACAATACAAGATACTGGAAAATATATACCTCGGTGCTAACACAGCCTAAAGTAATAGAGTTGGTAAAAAAAGAAATGTTTGAAATTATCGGTCCTTTTCTTATATCGGTATCCGACTATTACCGCAAAGCAGGCGTAAAACGACCTATGGCTCAATCTTATCTTTTGGGATCAATACTTGATGGCATGAGTCTTGATTTTTTTATTGCACCTGATGAATATCCATTAAACGAGGTGAGAGATATTATTGTTGAAAAATTATTATAAATAAACTTATATGAAACATCATCTAAAAATTTTGTTAACGACTATAATATTATTTCCGGCAACTTTTCTTGAGGCACAAACCCGCCCGACAACAGCCAAAGAAGTGGTAGCCGAATCGTATAATTTATACCTCGGCAAGTCGGGTTTCAGTGTAATGAACATGAGCATTGTACGGCCAAATTGGACGCGAAGCATCAGTTTGCAAAACTGGTCGTTGGGCGACAAATATTATATTACTCTTATCACGGCACCGGCACGCGACAAGGGGCAAGTGTTTTTGAAAAGTGGTAATGAGATGTGGAATTTTATACCCGCAATTAATCGAACTATAAAAATTCCTCCTTCGATGATGATGCAATCGTGGATGGGATCTGATTTTACAAACAACGATCTGGTGAAACAAAATAGCATCATTACCGATTATACGCATCGTTTTGCAGGTGAAGAAACTATTGACGGCCACAAATGCTATATTATATATTTAGAACCTTTACCCGAAGCGGCTGTGGTTTGGGGAAAAATAAAAATGTGGATAGATAAAAAACTTATGATTACTTATAAGACTGAATTTTACGATACTCACAATAAGATAGTAAAAACTGAAACCGCATCGGATGTTAAAAATCTTGGTGGGCGTTTGTTACCGGCACATATGGAAATGGTTTCGGATACTAAGAAAGGGCACAAAACGATAATAGATATTCAATATCAAGAATTTAACCTAAAAGATATCAAGCGGTCATTTTTTTCCATACAAAATATTAAACGGCTTCGCCGGCGAAAACTGTAAGAGATGAAAACACTTTTAAAAATGGCATGGCGAAATTTGTGGCGCAATCGCCGGCGTACTTATCTAACAACAGCTTCGGTGGTGTTGGCATTGGTACTTGCCCTGTTTATGCGTTCGATGCAATTCGGGTCGTATGAACAAATGATTGCCGCAGGGGTAAATCAAACGGGCCATTTGCAAGTTCACGACACAGGGTATCAAGCCAATCAAACCATCGAGCGTTCCTTTTTTTATAAAAAAGAAATTGGCGACAAAATTTTAAGTACCTCGGGCGTTGTTAGCATTTTGCCACATCTCGAAACTTTTTCGCTGGCTTCCTTCGGCGAGAAAACGAAAGGCGTACTTATTTCGGGTATTGATCCTGCCGAGCAAAACAGGCAGACCAACCTCTCAGAAAAAATTATCCACGGCAAATATCTCGGCAAACAATCAGCTGATGTAATTATTGGTGATAAGTTGGCCGAATATTTAAAAATTAATATTGGCGACAGTTTGGTGCTTATCGGACAGGGATTTGAGGGAATTACGGCTTACGGTATTTATCCCGTAGTGGGAATTTTTCATCTGCCATCGCTTAAAATGAACAATCAGTTGGTTTATATGTCCCTTGGCGATGCGCAAAGCTTTGTATATCCGTATCAGGGGGGATTGTTGACGGGAATTTTGGTTTTCATTAATAAGTCGTCAGCGCTTAATAATATTCAGATACAACTTCGCCACAAGCTCGGCAAAACTTACGAAGTGGTTAGCTGGAAAGTGATGCTTTCCGATTTGCTCGAAACCATCAAAATTGATAACACCTCGGGACAAATTATGCTAATTGTATTGTATCTTATTGCAGCTTTCGGAATTTTTAGTACCGTATTGATGATGACTATGGAAAAGCGCAAACAATATGCCATAATGATTTCTATCGGCATGCAACGTAGGAAACTAGTGTGGATTAGTATCATCGAAACTTTTATTATCGCTGTAGTTGGAATTATTGTGGGTTTGATGGTTATTATTCCGGTTTTGATTTATTTACACTTTAATCCCATACCCATTACCGGCGAAATAGCTAAAATGTATCTGCAATTCAACATTGAGCCTGTTTTGCCATTTTCGGTGAAAATACACATGTTTCTTGTACAAACCTCAATAATACTATCTCTTTCGCTTTTGTCGGCTCTTTATCCCATATTTTATTTATCAGGTTTTAATGTATTAAAAGCCTTTAGGCACTAAATCAAACGATTATGATAGCAGCAATAGCATGGAGAAATCTTTGGAGAAACAAACTGCGAAGCTCGGTAATCATTGCGGCTATTACCATCGGCATTACCGGTGGAGTGGTTACCGATGGTTTCATGACAGGCCTGGTCGATCAGCGCGTTAATTCGGCCATTGCCAACGAAGTATCTAATATTCAGATGCACAATCCCAAATTTTTATTGAACGATGAAATAAAGTACCTTTTACCCGATGCTACAAGAATCAAAAATGAAATAGGTAATAGACCTATGGTACAGGGTGTTAGTCTTCGTTTGGAATGTCAGGCTATGGCAGCTTCGGCAAATGCAGGTGCAGGAGTCATTGTTTATGGTGTTGTTCCTGCCGACGAACAAAAAGTTAGTGATATTTATAAACATCTTGTCGAAGGAGTATATCTAAACAACAAGCAACGGATTCCGGCGGTTATCGGTCGAAAGCTGGCCAAAAAACTCGACATCGGCATCGACGACAAAGTTATCATCACACTTTCCGATACTTCGGGTACAATTATTAGCGGAGCTTTTAGGGTAGTAGGCATCTACAAAACATCCAACGATATATTCGACGAGGCCAACATCTTTGTAAGGAAAAATGATTTGGCAACACTTATAGGATTCCGTAGCAATGACACCCACGAAATTGCCGTGCGATTGAACGAAAACCGGCAAACAACAAAAATGATGCAAATTTTTGAACAAAAATTTTCAAAACAGCTCAAAGCCAAAAAGCTCAAAATACAAAGTTGGGAATCACTAGAACCAATTTTAAAGTCGATGATAACTATGATGAATTTCTTTTCGTATATTTTTATGATCATCATTCTTGTAGCACTGGCATTTGCTATTATCAACACCATGTTGATGGCCATTATGGAACGAACGCGCGAAATCGGTATGTTGATGGCTCTTGGAATGAACAAACAGAAAATTTTTATACTTATTATGCTCGAAACGGTGTTTTTGTCGGTTGCCGGTGCTATTGTCGGACTTTTGATAAGTGTTCCGATAATTAGGTATTATGCCCTCAACGGTTTCGACCTTTCAAGTGTAAGCAACGGCTTGAATTCTATTGGCTACAGTTCGATTATTTATTTCAGAGTGAACGCCGGTTTTTATTTTGGCACCATTGTTATGGTTATTATCCTTGCCGTTCTGTCCAGCATTTCGCCGGCAATAAAAGCGCTGAAACTTCAACCTACAACAGCCATACGCAACAATCAATAATTATAATGTAAATTACTAAATTTAGAAAAAATGAGTATAATAGAAGCGAAAAATATTTATAAAGTTTATCAAGAAACCAAAGTTCCGGTAAACGCTTTGAATGGTGTAAATTTAAAAATAGAAGAAGGGGAGTTTACAGCTATTGTAGGGCCATCTGGTTCAGGAAAAACTACTTTGCTAAATGTTATCGGCGGACTAGATTTGCCAACGAAAGGCGACATTTTTATCGAAGGCACGAATTTAAAAGAATTAGGCTCGCGAAAGCTTATCGACTTTAGGCTACGCAACATAGGTTTTGTTTTTCAGGCTTACAACCTTATTCCGGTACTTACCGCCAAAGAAAACGTTGAATTTATAATGGTTCTGCAAAAACGCCCCAAAGCCGAAAGAGAAGCGCGTACCCGCGAAGTTCTTGAAGCCGTGGGTATTATCGACAAAATGAATAGCAAACCCGGGCAACTTTCGGGAGGACAGCAGCAACGTGTGGCTGTTGCCCGTGCACTGGCGTCGAAACCACGTTTTATTATTGCCGACGAACCAACTGCCAACCTCGACTCGAAATCGACCAACGAGTTACTCGACATTATGGCTAATATGAATAAAATGTACAACACCACTTTTATTTTTGCTACCCATGATCAACGGGTTATGGACAAAGCTCACCGTATAGTTACCATCGACGATGGAAAAGTATTGAGCGACAAACGCTTTGGAAGTGTATAAAAGCCACTATATATATATTTATTAACCAATATTTTTCAATCGTATTCACAACGAAAAAATACCGTAAAAATCTTTCATCCCAAATAGAAAAAAAATGATGACTATGAAAATAACATTTCTTTTATAAAAAACGACTTTTTAAAGGAGGGATTCAGTAATTTTACGGCGTTTAATGTTGTAAATGGAAAAAACTTTTTTGCATATCAATCATAATAAGGAAAATATTAAAGATAAGAAAAACGGTAATTTCGATCGTATGGTATTCATTTTAAGTCTTTTGACAGCAGCTATTTTTTGGTTTTTCATCAAGTTATCGGATACTTATTCTAAAAGTTACAATCTTCGGCTTCAATATTTTAACACACCTATCAATAAACAACTTACGCAGCGGATAGACAGCACCTTAACAATAAGCATCACCGCCAACGGCTATCTTCTTTTTGAGAATCTTATTAAGAAAAACCTCAATCACGTTAATATCAATTTAAAAAATTGCGCTATTGAGCATGAAAGAAGTAATGTGTATTATATTGAAAAGGGTAATGTTAAAAAGTCGTTATCGGAGAAACTCGGAATTCCGGAAAACGATATTGAAATATTGAAACCCAAACTGCGTTTTGTTCTTGAAAAAACTCAAAGAAAAAAACTTAAGGTGAAAGCCAAAGTTAATTTGAAATTTAAAAGCCAATACGGCTTATATCATCTCGAAACAAAACCTGCTTATGTTACTGTTTACGGTCCAAAATCCATCCTTGATACGATGAAAACCATTTACACAACGAAACTATTGCGAGAAAACCTTGATGCAGACCTCAATACAAGCATCAAGATTGATAATCCCGAACCAAAACAGCTCCGTTTAAAACCCGTTGAGGTGATGATAAAAGTTGATGTGGAAAAATATACCGAATCCGGACTTGATATACCCATTAATTTGAGCAATATAAGATTCCGTATGCGCACTTTCCCAAAGGAGGTTCACGTTTTCTACCAAGTGGCTATAAAAAACTATAACGAAGTGCATGCCGGTATGTTCAGAATCGTTCCCGACATCGAAGGTGTCGATCTTGATAAAGTACAAAAATTAAATTTGAAACTTTTGCGAAAACCAACTTTTGTAGATCACGTACGTTTTGAACCTTCGCAGGTAGAATTTTTAATTATTAAATAACACCGTATATGCCAAACGTGGGAATTACAGGAAATATCGGGAGTGGTAAATCGACGGTTTGTCGTATTTTCAACACTTTGCAAATACCCGTATTTTATGCCGATGTCGAAGCCCGCATGCTTTATTACAGAGAAGATATAAAACAAAATGTTAGAAAACTATTTGGAAACAAGGTGTTTGACAACAACGATGAGGTGGACACCAAAATATTGGCAACAATTATTTTTTCCGATACCAAGGCACTCAAAGCCATCAACCACATTATTCATCCGGCTGTAATGAGAAAATATCAAGAATGGTTAGAAACACATACCCAAGCACCTTATACTTTACACGAAGCAGCGGTGTTGTTCGAAAACAATTTGAAAAACCTTTTCTACAAAGTTATTAATGTATATGCACCTGCCGAAATAAGGCTTCGCAGGGTAATGGAAAGAGACGGCAGTTCGATAAATGCAGTGAAAAAGCGGATGTATCATCAGTGGTCTGATAAAAAGAAAAACGACCTCGCCGATTTTGTAATCACCAATGAAGGCAAAAGTTTTTTGATACCACAAATAATAAAAATTCATCATCAATTAATGGAATACAAAAAATGAAAATGGATATTGAAATCATTACAAAGCAGGTTGTCAATCTTGCCAAAAGGGTTGGAATTTTCATTAAAAACGAAAATGTTAGAATCAAAGAAAAAGATGTGGAATTTAAAGGAGTACACAATTTGGTAACTTACGTTGATAAAACAGCAGAAACAATGCTGATAGAAGAGCTGGGAAAAATTGTTCCTGAAGCTGGATTTATCGCCGAAGAAGACGATAGCCTTGAAAAAGGCAAACGGTTTAACTGGATAGTCGATCCATTAGACGGCACAACCAATTATATCCACACCGTTCCACTCTATTCCATTTCCATTGCCCTTACCGATGGCCTTGAGACCATTATGGGGATAGTTTATGAAATTAATTTTCAAGAAGATTTTTATGCTTGGAAAGGTTCTCCGGCTTTTCTCAATGGGAAAACCATTCGGGTATCGAAAACGAAAGACCTCGACAATTCATTGGTAGCAACAGGTTTCCCATATTACGATTATTCACGACTCGACGAGTATCTTAATTTGTTTAAAGATTTGATGCAAAGCAGTCAAGGAATCAGGCGTTTGGGTTCGGCTGCCGTTGATTTGGTTTATACGGCTTGTGGACGTTTCGATTTGTTTTACGAATATGGATTAAATCCTTGGGATGTAGCCGCCGGAGCTTTTATAGTGCAGCAAGCCGCCGGAAAAGTTACTAACTTCGGTGGCGACGACAAGTTCGTTTTCGGAAAAGAAATTGTTGCTTCAAACAGATTGATACATAACGAGTTTCTTGATAAATTAAAAATTTATTTTAAAACGGGTTGATATTTTTCCTTGATGTTGTTACCTTAATCTTTTCATAACAAATAAATTACTAATATGCCTGATAAAATACCAAACATTAAAAAAGACAGCCCCACAAGAAGTATTCTGAAAGCTATCAGTTGGCGACTCATTGCATCGGGAGCTACTTTTATTATCAGTTTTGTCATTTTCAAGTATTATACCGAAAAAAGCTTTAACGAAATTCTTAAAACTGCTTCGATAATCACCAGTTTCGATATTGTAGTCAAGCTAATTTTATACTATCTCCACGAACGTTTATGGACAAACATAACTTGGGGAAAATACTGGCAACAGAAAGCATGGAAAAAAGTCTACAGGCAGCAGCATCACCAACCAAGAAAAAAATAATATGTTAAAAAGAAATATTCTTTGGAAACTTTTAATATTTTGGTTACTATGCTGGCACAACGATATGTCGGCAGTAGCTGCCGAGAGCAATAAACCCGTTACGGTTTATCGTTTCAACATCAATCGTATGATAGCACCGCCAAGTTGGCATACTTCAAAAAAAGCTATCGAAGCAGCCGAAAAAATGCACGCCGGCATTATTCTTATCAAGATGAATACTTACGGCGGAACCCTTGATGCAGCAGATTCTATCCGTACAAAAATTCTTGATTGTCCAATACCGGTTTATGTTTTTATTGACAAAAACGCCGCCTCTGCCGGAGCTTTAATTTCCATTGCCTGCGACAGTATTTATATGGCACCGGGATCGAACATCGGGGCAGCCACTGTTGTAGATCAAAATGGCAAACCTTTGCCTGACAAATATCAGTCGTATATGCGGTCGCTTATGCGATCAACAGCAGAAGCAACAGGTAGAAATCCGCATATCGCCGAAGCTATGGTTGACCCGTCAATATCAATTAAAGGCATCAGCGACTCAGGTAAAGTTCTTACTTTTACCGCCTCCGAAGCAGTAAAATACGGCTATTGCCAAGCCGAGCTGAACAGTATTGAAGAGGTGCTGCAACATGCCGGAATAAAACATTACCGGATTGTGAAGTACACCGAAACATTTTCGGATAGTATTATAGGTTTTTTAATTCATCCTTTTGTTAGCGGCTTGCTAATTATTATTATTCTAGGCGGAATTTATTTCGAATTGCAAACACCCGGTATCGGTTTTCCTCTTGCTGCTGCCGTAATAGCTGCTCTACTCTACTTTGCTCCGCTTTATATAGAAGGACTGGCTAACCACTTCGAAATTTTGCTATTTGTTGTCGGTTTAATACTTATCGCCGTCGAAATTTTTGCCATCCCCGGCTTTGGTGTTACCGGTATTCTTGGTATTACTTTTATGGTAGCAGGACTTACACTTAGTATGGTACGAAATACAGGCCCAGGTTTGTTCGACTACAACCTCAACGCCATTCTAAAAGCTTTTTCTATCGTTATTATCTCTTTTTTTCTTGCTATAGCCCTTTCTATCCAACTTACAAAGATGCTTTTTGCCAAAGGTTCGTTTACTCACTTAAGTCTTGAAAAAATACAAAAGAAAGAAGATGGATATACCACAGCCTCAGTCGATTATGAAAGTAAAATAGGAAAATCAGGTATAGCACTCACAAAATTGCGACCCGTAGGAAAAGTAATCGTCGATAATGATACTTATGATGCACTTGCCGAAATTGGGTATGTTGATAAAGACGAAGAAATTATTGTGGTTAATTATCATAGCGCTCAGTTGATTGTAAAACGAAAAGAAAGCTGAGGGCTAATGATAAAAGCGGAAGAAGATATAGAAAACTTATAAAAAAACAAATAGTAAAAATTATGATACTACCCAATCTTTATACTACAAAAATAGCTTTTTTAATTGATGTTTTCTAATTTTTTTTAGTTAATAATATTTAACCCTTTTTACGACGTCAAGTGAAAGATAGTAGCGGAAAGTTCTGTATGTTTGCAGTTGAAATGGTTATGAAAAAAATTGTTTGGAAACCGGGAACATTGATTTATCCTTTGCCTGCCGTGATGGTAAGTTGCGGAGTTTCGGACGAAGAATACAACATTATTACCGTAGCGTGGACGGGTATAATCAACACCAATCCTCCTATGTGTTACATTTCGCTACGCAAAAGTCGCCATTCGTATGACATTATTAAAAAAAACGGTGAGTTTGTTATTAATCTCACCACCAAAGATTTAGCATTTGCTACCGATTGGTGTGGAGTGAAGTCGGGTCGTGATGTGGATAAATTTAAAGCCATGAAACTTACACCGGCAAAAGCACAAAAAGTAGGTGCCCCACTTATTGACGAATCACCTGTAAATGTGGAATGTGTGGTAAAAGAGATAAAACCGCTTGGTTCGCATGATATGTTTATTGCCGAAATAGTTGCCGTAAATACTTGCAGCAAGTATATTGACTCGAAAACCGGCGCCTTCGATTTGTCAAAAGCTAATCTTATTATGTATTCGCATGGAAAGTATTACGAGTCGGGCGCTTTTATAGGAAAATTCGGTTTTTCGGTAATGAAAAAGAAAACAAAACAACGACTACAAAAAAACAACAAAAAGTAATTTTGGGACCGGCTACCCTACCTCAAGCAAGGTTTTACGAAAGGCAGTAAGTTTCCGTAACAAATTCTCAAGTAAGTTGAGTTGCAACATATTTGTACTATCCGATTTTGCCATTGCCGGCTGTGGATGTGTTTCGAGAAAAATGCCATCAACACCGCTTGCAATACCGGCTTTGGCAATGGTTTCGATAAGATGTGGACGGCCGCCGGTAACTCCCGAGCTTTGATTAGGTTGCTGAAGAGCGTGTGTGATATCAAGTATCACCGGAACACCGGTTTTTTGCATTTCGGGAATATTTCTGAAATCGACCACCAAATCGCTATAACCAAACATATTTCCCCTTTCGGTAAGCATAATCTTGTTGTTTCCGGTGGAACGCACTTTATCCACAACAAACCGCATAGAGGCTCCTGATAAAAACTGACCTTTTTTTATATTCACAGTTTTGCCGGTTTTGCCGGCTGCAAGTAGCAATTCGGTTTGCCGGCACAAAAATGCCGGAATTTGTAATACATCGACATATTCGGCAGTAATATCTGCTTCCATTGCCGAGTGAACATCAGTAACTACCGGAATATTAAATTCTACGGAAATTCTACGTAGAATTTTCAATGCTTTTTCATCGCCAATACCGGTAAAAGAGTCAAGTCGCGAACGGTTGGCTTTTTTGTATGAGGCTTTAAAAATGTAAGGTATTTCGTATTTTTCGGATAGCTCCGCAATTTTTTCCGCAATAGCGAAAGCCATCTTTTCGCCTTCGATAACACAGGGACCTGCCATAAGGAAGAAATTTCCACTATTACTATGGTGTATTTTTGGGATAAAATCTATCATTGTATTTGCTTTTTCGCCGGCGCCAACTTATTTGAGTCAAAAGTAATGGAAATTAATAAGGTGGCAAGAATTTTTTTTGCATCTGATAACGAAAATGAGAAAAGTAGAAAACGGTGGAGCGTAATTTGGATTTGCTATAATTTGTTGTAATTGTGTAATTGGAGAGTGATAATTGGTTGAAGTTTATGTTAATAGAGTGTAATTTGTTGTAATTTATTTTCTGAAAGTTTTATAAATGTTCGTGCAAACAAACTTCTTTTATTATCGTATAATAATCAGAAAATTTCGAATTAAGAACTTGTAATGCTTTGAATACTAATAGTATAATAGAGTATATGATTAATCTCCAAAGCGAGTGTAATTAGGGTTTGCTGATATTTTCATGGCACGCCTCAAAATAAAATATGTCGTACCTAACGGCACTTCTTTATTCGTAAGGCTCTATTCTAATTATAGATAGATAGAAAAATTATATATCTTTGCTCAAAATTTAGCACATGGATACAAGCTCTCAAATCAGAAGGTT
>QIKE01000020.1 GCA_003232915.1 Bacteroidota bacterium | reverse complement strand
CACAGTTATTTGGATATCTCAGGTGAAATGACCGAAAAAATCCATATCATTCCACCGCAGCGAGTTCGCTACCTTTCCGAAATTTCTGACATCGTAAGAAATTACAATCGATGGGCCGACGAACAAACCACCGTAGCACAACGCCTCTTTAGCCTGAAAATGTCAATTGATGAAATGGAAAAAGTCGACGACAACGAAACCAGTAAAAAATTGCAAGAAGTTTACAACCAACTGCTTCTCGAAATAGACCCGAAGAATCTACATTTGTTGAAAAACTGGAAAGAAAAAAAGAAAAAATATTCCGACGATTTTTTTATTTTCAAAATTCGCGACAAAGAACTAAAAATAGCTACTCATACCAAATCGCTTTCTCATACACAAATATCGAAGGTAAGTATGCCCAAATTTAGCAGTTGGGGTGAAATATTACGCTGGTCGCTCAAAGAAAATGTTCCTGGTGAATTTCCTTTTGCAGCAGGTGTTTTCCCTTTTAAACGCGAAAACGAAGATCCTACCCGGATGTTTGCCGGTGAAGGAGGCCCCGAGCGTACCAACCGCCGATTTCATTACGTATCACACGGAATGTCGGCCAAACGGCTTTCAACGGCTTTCGACTCCGTAACACTCTACGGCCGGGACCCGGGCAGGCGTCCCGATATATTCGGGAAAATTGGCAATTCGGGTGTTTCAATTGCTTGTCTCGACGATGCCAAAAAGCTCTATTCGGGTTTTAATTTGACCGACCCTAAAACTTCTGTTTCAATGACCATCAACGGTCCGGCACCTACTATGGTAGCTTATTTTATGAACGCAGCCATTGATCAACAATGCGAAATATACATCCGGCAAAACGGATTAAAAGAAGAAGTAAACAAAATTATTGAAGAAACTTATTACACAAAAAAAACACAACGTCCTCAATATCAAGGCGAACTTCCCGAAGGCAACAATGGCCTCGGCTTATTGCTTCTCGGCATTACCGGCGATATGGTTCTGCCGAAAGATGTTTACGAACGCATTAAAAAAGATACACTGAGCAAAGTACGTGGTACGGTGCAAGCCGATATATTAAAAGAAGATCAAGCACAAAATACGTGTATTTTCTCCACCGATTTTTCGTTGAAACTTATGGGCGATATTCAGGAATATTTTATCGACAACAACGTCAGGAATTTTTACAGCGTTTCTATTTCGGGCTATCATATTGCCGAAGCAGGTGCCAATCCTATCACCCAACTTGCTTTTACTCTTGCCAATGGCTTTACTTATGTCGAATATTACAAAGCAAGAGAATTGAATGTCAACAAATTTGCACCCAATCTTTCTTTTTTCTTTTCTAATGGCGAAGACCCCGAATATGCCGTTATCGGTCGCGTAGCGAGACTTATATGGGCCAAAGCGATGAAACTGAAATACGGTGCTAACGAACGCTCGCAAAAACTAAAATACCATATTCAAACCTCAGGACGGTCACTTCATGCACAAGAAATCGACTTTAACGACATCCGAACCACCTTGCAAGCTTTATATGCTATCTACGATAACTGCAACTCATTGCATACCAATGCCTACGATGAAGCAATCACTACTCCTACCGAAGAATCGGTACGACGTGCCATAGCCATTCAATTGATTATTAACCATGAACTCGGACTAACCAAAAACCAAAATCCTTTGCAAGGTTCTTTTATTATCGAAGAACTTACCGACTTGGTAGAAGAAGCTGTTATTTCGGAATTCGACCGGCTTACCGAACGCGGCGGCGTACTCGGGGCTATGGAAACTATGTACCAACGAAGCAAAATACAAGAAGAATCGCTCTATTACGAAACACTGAAACATAATGGCAAACTCCCTATCGTTGGTGTAAACACTTTCCTTTCCGACAAAGGTTCGCATACCGTTGTCCACGGCGAAATAATAAGAGCTACCGAGCAAGAAAAAGAATATCAAATTCATATGCTTGAGCACTTGTACAAAACATGGAAACCGGAGGCCACTGCTCATCTGAAAAAATTAAAACAAGTAGCCATCGACAACAAAAATATTTTCAACGAGTTGATGAATGCAGCTAAATATGCCTCTATCGGACAAATTACAAACACCTTATTTGATATAGGTGGTCAGTACCGTAGAAATATGTAAACGCAAGTAAACTTTTATGCTTTTAGGACAACGGAACCTTGTTTACCTATAATTTTGGGTTTCGTAAACACCTGTATCTATTCTATTGCCAAAAAAGCTCTTATTGCTTACAACATCGGTTGCTGACAAGTTTAAGACTTGTTCATTTTCCACCATAGGTTTTAAAAATCTCTCTGTGGTAAATCAATATTATAAATCGAATGCCGGCATGAAAGTTAACAACCAAAATACACTATTTTACATATACCTACACCATCAAACCCACAATCGGCGATGATGTTGCAATGAAAACACTTTGCGATGAAATGTTCAAAACAGAAATCGTATTTTCCGTAAACAAACCTGAAAATTGTTTACGAGCTATTAACTGTAAGATACAATAATCTACAAATGGAGCTTCTCCGTATATCAGAAATTCATAAAGCTCAGAAGCCTGAATACACAAATGCTTTAAAGAAAAACTAATTAGTAATGTATTAACGTACAATATATTAAATAAATCGTGTTACTCATAATCCTATTATTGTCCATACCCACATCCCGATAAACAGATTGACCTTGTATCATTGATTCCGATGGATGTTGTGCCACAAAAAAGAATATGATAAGATATAATTTCTCCCTATTAACAGTTTTTTACATTTCGGAAGCAATAAAATAAATATTTTTGCATTTCTTTTAAATAAGAAATTGATTAATCAACCAAACATTTTGATAGACAGATGATAAAAGTAATGAAAAAGCTACCTAAGTTTGTTATGGCTTTGGTAGTTGCAAGTTTGCTTGCCGGTGGTATTAGTTCGTGCAAAAGCAAAAAAAAGTTAGCTCGTGAAAAAGAAGCAGTAGATTATGCCGTAAAAGTTAAACAGGCCAAAACCGACCTAACCGCTATTCTCAATGGCAACACGGGCTGGAGCGTAGAGCAACAGGCCCAAAGAGTAAAAGCCATTCAATCGTACAACATCGACGATAATGATGTAATTAAACTAACTGGCAAGGCCCAAGAGAAAATTAACGCATTAAAAGCCGAAGAAGAACGCAAAACCGAAGAAGAAAAACTGCGACGGGAAGAAGAAGCGCAAAAAAAAACCCAACAATCGAAATTTGCCAAGTTCAACAATGCTTTTGAAGAAATTGCCACTGCCGACAACGTCAATTTATCGAACCGGCGTATCGACGAAGCCCTTAAATTGTTTGCGACACCCGATGTACCGGTGCTCATTATCATCAGCCAAATCAATGGCATCAACGATTATGATCGACCCACCACTGTGGCACGTTTTTTAAATTATCTGAAAGACACAAAAAATTACAACTACCGTGTGGAATCAGTGAAAAAAAATACTTTCGGCAAAATTACGGAACTCGAATTAATTAAAAAATAGTCCTTATGAAAACAAACGCATCTTTTATTATAGCCATCATTGGATTATTGTTGACGCATCCGGTTGTGGCACAGGACAACCTAAGCCAAGTACGAAAACAAGCCATCGACAGCCTTGCTCTGGAAAAAGTTCGCGATTTGAGCAAATACATCACTATTATAGGTAGTAAAGAAACCCCATGGAGCGAAGCCAACCGTGTAATTGATCGTGCCGAAGAATTGTTTATGGAAGGTAGCGAAATGGGTGTTTCATCACTCATGCGTCCCGAAATTAGCTATTATAGTGTCCGGAAATATTTTGAACGATTGATGCGTCTCAATTACAGCAAAGTAGAAATTGAATGGTACAAAGTAGAATATGTTAGCGACTTGCAAAAACAACCCGACGGTACCTATGTAGGCGTAATTACCATCTTCCAGAAATTTAAAGGCTTCAATAAAGAAGGGCGCATGGTTTATCAAGATACGACTAAAAAAGATATTACCGTTTACGTGAAACGCAAAGAAACCCAAATCGGAGGTCGTCTTATCGGCTTTTGGGACGTGCTTCTCGGCGATATTCGCGTGAAAGAAACAAGTGAATAAACAGTTTATAAAATCGAAATTGATAAGTCGGAAATAAATAATAATACTTTGTTTTTCTCCGGCTTTTTTTATTCTTTATTTTCAAATAGACAAAAACATCGGCTAATTAACAGATTAGATTATTTTTGCTTTAAAAATTAATACGACTATAAAAATATGGACAATTCAAAAAATTACTATTGTGTTATTATGGCCGGCGGTGTGGGTTCGCGTTTTTGGCCTATGAGCAAAACAGTTCATCCCAAACAGTTTATGGACGTATTGGGAATAGGACGAACCCTTATTCAACTTACTTTCGATAGGTTTACAAAACTGTTGCCACCCGAAAACATTTACATTGTTACCAACGAAATATACAAAGAACTGGTGTTGGAACAGTTACCCGAAATTTCCACAAGGCAAGTGCTTTGCGAGCCTTCACGTCGAAATACCGCACCTTGCATTGCTTATGCTAATTACAAAATTAGTGAAATAAATCCCGACGCAATAATTGTTGTTGCACCATCCGACCATGTTATTTCAAAAGAAGACGAATTTGTAAATGATATCCGTGTGGCTATGCGAGCCGCCGGAAAAAACAACCCGCTGATAACCCTTGGCATCCGTCCGAGCCGTCCCGATACGGGTTACGGTTATATTCAGTTTGAAGAAGAAAAAACCTATGCCCACGACAGACGCTTGCACAAAGTGAAAACGTTTACCGAAAAACCTAATCTCGAAATGGCCAAAACTTTTTTGCAAAGTGGCGACTTCCTATGGAATTCCGGAATATTTATCTGGTCGTTGAAAAGTATTATGCAAGCTTTTTCCGAACACCTCGACGATGTTGACTCACTATTTAAACAAGGTATAGGAAAATACAATACCGCTGAAGAAAAAACCTTTATTTCGGACACCTATGCCATTTGCAAAAATATTTCTATTGACTATGGTGTAATGGAAAAATCCGATAATGTTTATGTACTTAGCGTTGATTTCGGCTGGTCCGATTTGGGAACTTGGGGATCGCTATATGCCATTCGTAAAAAAGATGAAAACCAAAACGCCATTGTTGGCAGCGATGTTATGATTTACGATACGAAAAACAGTATTGTGAATATCCCCAATGGTAAACTGGTAGTTTTACAAGGCCTTGACGGATATATTGTTGTGGAACAAGACAACACCTTGCTTGTTTGCCGCAAAGAAGACGAACAGCAAATAAGAAATTTTGTTAACGATGTGAAAATGGAAAAAGGAGAAAAATTTGTCTAATCATAAAATTCTAATAATGAAAAAGATAATAGCTTTTATCGTATCAATAGTTTTATTCAGCGGAAATTACCTTAAAGCAGACGAGGGAATGTGGATTCCACTGTTGTTGAAAAAAAATATTGCCGAAATGCAAAAACTAGGTTTAAAACTAACAGCCGAGGATATCTACAGCATCAACCATTCGAGTTTGAAAGATGCCGTAGTTATTTTCGGTGGCGGCTGTACAGGCGAAATTGTTTCACCCGAAGGGTTGCTTTTTACCAATCATCATTGCGGCTTCAGTTCCATTCAAAAGGAAAGTACTGTTGAACACGATTATCTGAAAAACGGTTTTTGGGCGTACAACAAAAGCGAAGAAATTCCTATTGACGGTCTCTCGGTAAAATTTCTTATACGTATGGAAGACGTTGGCAAACAAGCCATGAAAGATGTTAGCGATACGACGAGCGAAAACCGGCGCAATGAAATAATAGCAAAAAACAGCCGTAGAATCGAAAAAGAAGCAACCGAAGACGGAAAATATTTAGCGGTAGTAAAATCTATTTTTGGCGGCAACGATTACTATCTATATGTTTATCAGGTTTTCAAAGATATTCGTCTCGTAGGAGCACCTCCTTCTGCTATCGGCAAATTTGGTGGCGACACCGACAACTGGATGTGGCCAAGGCATACCGGCGATTTCTCTATCTTCAGAGTTTATACAGCCCAAAACGGTAGTCCGGCATACTATTCGCCCGACAACGTTCCCTTAAAACCCAAATATTATTTGCCCGTGAGCATCTCACCAAAACGAAAAGGCGATTTCGCTATGATTCTTGGAAACCCGGGAAATACCAAACGCTACCTGTCATCGTATGGTGTGGATATAGCCATCAACCTTATCAACCCTACGATAGTGAAAATACGCGCCAAGAAACTAAAAATAATGAAACAAGGAATGGATTCTAATTTGAACGTTCGCATTCAGTATGCCACCAAATATGCACATACTTCTAATTATTGGAAATATTTTATAGGACAAACAAAAGCACTTAAACGCTTAAAAGTAAAAGAAGAAAAACAGCAACTTGAAGCCGAACTGGCAAATTGGATAAACCATAAGCCTGAAAGAAAAAAAAAGTACGGCGAAATTTTTTCCGATCTGCAAGAAGCTTACGAGGGCTTAAAAGCTTACGAACTACCCCGATACTATTTTATCGAAGGAATTTATCGCGGACCCGAAATCTTAAAATTTGCAGCAGGATTCAAACGCTTAAAAAACGCCTTGGAAAACAAAGAGAGCAAAAGCGAAGACATTAAAAAAATTGTTGATAATTTACGCAAATCAACAACAGAATATTTCAAAGACTACAACAGAAACATCGACAAAAATCTGTTGGCAGTAATGATGCAAATGTACAACCGCAATGTTCCACCCGATCAGCAACCCGTTTACCTACTGAAAGTTGAAAAAAAATACAAGGGCGATTTCAAAAAATATGCCGATAAGCTATTCAAAAAATCTATTTTCGATTCTCCCGAAAAAATAACTGCGCTTTTGGACAATCCCAAAGCAAAAAAAATTGCCAAAGATCCTGCTTTTGTGGCGTGGACTGCTTTTGTAGCAAAGTACAGAAGCCTGGCAAAAGAATCGAAAGAATACAAACTTAAACGCGAAAGAGGTCATCGTTTGTTTATTGCCGCTTTGCGCGAAATGAATCCTAATAAAAATTATTATCCCGATGCTAACTTTACAATGCGATGTACATACGGAACCATAAAAGGTTATGATCCTGCCGATGCTGTGCACTACGATTTCGTTACCCATTTGTATGGCGTAATGCAAAAAGAAGACCCTGATAATCCCGAGTTTATCGTTCCTTTAAAACTCAAAAAACTGTTCAAAAACAAAGACTATGGACAATACGGCGAAAACGGACAGTTGGTTACATGTTTTATTTCCACAAACGATATTACCGGCGGAAACTCGGGAAGCCCAGTACTAAACGGCAAAGGCGAACTAATCGGTCTTGCTTTCGACGGTAATTGGGAAGCTATGAGCGGCGACATAAAGTTCGACACCCAACTGCAACGTACCATTAGCGTCGACATCCGCTATGTGTTGTTCATCATCGACAAATATGCTGGCGCTACCAACATTATTAATGAATTAAGAATCGTTAATGAACGGCCCATCCCGAAAACTAAGTTCTCCGTCGAGAAAAAAACTGTTGAAAAAGGGGCTACAATAGAGTAACAAAAAAATGATAATGGTTTTCTATTTTTATAGAAATACCAATTAATGAACAACAAACCGGTAAATTAGGGATGTTCTGGCATAATTGCAATATATGTTTTCGTTTTTACCTATTTTGATTGACAAGGTCGTTATTTGGAAATAAATACCATACTGAATCGATCGGAATGCAAAATTGAGATTACGGGTGGGCTTCAAAATATTTTGTTACAATTGTTGGCAAAAATATGTTATGTTTTTTCGGGGAAATTAAAAACCTGAAAATAATATTATCCGAAATAGGAAAAATAGTTTATAGAGAATGGAAAAAAAACCAAATATACTTCCTGATATGAATTTGAAATTAGATGTATTTTGTGTAATGCCAATTCATTTTTATGCCATCATCGAAATCGGCAGGAATAAATACAATAAACCCTTTACAAACACCAAAACCACATATTTGGACGGGCAAGATGGTTTTACAGACGCAATACATCACGTCTGTAAACTTGCCATCACAACACCGTCATCATCTCTTCCGTTCAACAATAAAAAAAACAAATTCGGACCACAACGAAAAAATTTGGGATCCATAATGTGTGAAATGAACTATACCCCGCCGCTTGCGGTGGGGAATTTACCCAAAAGAGATTAAAATCGGCAATAACCGCACAAGCGCGTAAAATAAATCCTAATTACAAATGGCAACAGCGATTCCACGAACACCGTATCTGAAACACCAGCAAATATTATAGAATAAAACTATACATTATCAAAAATCCAAAGGACTGGGATAATGATAAATTTAAAAATTTATGAAATAACACAAACGAGAAACTGTTGGAAATATACAATACTATCATCAAATACAGAACACATTCGGTTTTAAGATTGAACGTTTGTTTGAAAAACGCCTAACTTTGAAGAAGGTGGCTTTGGTTTGCCCCATAAAGGCCTTTTGAGCATGTTCTATTTTTTTAAATAATACAGAACACCTCTTAAACCGTGATTCGTTAATTGATATTCGTCAATAAATTTATCTCAACAAACAAAAAGGCATGGCCAAAAGAACGTTACCTCGCCCAAAGGACTTGGTATTTCAAGTTGAAATAAAATTATAGCTCTATACACCGACTACAATTTCATTAAAAGTTGCACGCTAAAATTACGTGGCAGTCTGATATCGCCCGGACGTCCCATATATTCTTTGTTAAACAAATTTTTAACAATCAGCGAAAGTTTGGTCTGTGGAATTAACCGGTAGGCAATTCTGAAATCAAACACCACCGCCCCTTTATCATTTTGCTGACGGTACTTCAATAAGCCTGGAAAAATCTCATGTCCTAACAATTTTTCTTCAAAGGCCCAGTCGATGCGTTCCATAAAACTACGGTAAACCATACTAATGCCAGCCGAAAATTTTCGATACGACAGTTGTACATCTCCTTTAACAGAATGACGATAACGATATTTTAAAATGTTGTTTTTAAGCGTATCTGAACTCAAATCAATGGGATTCATATAAGTATAGCCCACGAAAAATTTCAATGGCATAGGTCCGATTTTTCCTGCGCCCGTGACAGAAATATCTAAACCGCTGATACGTGCTTTACCCACATTCAACGATTTAAATCCAATGTCGTTGAGTGTTATAATGGTAGCACTGTCAGGCTTGTAGATACCGAAAGTAAACTCTATCATATTTGTATAATCGTTCAAAAAAGCGGCGGCATCAATAAAACCTTTGATGCCACCGAGACGGTATCCCTGCTTAATACCTATTTCGGAACTCCAACCGGTTTCGGGTTTTAGTTCAGGGTTAGGAAAAATATTAATAGCTCCTACACTTGTAGCCGTATATTTCTCGGCAATGGACGGATAGCGGTAGCCCTGTCCGAATGATGCCCGCAGAAAAGTATATTTCGCCAACTGATAATTCAAACCTGCACGTGTTACGGTGGAAATTTTTTCATTACTGTTGTCGATGCTGTAATATTCTACTCGTAATCCGGCAGACAACCTCAACCTTTTATGAATTTTATAATCAAGCTGCGTATAACCCGCATAATTGTTGTTAAAATGATTGCCGTAAAGGGCAGCTCTGGTTTGTCCATATAAAGCTGTTACTCCGGCTGTTACATCAAGTTTGTTATTAAAATTCCTGTAGTAGCGATACTCGCCGTAATACAATTCGGATCCATTGTTTTTGTCAGGATTAAGGTCGAAACGATTTCGTACTTTATAAAAACGTGTAAGCAGGCTGTGTTTGTTGTTATGTTTATCGAAATACTGTACTTGCGGATCAACCATCAGCCGGAAACCTTTGGTAGGGGCCACACCTGCCGGTTGCTGCAAAAAAGCCCCCGAATCGGCATTCTGCCACAGAAAAAAGTCTGATGTTTCTTGCCATTGTACAATAGCAGACAAATCCAATGACAAACCTTGAATTTTTTTTGGACGATAGCGAAGTTTGGTATCAAAACGGGCATGTTGTTCATAATTTTTTTCGCGATAGCCATCATTACTATAAGCATCAGCACCAAGCACAAGGTCAAGGTTATTAATTTTTTGGGTATGTAAGAATCTCACACCGCCAAACATCGGACGATCATTCCACCACCAAGCCATCTCCTTTCTTTTCGGATAATCGTACAAGCCTGAATAAAGGGTTATCGTTGTTTTGGGTTCGAGAGAAGGCCACACGGTACGCAAATTAATAACACCATTTAAAGCCGATGAACCATAAAGTGCTGAACTTGCACCTTTAACAATTTCTACTTGTGCAAGCTCTTCGATAGGCAAAAAATTCCAGTTTATATCACCCACACCGGCTGAAATCAATGGCAAACCGTCGAGATCTAATAGCACCCTACTTCCGGCTCCATAGCTGTAACCTCCTCCGCCCCTGATGCTTGCCTGACCGTCAAGCACGTCGATACCGGGTATTTGATTAATAATCGACTCCAAATTGCGGGTGTTGCGACTTTGAAGAAGGGCTGGTTCAATCACACTCATCGAAATACTCACTCTTGAAAGTTTTTGTGTGAAAAGGCCGGCTGAAACTACAGCTGTGTTCAGGTTAACGGCTAATGGTTTAAGGCTTACATCCAACAATAATTTACTTTCCGGCTTAATATGTACTCTTTTTATGAAGCTTTTATAACCCACAAATGAAAAATGCAAAATGTAGTCACCCGATTTTAATTCAATTTTATAAAAACCGCGACCGTCGGAAATTGTACCGTGCAAACTATCATAAAGTATACTTACTCCTGCCAAGCTTTCACCACTGTTTTCATCGTAAATATGGCCTGTAATCTGTCCATGCTGTGCATTAGTTACAATAGAAAGTAGAAGTAAAAGCAAGAATAAAATGTTTTTTTTTAAAAGGTTTATTCGCTTTGTGCCTGAATACATAGTTTATGGAGCTTTGGTCAAAATTCCCGAGTATTGCTTGTTGCCGGTTTTTAGTTTTACAATAAAATGTTTTTGCCCGAAATGGCTACCGTCGATATTGAGCATATTGTTTCCGGGAACGGTATAAAAAGTCTTACTGAAAACACGCTTTCCTTGCAACGAGTATATTTCCACCTGTGTGGAGTTGCCCGAAGAAGATAAAAACTGCAATTGAAAGGATTGATCGAAAGGATTCGGCCAAATCTTGAGTGGATGTCTAACGAAAACACTCTCATCAATACCATTAAATTTTTCAACGCGTATACTTAATGAGGTAGAATCTATATTTTGGCCAATAAATATAGGACTTCCGTTAAGAACAACAAAAACATCTACAACAATTTTTAAAACATAATTACCCGTATCGGTACAAATTCCCGAAAACAAAACACAGGAATAAGTTCCGGGATAAAAATCGTCATTTGCAGCATTACTTTGCCAAGTAAGGGCCGGAGGCAGATTTTCAACATCAACAAGATGCACGTGATGAACGATTGTGGTATCACCATACAGAACTACTATAGGTGGAGCCAAAATACTTACAGCTTGATTGTATGCCTTATCGACATAACCTATATTGAGACTGTCGGGACAAACTTCTCCATTGTTTTCAGGGTCAGGACACGAAATGGAATCGGCAGGTGTGCATTGTGCCGTAACTATGTTGCTTAGCATTAGGCCAAACAACATTGTTAGCAAAAGTAATAGTATCTTTTTCATAAGCAATGTTTTAAATAAAATAATCTTTAAACTTCTTTCTTTTTTAGGCGCTAAAAGTAAACAATACAGCTATGAAAAACAATTTTTGTTTGAAAAAAGATACCGAATTGTCCATTGCTTCTTAAATATTTGAAACCGTTGTTGGTAAAAACAATGTTGATTTTTAGGACGATCGGACAGTTCTTACTTTGGACAAAGAATATACAAAATCTGCTCTATGTAGCATTTTGTGTAGCAGGTCCGCCTCTCTTTTCAACCTATCAAGAATCTTAAAATATTGAACATCCGTTTTCACCGGTATTATATTTAGATTAGTTTTACTGTTTGAAAAAAAGAATATGGACAAAAAAAAAGCAAAGCACTATGAGCGGCTTCACCGACAAATAAGAGATTTAATTATCAAAAGCAGTAACAATCCTTTGTCGAATATGGCAACTATCAATGCCGTACTTTATCACAAAACAAATTACTTTTTTTGGTGTGGTTTTTATCTTTTTCAGGATGGAAAGCTGCAAATAGGGCCCTATCAGGGTTCGTTAGCGTGTATCAATTTGGCCAAAGACACAGGCGTTTGTTGGGCGGCTATAAACGGGGACAAAACTCTTATTGTTAACGATGTGGGAACATTTCCAGGTCATATTGCTTGCAACTCCCGCATAAAATCCGAAATTGTTATCTTGTTAAAAAACAAAACCAACGAAACCGTTGGGGTATTAGATGTAGATAGCAACGAAAAAGCCTCCTTCGATGAAGTTGATGCATTGCACCTCGAAAAAATTGTGAAATCGGTTTATTTTCCATAATAGACAATCTGAAATTGATAGCAGCAATTATTTGCCGTCAGTTCTGTGGGGGTTTTCTTTAATAAAATTTTCCCAACTACCGTAAGTTTTGCCGGCAACAGCTCTGTTTCCTTGAAAAAAGTGGCAAACGGCGGCGGCAAGACCATCGGTAGCATCAAGTTCTTTTGGAAACTCATTAAAGTTTAAAATAGTTTTTAACATTCCGGCAACCTGTTCTTTGCTTGCACTACCGTTCCCAGTGATTGATTGTTTAATTTTTCTTGGGGAATATTCAAAAATAGGAATCTCTTTAAACAAGCCGGCAGCCATGGCAACACCCTGTGCTCTACCAAGTTTCAGCATCGACTGAACATTTTTTCCGAAAAAAGGTGCTTCGATAGCTAACTCATCGGGGTGATATTCTTCTATTAAGGAAAGCGTCCGTTCAAAAATTTTTTTTAATTTTAGGGCATGATTATTATACTTACTCAGTTTGATGATGCCCATAGCGATCATCTGAATTTTATTACCTTTTTGCCGGATAAGTCCATAACCCATTATATTTGTACCCGGATCAATTCCAAAAATTATTCGTTCGTTTGTCAAAGTATTATTGTTTTATGAAAACAAAATTAAACAAAACGAAGTACAATTACATTATTCAGGCTTTTATACTGATATTAACCTTGGTTTTTCTTTACGACGAGTTGTTTCAAAAACAAAACTTGATTCCCATTAAATCACTGTTTGTTATTATTATAGGCGCCAAAAGTTTTATGCTTTCGGTAATTGTTATGGTGTTTCTTGTTCCTGTCAACTGGTTTGTAGAAAGTGTCAAATGGCGTTTTTTGATGAAAAAATTAGAAAAAATTTCACTTGATACGGCTTTTAAAGGTGTTTTAACAGGGCTTTCTGTTAGTATTTTTCTTCCTAACCGCGTGGGCGATTACCTTGGCCGAGTTTTTATATTAAAAAAAGCCGACCGTTTACAGGCAATTTTGTCAACAATTTTAGGAAGTATGTCTCAACTACTTACCACTTTGCTGTTTGGATTAGCCGCTTTAGCTTATGTGTTGCCTCAATGGTTCGATTTTGCTAATTCGTTTTCACTATGGACTTATATCGGCATCATTCTATCCATAATATTGTTAATGGTAATAATGTTATTTGCCTATTTAAACTTTTCAGTATTTACAAATATTTTAAAAAGCGTTAGCGGAAAAGAATATCCTCGTATTAAAAAATACTCTTCGGTTTTTTCGTGGTATCATTCCAAAGAATTGTTGCATGTTTTGCTCCTTAGTATTTTACGTTATCTGATTTTTTCGTTTCAATTTTTCCTCTTGTTGAAAATTTTTGAAGTACCGGTAACTTATCCCACAGCCATAATATTGATTAGCATTGTTTACCTTATGATGACCGTTGTACCCACCATTGCTATGACCGAATTAGCAGTTAGAGGTTCGGTAAGTTTGTATGTTTTTAGCTATTATTTCGCACCTCTCGGAGAATGGACTACAACCTTAAAACAGGCTGTTGTAGCCTCTTCTTCTCTGTTGTGGCTACTCAATATAGCACTACCTGCTTTGGCAGGAGCTTTTTTTGTATTTAAACTTCGTTTTTTCAGAAATAACAATGGAAACAGCCATTAACATATTTATCGTTACCCTTACGCTTACAGCCTTTTTGTATATTGCTGTAATTTTTTTTATAACCGTAGGTTGGTTGCATTTGAAAGAATTTCAGGCTTCAGCTAAAACACCTTCCGTAACAATAAGTGTTATAATTGCCGCACGCAACGAGTCTGATAATATTCCCGCATTACTGCAATCACTTTCACAGCAGAATTATCCTTCGAAGTTTACCGAAATTATTTTTATTGACGACCATTCGGAAGACGATACTTATAACTTGTTGAACGGCTATGCATTAAAAAACAGAAATGTTTTATGTTTACAATCAACGGGAGTTGGGAAAAAACAGGCTGTTGCTCAAGGTGTTGCTCATTCCACAGGCGAAATGATAGTAACCACCGATGCCGATTGTATTGTTCCTCCCGGTTGGTTAAATAATTTAGCTGATTACTATCAAAGCAAAGAAATTTTACTTATCATTGCTCCGGTAGTTTATCAAAAGGAAAGAAATTTTTTACAAAAATTTTTCTCTCTTGATTTTATAAGTCTTGTGGCAAGCGGTGCAGGCTCGGCATCATTGCATTTGCCGTTAATGGGTAATGCAGCTAATATGGCTTATTGCCGGGAGCTACGTGATGAGATTTTGCAAAATACCCAAGGAACCGGTTTTGCTTCTGGTGATGATGTTTTTGCGATTCATTATGTAGCCGAAAAATACGGAAGCCGTGCTATCGGATTTCTTAAAAGTCGACAATGCATAGTTCGCACTCGCACACCCGAAAATCTTCACGACTTTTTTCAACAGCGACTGCGCTGGGGGTCTAAAGCCAAAGCCTACCGCAGTTTATGGCCAAATTTTGTTTCGCTTCTTATTTTCGCTTTTAATTTTATGCTCACACTCTTACTGCCATTGGCCTTGGTTTTTAATTGGACGCTAATTTTGTACGGCTTGTTTGTTCTGTTGAAATTTCTTGCCGATTACCCCTTGATAAAAAGCTTTGCTATTTTTTCCAAAAAACAAAATATCACCCATTTGTTGTTCTTATTCGAATGTGTTTATCCTTTGTATATTTCTTTTATCGCCCTAAAAGCACTTTTTGCAAAATATGAATGGAAAGGTAGAAAGAATTTGAAATAATACTTATCCAATTTGAGGTAGTACAAATTTGCGTTTATTTCAAAACCATACCAAATTCATAACACCTTACTCATATTTATATTATCTAATATTTAGAATTGTTATCTCATAAAAAGCAATTGTAGCAATTATGATAATCCCATTAACGTTTCAAAATAAAAGTGTTAGTCATCTATTAATTGTGGTTCTACTACGATTTTAATTGAAAGTCATATATTTGGGCATGTATTTAATAAAATATTTTTTCAATTTAATATTAGATTTTGATGATAACGGGTAATCACCAGAATTGGGTAAACAACAAAAAGCTACAGAGGTATATATAGATTTAGAGTGTAAATCTGATTATTACAAAGACCCTGACACATAAGAGCCGGCGAAACTGTACTAGCATACAAAATTTAGGGAGTGGCGACATTTAGACATATTGCATTATCAATATTATGTAAGGTAAAGAATACCAAGGGTATTAGGCAAGGTTAAGCAGATATCAATAGGATGGGCAGAGAAACACGATCGTTATACTTATATACTTAATATTTTTAAATTAGAGTTATTGATTTGTTAAAAGCTACAAAGAATCAAATCAAGAAAGCAGAATTTATGGATTGTGGTTTTCGCTTGGTCAATAGAATTTGCACAGATATACAGTAAGAGGAATGGAGCATAGAACAACATCTAAAGTACCCTTTGAGCATATAAAAATAATTGAAAATCCATGATTGGTTTTGAACAATCAGGGAAATGATTATTTTCGCATGATACAAAATATAGCACCGTAAACAAATTTTAAACAATGAATATGAATAACATATAAATTATAAACACATAAAAAATCGAATATCTAATACCAATTTAAGAAGTATTTTTGAATGCGTGAATTTAAGATGTTGAACTTTAGTAAAATGAAACGCTAAACAAACAAGATTATTACCATTGAGTATGAATATGAAATTTTCAACTTTCTTAGTGTTTTTCAACAAACTTAAAATATTAAAAACAAATTAGTTACAAAATTATATATACATGAAATCATTTAAGAATGGGCATAAATATTTGACAATAATATCGCATCCACGAAATGATGTATTAATAGGTGTAAGGGAGGATAGAAATGGCAATTCAGTAGAAGAATTAATAACAAACGCTTTTACAGACAAACAAAAAGAATCAATGAATACATTAAGTATGAATATGTAGAAAGCCGATATCAATTCTGTTGACGACAATACAGGCGATTAATTAACAAGGCCTCATTACTGAAAACAAAAAATTAATCCCTATTAATTTGTGAAAGTTGTGGACAAGTATTAAGATAGTACTTCCATGAAGTTTAGTGGATGGAAGATTATAAATTGTTTCTTTGTTTACTGTTCTTTGTTAGCAAACAAGAGACAAACAACAAGCAGCAAAAAAAAGCAATCCGCCTTCCCTTCTTACAACAACCAGTACCCTGCAACTATGTCAAGATAAAAGACAAAAGAACAAAGACGAATAGCCCAGCAACCAACCCCCTGCAACAAATAATAATTATTTTATATTTACACTTGACAAAACCGATATGTTGAGTAATTTTGCTGCTCAATAATTATGCAAGTGAAAAAAAAAAATTGTCAGTAGAAACCAAATTCGGAGATCTACGGTGAAGTCGCAGAGTAATGTTATTTTGAACGAAATAATATTGCAAGGAGAGAATGATAGAGATTTTTTGCAATTAATAGATTGTTGTTATAGAAAATACGTTTAATAAATAATGCTTGAAGCCCTTATAACATCCAAGACGCGGATAAAACTGCTATTGAAGTTTTTTCTAAACACCAGCAGCACGGGCTATTTGCGCTCATTGGAACCTGATTTTGGCGAATCAACTAACGCCATACGTCAGGAGTTAATCCGTTTTGAGCAGGCAAAACTTTTAATTTCAAAGACCGACGGAAACAAAAAAGTATATCACGCCAACACTAAACATCCTCTTTTTCCCGAAATCAATTCCTTGTTGATGAAATATGTCGGCCTTGACAAAATAATAGATAAGGTGGTACGAAAACTGGGTAAGCTTCAATCGGTTTATCTTGTAGGCGAACTGGCCAAAGGCAACGACAGTAAAATTATTGATCTTTGGTTTGTGGGTGATGGTATTGACAAGGGGTACCTTTTGGAGTTGGTGGAAAAGGTGGAAGAGTTGCTGGCACGTAAGATACGGTATTTAATTATCGGTTTGAACGAATTGGATAGTTTTTTGAAGGCCAAGTCCCAAAACGAGTTTCTTTTGCTCTGGAAGAGTGAGTAGAGCTTAAAAATATGGGATACTTAGCATTAGTTCGTTACTAAAATGTGATGGGACTTAGGAGGCGGAAGCATGCCTGTGAGAAGAGAAAGACTGCTTCGCCTGCCAAAAAAAACCCTGAAATTTTCGTATCTTTATAGAAAAATAATAAGTTATGGCTTCATTTATTCATCAAATAAATCCGGTTTACTTTTGGGATGTAAATGCAGAGGTTCTTGATGAAAAGAAATCACAACGACTGATTATCGAACGGATTGCAGTTTTAGGAAACCTTCAGGAGATAAAAGCCATGATAAAACACTATGGCAAAAAAGAAGTCTTGAAAACGCTTTGTAATTTAAACTATTTGGACCCGAAAACACTCAATTTTTTCTCTTTGATGTTTCATATGCCAAAAACTGATTTTAAATGCTACACCCGGAAACAATCGACTCCCCGACACTGGAACTACTAAAACAGTTACAATCTAAAGATTATCTCAAAGGGTTTTACCTCGTGGGAGGTACGGCCTTGGCTTTACGCATCGGGCATCGTAAATCGGTTGATATTGATTTGTTTTCCGGCTTTGGTTTTGATACGGTACAAATGCTCGAAAATCTATCCAATGACTTTAATCTTAATCTTTTCTATTCAGCAGGAAATACATTAAAAGGAAGCATAAATAATGTGCAGGTTGATATTTTGGCTCACCGTTATCCGTTGATCTCCAAACCTGTATTTGAAGAAGATGTTGCAATGCTCTCTTTAAAAGACATTACCGCTATGAAACTCAATGCTATTGCTGTCAGCGGACAACGAGTAAAAGATTTTATTGATATTTACTATTTGCTTCAAGCGTTTTCTCTTTCGGAAATGATAAATTTTTACAAAACAAAATACAAAACGTATAACGAAGTTTCGGTTTTAAAAAGTCTTGTATGGTTTGATGACGTAGACTTAACGGATTGGCCCGTGTTAATGGATGCATCACTTAAATGGGAAGAAATAACCAAAACCATTCAATTTGTGATGGAAGGGTATTTAAAAACTCTTACTTAACAACGGCTCGGAATGAAACGCTTACTTTATAGTTTAACTCTGAGGAAACAAGGTGAGCCGAGCGGTTTGGCTGACGCGAGAGTCTCCATAATCGAAGTAAAAATTGTATTGAACAGATTCTCACGCCATACTCACGCGCAACCCAGCCTAACGATGGCTCAGAATTAAACTACTACACCGATCGTTCAACTCTGAGGAATTAGCGCTGGCATAGAGGGGTGGAATTCCGTGAGAGTCGCTATAGTCGAAGGAAGAAAACGTATTGAACAGATTCTCATCCCGTAATTTTCCGGGACACGGCGTCATGCTCGCCCAACCCTCAACGTTCAAAACCTGAAACCTGAAACCTGAAACCTGAAACTTTATCTAACTAAAAAATGAATCCCTTTCAATACGCAAATATTGTTGAAGACGAATTTTTCTATGACAGAAAAGAGGAATTGCCCAGGATTGTACAAACCCTTGAAGGTGGAAATAATCTGGTATTGTATGCCCCACGTCGTTATGGTAAATCTTCGCTTGTAAATAAAGCGTTAAAAGAACTTGAAATCAGAGGAATAAAAACTGTGTACCTTGACTTTATGAGTATTTATTCTCAAGAGACTTTTATCAATAAATATGCAAAAATTATCGCTGAAAAAGATATAGGTCCCGTTGAGAAAACCATTAAGAAGATAGCCGGATTTCTAAAAGGTGTTGTGCCTGTCGTTTCTTTTGATCAGTATGGGAATATCAACTTTTCACTTTCAAAAGTTGAAGGAGCCGATAGCGAGAAAACATTAGCAGAAGTAATAGACCTTCCCGAAAGATTATCAATTTCCGGGCAACGATGGGTGGTTGCTTTCGATGAATTTCAAGAAATAACTACTCTAAACGGAGAATCTTTTGAAAGGCTCTTAAGAAGCATTATCCAACATCACCAAAACGTCTCTTATTTATTTCTCGGAAGCAGGACACATTTGCTTAAAGATATGTTCAACAATAAGAACAGGGCTTTTTATAATGCGGCTATGCTTATGAATATTGATGTTATTGATAAGAAAGAATCAATAGACTATTTGACGATGCGCTTTAAAAATGATGGAATTGAAATTGACACGCAAACCGCTGAATATATAGTAATTAAATCGCAAGGAATACCCTATTACATTCAATTTATCGCTGCAGAGATATGGCAGGATGTAATTAATACCACTAAAAAAGTTTCAATTGAAACGGCTGATGAATCCGTTCGCCGAATCATAAGTTTAAAGTCGGATTATTATTGGGAGCTTACAAATAAACAAACCAATTACAGAAAATCGGTGCTTAAAGCTTTGAGTAACGATGCCGGGGAACTGTTTTCCAGGGCTACCGCTGCCAAATACCATCTTGGTAGTGCTTCAAGTACACAAAAAGCATTGGAAAGTCTTATCGTACAGGGAATTATTGAAAAAACAATTAAGAAATATTCCTTTACCGATCCGGTTTTTCGCTTGTTTATAAAGCAAAACTTATGATTACACCACAAGGCGTAATGGGGAGTGGAATTAAAATTTAAAACCAAGTGATTATAATTTTACACATAACATTGATTAACCATTAAGAAGTTAAGAGCCATTAAGACTTAACTATCCTTAATGCCTTAATGGTTTTAAAAAAAATCTTAAAGGTTAAAATATAAGCAATAACAAAAAAAGAAGTAACAGACCTTTCCTACAAAATCGTTGTGTGCCATAGCTGTTCATAAAGCCCTCGTCCCGGGATTGCTGGAGTCTGTTTACGAGGAATGCCTGAAATACGAACTGGAATTGCAAGGTTTTGCCGTTGAGCAACAAGTCAGCTTGCCGGTCGTTTATAAAAATATTTCAATGGATGTTGACTTAAAGCTGGATTTGCTGGCTAACGATACGGTAGTTGTTGAACTAAAAGCCGTTGAAAATGTACTTCCCGTCCACGAAGCCCAATTGCTGACCTATATGAAACTACTGGAAAAACCCCCAAGGGTTGTTGATCAATTTTTATACCGATAACATCTCCAAAACATTGAAACCTTTTGTGAACGAATTTTTTAGAGAGTTGGACGATGAATAGTTTAACCTTTAAGAAGTTAAGAAACATTAAGACTTAACTATTCTTAATGCCTTAATGGTAAAAAATTAATGGTTAGCAATCGAAAAACATCTCCGGAAAATCAAATAACTTGAAACATCTGAACCTGAAACAAAAAAAAACTTTATCTCGAAAATAACAAATGACCCCTTTTAAATACGCAAATATTGTAGAAGGCAATTATTTCTATGACAGAAAAGAGGAATTGAACAAAGAATTATCGAAAAAATTAATAAGAAATTTATTTTTACCGATCCGGTGTATCGCTTGTTTATAAAGCAAAACTTATAATTACGCCCCCAAGCGTAACGCCTGTCGATATAATATAATGGGTAAAATCCCAAAATAAATAAGCAACAATAATCTTTAATTGAAAAATGAAACAAAAAAGATTTAGCAATCGAATTGTAAAAGCATTGATTTAGTAAATGACATAAGAAGAATTTTTACATATAATTTCTTTAAACGAAAATGAAACGCTTGATTTTAAAAGATTATGGAAAGACGATTTTTTAAAAACAATTTGCTCTTTTAGTAATCGTAACGGAGGCATTTTAGTACTTGGTATTGATGATAATAAAACAATTATAGGGATTGAAACTCCGGTAAGATTATTAGAAACTTTACCCAATAAAATTAATAATCAACTTGGAATAATACCTCAAATTGAAGAAATAATTATTAAAGGTAAAAGCCTGATTTGTATTGATGTAAAAAAGTCTTATGCACCTGTTTCATATCATGGTTCATTTTATTATAGAAGTGGCAGTGTTACATTGCAATTAAAAGGTTCTGAACTAACTCATTTTCTATTGAAAAAGTACGGAACAACATGGGATGCTGTTGAACTTGATAACTTTACACTTGATGATATTGATATAGATACGGTTAATAAATTCAAACTACTTGCCAAAGACAGACTTCCCCTACTGATACTGACTACAGAAGTTGATTTATTGGAAATAATAACAAAGTTGAATCTGTACAACGGTAATATGTTTAACAGGGTAGCCGTTTTATTATTTGCTAAAAATCCTAAATGTCCCTTAATGCCTTAATGGTTAAAAAAAAACTTGAAACGAACCCTGAGCCTTCGAGGGTAGAGACAAAAAACCATTAAGAAGTTTGAGCCATTAAGTAAAAACCTAAATGTCCCTTAATGCCTTAATGGTTAAAAATAAAGCCTTCGTGTAAAAATCAGATTACATTACAGTAAACATTTCAAAAGAGTTATTATCTGACAACAGAGAATTAACAAGTGTGCTGGTCGCTTCGATAAAAACCTCTAAAAACTCCTTAAATGGAAATCACAAACATTTTTCACTTTTCATTCTTCATTTTTCATTAATCGTTTAACTCTGAGGAAACATGGCACCATGCTCGCCCAACCCTCAACTTTCAAAACTTGGAATTTTTTATTTTTCACTTTTCATTCTCCGTTGAGCAGAAATAAAGTAACCCACATTACAGTAACCCACATTACCGTAATAAATTATCACAATGAAATTCTATAATAGAGAAAAAGAATTAGCTTTTTTAAATGAAATCGAGCAGGCTTCT
>QIKE01000022.1 GCA_003232915.1 Bacteroidota bacterium | reverse complement strand
TTGTTTTGTCATGATTTTTGTCAAACAAAAACAAAAATCCCGCCAAAACGCCTATATCCTTTTTTTGTACCACAGGTTAAACCCGTGGAATAGCTAAACCATTATTCCACAGGTTAAACCCGTGGAATAGCTAAACCATTATTCCACAGGTTAAACCCGTGGAATGGCAAAACCATTATTCCACAGGTTAAACCCGTGGAATGGCAAAACAATTATTCCACAGGTTAAACCCGTGGAGTAGCAAAACAATTATTCCACAGGTTAAACCCGTGGAATAGCAAAACCATTATTCCACAGGTTAAACCCGTGGAATGGCAAAACAATTATTCCACGTGGCTATTATTGTTACGCAACTTCGGAGACTTTTTAAGCATCCTATTGTTTGTTTAAAATCAATCATCATAGATAATCACGGGATTTTAAATACGTGGATTTTCTCCTTTCTTTCATTCAAATATTCTGTAACAATCATCAAAACAGCGAAATATCAATCCATTTATTTTTTATTCTTTTTATAAAAACGTATATATCATACATTTTACTATTTCGTCTAGGTGGGTTTCTTTTTGTCTCCTTTATCAATATGAAACCTTGAAACCAGTTAATAAACCTGTTGGTATTTTTCGTGTTTAGGTTACTAATTGTTTAAATATATATACATGAATTATCTTTATCACGGTATTATTAATATGTTTTAAGGTATCATCTCCTTTCCGACCAAACTCTTTTTGATAAATTTATTTCTAATTCTGCCGATATTAAAATAAATAAATGTATGATAAATGTGTTTCTTAAGAAAAAAGCTCTTCCTATTTATTCTTGAAGTTATGTCGCAATTCAACCACCAAATGTACAATTGGTTAAATAATTTTATACTGAATTTTACAGGTGTTGCATATTATTAAATTACGTATCACTCTTTCCCGTGATTATCTAAGATCATGGATGTTTCATCGCTATATATTAAATACATCCTTAAATTTTGTGAAAATATTTACTCGCCGACAGCTGTGTAAAAAGCTTTTGCACAGTTGCATGACCTTTTTTTGTTAATAACTTTGTGCAGATTTAAGGTATATGTATAGTCGTTTATTTTGATTGCCAACTTTAATGTCGATATTTTATTTAAGAAATTAAACGAGCAATGCCCTTGATTATGTTGATTTTTCAGTGTGTTTTTTATCTTCAATACGTTTCTTTAGCACCTGACCGGTTTTAAAAATCTATCAGGTGGTAAAAGGCTTTAGTTGACAGCCCATTCACCCAATCAAGAAGCAAGTATTTTAATCTGCAATTGCGTTTTTTTTGCCTTGCTTAATTGCCAATCCGAAGACAATTGAAAATAGTACACTACAATTGAAACATCTTTTATAATAATTATCAACATCTAAAAATATTATCTCGCGTAAAAATTGGATTTTCAAACATTTTATTCCCGATAATTTTATCTTTGCCGCTTATAATTTAAATATATAAATAGTTTAATATTATGGAAAATCACGACGAAAAATATTGTTTAGTATGTAGAAGAAACGACGAATTGGTTCCTTTGGTACAATTGACTTATAAAAGAAAGTTATATTGGATTTGTCCTCAACACATTCCCGTATTAATTCACGAGCCGAATCAGCTCGAAGGTTTACTGCCGGATGCCGAAAATATGCAAGCCGGATAAATTGCAGTTATTTTTTAAAAAAACCCCAAAGTTACGTCTGTTAATACTAGAAAATATAAACATATTTTTTCAAGATGAATATGTTACGAATCAATTCTTATGATTTATAGTTTCGATATTTGCAATTAATCATTTGGGATTTGGTGTTGAATACCTATCTTACTATTTATCTTTTTACCGAGTTATTAGGATTACATAAAGGGCATTAAAATTTTGTCAGCGATGTTACATTAAAACTGGAAAAATTAGCTCTATGGAGATGTATTTTTTCTGTTAAGATTAAATCTAAATTGCATCTCAACTGTTAACTAAAGAACAGGAATATCTTTAAAAAGTATAATTTTGTAAGTTTTGGAAAAAAGCTTAATTATAAATATAAAAGATGGACAAGATGAAGAAAAACGTAATTATTATCGGCGCTGCCGGAAGAGATTTTCACAATTTCAACACGTATTACCGCGGCAATGAGGACTATAATGTTGTTGCATTTACGGCAGCACAAATTCCTGATATTTATGGAAGAAAATATCCTGTTGAACTAGCCGGAGATTTGTATCCCGATGGCATACCTATCTATGCTCAAGAAGATTTATCTCGTTTGATTAAAGAGTTAAAGGTTGACGATTGTGTGTTTTCGTATAGTGATGTGCCTTACGTAAGGGTAATGAGTATTAGTGCTATTGTTAATGCTGCCGGAGCCAATTTTATTCTTTTTGGCCCTAACGATACGATGGTGGAGAGCACAAAGCCTGTAATTGCTGTGGGCGCAGTACGAACGGGATGTGGCAAAAGCCAGACTTCGCGTAAAGTTATTGAGGACATGATGTCAAAAGGCTTAAAAGTTGTTGCTATTCGCCACCCGATGCCTTATGGAAATTTGGTAGAGCAAAAAGTGCAACGTTTTGCCACTATCGACGATTTGGCCAAACACAAATGTACTATTGAGGAAATGGAAGAGTATGAGCCACATGTTGTTCGTGGCAACGTGATTTATGCAGGAGTTGACTACGAGGCTATTCTTCGTGCTGCCGAACAAGATCCCGATGGTTGCGACGTGATTTTGTGGGACGGAGGAAACAACGATTTCCCGTTTTATAAACCCGATCTGAATATTACTGTGGTTGATCCGCATCGTCCTGGAAACGAACTTAGCTATTATCCGGGCGAAGTTACGTTGCGGTTGGCCGATGTAGTAATTATCAACAAAATGGATACGGCTGCACCCGAAAACATTCAAACTGTTCGAGAAAATATTGCCAAAGTAAATCCTGATGCTATTGTTATTGATGCAGCTTCACCGATTAGCGTGGATGATCCTTCGGTAATAAAAGGCAAAAAAGTATTGGTGGTGGAAGATGGTCCAACACTTACACACGGCGAGATGAAAATTGGAGCCGGTACGGTTGCCGCTCAAAAATTCGGAGCTGCACAGATTGTTGATCCGCGTCCGTTTATTGTTGGAAAATTGGCCGAAACTTTCAATATTTATCCTAATATTGGTGTTTTGCTCCCTGCTATGGGTTATAGCAATCAACAACTAAAAGATCTCGAAACTACAATCAACAACACCGACTGCGATGCTGTGGTTATCGGAACCCCTATCGACTTAAACAGAATTATTAAGATAAACAAGCCAAACACAAGAGTTTACTACGACCTGCAGGAGATAGGTTATCCAACTCTCGAAGAAGTATTAAACGATTTTGTGAAAAAACACAATCTCACGTAAAATTCTAACGTGTGACTTTAGACAAGGGCTGATTTGAATGTTTCATTTCAGCCTTTTTCCTTTATACGATGTACAAAAAACTACAATATGCATAATTTAAAAAATTTGCCGGTAGTAAAATCAAAAAGGATGATAACATTTGCTATCATCCTTTTTCCTTCACATCAACAATGCAACCTATTCTTTCCCCACTTCACCCTTTTTTTCTTCATTCTTCACCTCTTCTTTCGGTGTTTCCCGATGGTCGTCTTTCATCTCAGTTTTAGGTTCTTCAACTTTTTCTTCTTTAGCTGCCTCTTTAACAACTGTTTCTTCGGGAGCGGCTTGGGCTTTTACTTCCTTTTTCACTTCGATAATTTTTTCTTCTGTTTTCTCAGATACCGGTGCTGTTATTTCGGTAGTTTTCTTTTTTGTGCCCCGGCGGCGGCGAGTAGATTTTGCTTTTTTAGAAGATTTTTCCAAAAGCAAATGTTCATTAAAATCGACCAGTTCTATTAAAGCCATTTCAGCATTGTCGCCCTGACGAGTACCGAGTTTGATAACTCTTGTATATCCACCCGGTCGATCGGCAATTTTTTGCGAAACTTCACGAAACAATTCAGTAACGGCATTTTTATCTTGCAGATAGCTAAAAACAATTCGCCGCGAGTGTGTTGTGTCATTTTTAGATTTTGTTATCAAAGGTTCGACATATCCTCGCAAAGCTTTTGCTTTGGCAAGGGTAGTGTTTATTCTTTTATGCATAATCAGTGAAGATGCCATATTCGACAGCATTGCTTTTCGATGCGAACTGGTTCTGCCTAGGTGGTTAAAACTCTTTTTGTGTCTCATCTCTCTTAATCCTTATCTAATTTATACTTAGCTACATTCATTCCAAATTCCATGTTTTTGCTATTAACCAAATGCTCAAGTTCGGCGAGTGATTTTTTTCCGAAATTTCTAAATTTTAATAAGTCGTTTTTATTATATGACACCAACTCGCCAAGTGTTTCCACGTCGGCAGCTTTCAAACAGTTAAGGGCTCGTACCGACAGGTCTAAATCTACAAGTCGGGTTTTTAGTAGTTGCCTAATATGTAAGGTGCCTTCGTCGAATTCATCGGCAACAGATTTTTCTTCCATTTCGAGTGTAATTTTCTCGTCGGAGAACAACATAAAATGGTGAATTAAAATTTTAGCAGCTTCTTTCAGGGCTTCTTTAGGATGAATTGAGCCATCTGTAATAATTTCTAAAATAAGTTTTTCATAGTCGGTTTTTTGCTCTACACGGAAGTTCTCAATACTATATTTCACGTTCTTTATCGGAGTATGAATAGAATCAATAGCAATAACACCGATATCATCATCCGAATTTTTGTTTTCTTCGGCAGGGACATACCCTCTACCTTTTTCTATGGTAAGTTCCATACTCAGTTTAACTGACATATCCATGTGGCAGATAACCTCATCGGTATTTAAAACTTGAAACACCGAGAGAAATTTATTAACATCGCCGGCCTTGAATATTTTTTGATCGCCAATTACGATATTTATTTTTTCAGATGTTTCGTCTTCGATCTGTTGTTTAAATCGAATCTTTTTAAGATTTAGGATGATTTCGGTAACATCTTCAACCACACCGTTGATGGCCGAAAATTCGTGAACAACTCCATCAATTTTGATTTTGGTGATGGCATACCCTTCGAGCGAAGACAGAAGAATTCTACGCAATGCATTGCCAATTGTAATCCCAAAACCGGGTTCAAGCGGACGAAATTCAAAAGTACCATTGAATTCGTTTGCTTCGTTCATAATAACCTTATCAGGCTTTTGAAATGCTAAAATCGCCATAGTATATGATTAGTTTTATTAATTCAGTAAAAAAATAATTATTTGGAATACAACTCAACAATAAGTTGCTCTTTAATATTTTCGGGAATTTCCTCACGGGGAGGATAGTTCAGAAACTTTCCTTGTTTTTTGTCATCGTCCCATTCGAGCCACGAAAAGCTTTTATGGTTTGAAGCAAGGGATTCGGTAATAACAAGTAAACTTTTTGCTTTTTCACGTACACCTACAATATCTCCTTCACGTAAGGTATAGGACGCAATGTTTACTATTTCATTGTTGACGAGGATATGGCGATGCGAAACGAGCTGCCGTGCGGACGCACGTGTCGGTGCAATACCGAGGCGAAAAACAACATTATCGAGACGTGCTTCGATAAGTTTAAAAAGGTTTTCACCGGTGATACCTTTCCGTCGCGAAGCACGTTTAAATATATTACGAAATTGTTTTTCCTGGATGCCATAAGTATATTTGGCTTTTTGTTTTTCGAGCAACTGAATACCGTATTCCGATTTTTTTCTTCTCTTTTTCATCTGACCATGCTGTCCGGGAGGATAGTTTTTCTTTTCCAGATATTTATCAGAACCGTAAATAGCATCACTAAATTTACGTGCAATTTTAGATTTAGGGCCAATATATCTTGCCATAATATTATTTATTTATTCCTTTTTTTAACAATCAATAAAAAATTAAACTCTTCTTCTTTTGGGCGGACGACATCCATTGTGAGGCATGGGCGTTACGTCGATAATTTCGGTAACTACAATACCCGATGAGTGGATAGTACGGATTGCCGATTCACGTCCCGAGCCAGGACCTTTAACATAGACCTTGACTTTACGCAGGCCGAGGTCGTAAGCTACTTTTGAGCAATTTTCGGCTGACATCTGGGCTGCATAGGGCGTATTTTTTTTCGACCCTCTAAAACCCATTTTTCCTGATGATGCCCAAGAAATTACTTGACCCGAATCATTGGTCAACGATATAATAATGTTGTTAAACGTAGCTTTGATATATGCCCTTCCAACGGGATCAACTTTTACTACTCTTTTTTTTGTACTTCTGGTCCTTTTTGCCATAGCTTAATTTATTTCCTGACTATGTAAACTCTATTAATTATTTGGTAGCCTTTTTCTTATTGGCAACGGTTTTTTTACGTCCTTTACGGGTACGGGAATTGTTTTTTGTTTTCTGACCCCGTAAGGGCAAACCTATACGATGCCTGATACCCCGATAAGTACCAATGTCCATCAAGCGTTTGATGTTCATTTGCGTTTCGGAACGTAATTCGCCTTCGACTTTAAACTTGTCGCTGATTAATGAACGAATTCTATTCTGTTCATCGTCGTTCCAGTCCTGAACTTTTTTATCCCAACTAATATCAGCTTCTTTCAAAATCTTTTGAGCGGAACTTTTACCGATTCCGTAGATATAAGTTAAGGCTATTTCGCCTCGTTTATTATTGGGAATATCAACTCCAGCAATTCTTGCCATAATTCATAATTATTTATTAATGTTCGACTATCCTTGTCTTTGTTTGAACTTAGGATTTTTTTTGTTAATAATGTACAATCTACCCTTACGACGTACAATCTTGTCATCGGAAGTTCGCTTTTTAATAGATGCTCTTATTTTCATTGGTATAATTATTTATATCTGAACGTTATTCTTCCTTTTGTTAAATCGTAGGGTGACATTGCAAGTTTTACGCGATCACCGGGTAAAATTTTAATGTAATGCATACGCATTTTGCCAGAGATATGGGCAGTGATAACATGACCGTTTTCGAGTTCGACGCGAAACATAGCGTTTCCCAACGATTCGATGACTGTACCATCTTGTTCTATTGATTGCTGTTTTGCCATATATGTTATTTATTTTTTAACACTTTTTCAATCTCAACAAATGAAGATAAAATATCTGCTTTTCCGTTTCTCACTGCAACATCGTGTTCAAAGTGCGCAGAGAGTTTACCGTCGCAAGTACGAACCGACCAACCATCATTGCTTTGCACTACATTTTTTACTCCAAGGTTAATCATAGGTTCAATAGCAAGACACATTCCTCTTTTGAGTTTGTTGCCTGTTCCTCTACGACCGTAATTAGGCACCTCAGGTTCTTCGTGCAATTGCCGTCCCACGCCATGTCCTACCAAATCTCTTACAACAGAATAACCGAAACTTTCAACAAAAGTTTGTATCGTAAATCCGATATCTCGTACTCTTTTGCCGACAACCGCTTGTTCTATTCCAAGATAAAGCGCCTGTTTGGTACGATTAAGAAGTAGCATCACCTCAGAGTCAACCTCTCCCACAGGAAAAGTATAAGCCGAATCACCATAAAAACCGTTCCAAATTGTCCCACAATCTAACGAAACAATATCTCCATCTTTCAATTCGATATCACCAGGGATTCCGTGAACCACCGTTTCGTTGACCGAAACGCATAAAGTAGCCGGAAAACCGCCATATCCTTTAAAACCAGGTACAGCACCATTATCTCTGATGAACTCTTCTGCAACACGGTCAAGTTCAATGGTTTTAACACCTGGTCGGATTAGTTTAGCTACCTCGGCAAGGGTTTTTCCAACAAGTAAAGAACTCTGTCTTTGTATCTCAATCTCTTCGTTTGTTTTAATATAAATCATTCAAAGAAAAAATTACATACCACTAAAAGTGCCTGCGCCAGCCCGGCCTTTAATACGTCCCGACTTTGTTAAACCGTCATAATGTCGCATTAACAAGTAACTTTCAATTTGTTGAAGGGTATCAAGAACAACACCGACAAGAATTAAAAGTGAAGTGCCGCCATAAAACCTCGCAAAGCCACTATTTACTCCGATTAAACGAGCAAACAAAGGCAAAATAGCAATCAAACCCAGAAAAACAGAACCGGGAAGCGTAATTCTTGACAAAATATTGTCGAGGTAATCGGCTGTTTTACGTCCGGGTTTAACACCGGGAATAAAACCGCCGTTTTTCTTCAAATCGTCAGCCATTTGGTTGGGATTAATGGTTATAGCAGTATAAAAATATGTAAATACGATAACTAAAATAAAAAATGTTATGTTATACCAAAATCCGTTATAGTCGGTAAAAGCTGCAGCAAAACCCGAAAGGCTGTCGCTATTTGCAAACCCAACCAATGTAATTGGTAAAAACATAATGGCTTGTGCAAAAATGATAGGCATAACACCAGCCGCATTTACTTTCAGGGGCAAATACTGCCGCACACCGCCATATTGTTTGTTTCCCACAATACGTTTTGCATACTGCACCGGTACTTTTCGTGTACCTTCCACGAGAAGAATGGTAAATAAAATAACCAAAACCAAAATCATTAGTTCGAGCAGAAAGTATACAAGTCCGCCATTAGTTTCAACGATTCTTGACACGAATTCTTGGAAAAGTGCTTGTGGCAAACGGGCAATAATGCCAATCATAATGATGAGTGAAATTCCGTTTCCAACACCTTTATCGGTAATTTTTTCGCCAAGCCACATAACAAACAATGTTCCTGCTATTAGAATAATTGTTGAGGAAATCCAAAAATAAACAGAGGGTCTTGTAACAGCGTTACTAAAAGGGGTTATGGCCTCCGAAGGTAACTGTGACACTAAGTTTGCAATATAACTCGGAGCTTGAAAGGCAACGATAATTACAGTTAAATAACGAGTTATCTGGTTGATTTTTCTACGACCGCTTTCACCCTCACGCTGCAAGCGTTGAAAATAAGGAATTGCCATGCCCAACAACTGAATCACAATTGAAGCAGAAATATAGGGCATAATCCCAAGAGCAAAAATTGATGCATTGGAAAAGGCTCCTCCCGAGAACATGTTCAGCAAGCCAAGCAAACCGGAGCTAGCCTGGTTTTGCAAGTTAACCAACATATTCGGATCTACACCGGGTAAAACAATATAAGAACCCAATCGGTAAATTAAAATAATGCCCAGTGTATAAAGAATCCTATTCTTTAACTCCTCAATCTTAAAAATATTCCTTATGGTTTCGATAAATTTTTTCATCCGAACTTAAATTTTTATAGCTGTTCCTCCTTGAGCTTCGATGGCTTGCTGTGCCGATTTGGTAAAAGCATGGGCGGTAACTTGAAGTTTGACTTTTAACTCGCCGTCGCCCAAAATTTTAATCAAATCGTTTTTCGATGCCAATCTATTCTCAATTAAAACAGCTTGATCGATGGTATTGATATTTTTCTCTTCGGCCAATTTTTGTAATATGCCAACATTAATGCCTCGATATTCCTTACGGTTGATATTTTTAAATCCGAATTTTGGAACACGTCTAAACAAAGGCATTTGACCACCTTCAAAACCAAGTTTTGTTTTATATCCTGATCTTGACTGCGCTCCTTTATGGCCTTTTGTGGAGGTACCGCCTCTTCCCGAACCCTGACCTCTACCAAATCTTCTTTTGTTCTTAACAGAACCTTTTGCCGGCTTAAGATTACTTAAATTCATTGTTTTGTAATATTTTAAATTTCTTCAACCTTCAATAAATGTTTCACTTTTGCTATCATTCCCAAAATTTGAGGACTAGCTTCCACCTCTTTTGTCCTATGGAGTTTCCTTAAACCAAGAGCTTCGAGTGTATGTTTTTGACGTTTCGGCCTATTAATGGCGCTTCTTACTTGGGTAATTTTCAGTTTTTTCATTTTCCAATGTATTATCCGTTAAAAACAGTATCTAATTCTACGCCACGAACCTGCGCCACCGTAAAGGGGTCGCGTAATTTGGTTAGAGCATCAATGGTGGCTTTTACAACCGAGTGAGGATTCGACGAGCCTTTTGATTTAGCAAGTACGTCTTTTACTCCAACACTTTCAAGTACGGCGCGCATAGCACCACCAGCAATAACTCCCGTACCAGCTGTGGCGGGCTGGATATACACTCGTGCTCCACTGTATTTTCCAATTTGTTGGTGAGGAATAGTCCCTTTGAGAACGGGTACTTTAATTAGATGTTTTTTTGCATCGTCAATACCTTTTGCAATAGCTGAAGTAACCTCTTTCGCTTTTCCAAGGCCATAACCCACAACACCTTTTTCATTCCCTACAACCACTATAGCCGAAAAACTGAATGTTCGCCCACCCTTGGTTACTTTGGTTACTCTTTGTATGCTGACCAGCCTGTCTTTAAATTCAATCTCGCTGGATTTTACTCGTTTTACATTTGACATAATACTAAAATTTAAGTCCCCCTGCTCTTGCCGCATCAGCAAGAGATTTGATCCTACCATGATATAGATATCCGTTGCGATCGAAAACAACACTTTCGATACCGGCTTCTTTAGCTTTTTCGGCTATACTTTGCCCAACCATTTTAGCCTGCTCAATCTTCGTGATTTTATTATCTTTTATACCTGTTTCGCGTGACGATGAAGCAACCAGTGTTTTATCATCCTCATCATTGATAATTTGCACATAGATTTGTTTGTTGCTTCTAAACACAGACATTCTCGGACGGTCGGCTGTACCTTTGATAATCTTGCGCACCCGCATTTTAATTCTGTTTCTTCTAAAGACCTTCCTGTTTTTTATTGCCATTTTCTTAAAGGTTTTTCCTATTAATTTCAGTTTATCCCAACTATTTTTTTTCAGCAGTTTTACCGGCTTTTTTACGCAATACTTCACCTTGAAATTTTATACCTTTACCTTTATAAGGTTCGGGTTTACGTAGCGAACGAATTTTTGCGGCTACCTGGCCAAGCAATTGTTTGTCTGCCGACTGCATTTTAATAACGGGATTTTTACCTCTTGCCACAACCGTTTCAATATTAATTTCGCGGGGTAGTTCCATCATTATATGATGTGAGTAGCCCAGCGACAGTTCCAGCATTTGGCCTTTGGCTTCGGCTTTATATCCCACACCAACAAGTTCTTGTACGGTAGTAAATCCTTTAGATACGCCAATAACCATATTGTTTATCAATGAACGATATAAGCCGTGTTTTGACTTGATATCTTTATTATCGTTAGCTCGTTTCAATTTAATCTTACCATCACTTATATCAATAACTATGGCAAGATCTACAGCCTGTTCAAGGGCTCCGAGTTTGCCTTTCACTTTAACAACATTGTTGCCGGTAAGTTTTACTTCAACACCCTCGGGGATGCTTATAGCTAAATTTCCTATTCGTGACATTGTTCTAACTCCTGTTTTATTAACTTACGTAACAAATTACTTCTCCACCAATTTTCAAAGCACGGGCTTCTTTATCACTGATAACACCGTGCGAGGTGGAAAGAACAGCGATACCAAGGCCATTGAGCACACGTGGTAATTGGCTTGCATTAACATATTTTCTGAGGCCGGGTGTTGAAACACGTGCGATTGAGTTGATAGCAGGCATTTTTGTAACCGGATGGTATTTCAATGCAATTTTTATAATACCCTGAGGGCCTTTATCTTCAAACTTATAGTTTAAAACGTATCCCTTTTCATAAAGGATTTTAGTAATATCCTTCTTAACATTGGAAGCGGGTATTTCAACCAAACGGTGGTGTGCAGCCACGGCATTCCTGATTCTTGTTAAATAGTCTGCTATTGGATCGGTATTCATTTGACTAATATTTTATCTGTTTGAAATTACCAACTGGCTTTTTTAATACCGGGAATTAGACCGTTGAGAGCCATTTCCCTAAAATTGATTCTTGAAACGCCAAATTGCCTCATATAGCCTTTAGGACGTCCTGTTAGTTGACAACGATTGTGTAGGCGTACCGGTGAAGCATTTCTTGGCAATTTTTGTAGCCCAACGTAGTCTCCGGCAGCTTTCAAAGCGGCGCGTTTCTTGGCATATTTTTCAACCATTTTTTGTCTTTTGCGCTCTCGCGCTTTCATCGACTCTTTTGCCATTAGTTATTCCTTTTTTGATTTTTAAATGGTAATCCAAATTCTTTAAGTAAGGCATAAGCCTCCTCGTCGGTTTTTGCATCAGTTACAAATGTAACATCCATTCCGTTGATTTTATTTACCTTATCAATATTTATTTCGGGGAAAATAATCTGCTCGGGAATGCCGAATGAATAATTTCCTCTACCGTCAAAACCTTTATCGTTGATACCGCGAAAGTCGCGTACTCGTGGTAAAGCTACCGAAATAAGTCTGTCGAGGAACTCATACATTTTTTCGCCTCGCAGTGTTATTCTAACTCCGATAGCATTTCCTTTGCGGAGTTTAAAATTAGAAACATCGTGTTTCGAGATAGTGGGAACGGCTTTTTGTCCCGTAATTGCAGTCATTTCAGCAATACCAAGGTCGATCAGCTTTTTATCTGTCAATGCGGCACTGATACCTTGATTTAATGCAATTTTTTCAAGTTTGGGAACTTGCATTACACTTTTATAACTGAATTTTTTTACCAATGCAGGGACAATCTCTTCTATATAGGCTTTTTGCAATCTAGGTTGATATTCCATTATTTAATTACCTCCCCTGATTTTTTAGAGTAACGAACTGATTTTCCGGTATTTTCGTCTATCTTTCTTCCGGTGCGAACCGGTTTACCGGTACTATCAATAATTTTTAGGTTTGAAATATGGATACCGGATTCTTTCTTGATAATTCCCCCGTTGGGATATTTAGCATTGGGTTTGGTATGTTTTGATACCATATTTACACCTTCTACGATGGCTCTTCGTTTTTCGACAGTAACTTCAAGTATGCGACCCGACCTGCCTCTGTCGTTACCGGCAATCACCATCACATTATCACCTTTTTTTATATGCAACTTTACCATAATTTTATTCTTTCTTAAATTAAAGCACTTCGGGTGCCAGTGAAACAATTTTCATATATTGTTTTTCACGGAGCTCTCTTGCAACGGGGCCAAAGATACGGGTACCTACCATTTCGCCACCAGTATTTAACAATACGCAAGCATTGTCGTCGAAACGAATGTACGAGCCGTCTTTCCTTCTCACTTCTTTTTTGGTTCTAACAACTACAGCCTTGGTAACAGCACCTTTTTTGATATTACCGGACGGAATTGCACTTTTTATGGTAACAACAATTTGATCGCCGATTCTGGCATATCTTTTTCCTGTTCCCCCGAGCACTCTAATGACAAGTACTTCTTTTGCGCCACTGTTGTCAGCCACCTTAAGTCTTGATTCTTGTTGTACCATGGTTATTTAGCTCTTTCTATGATTTCGACTAATCTCCAATTTTTATTTTTACTCAGCGGACGAGTTTCCATAATGAGTACAATATCGCCAATATTGCATTCGTTGTTTTCGTCGTGGGCAATAAATTTTTTGGCCTTTTTAATAAACTTCCCGTACATAGGATGTTTAAAACGACGTTCGATTTTAACAATGATAGATTTATCCATTCTGTTGCTAACGACCATCCCTTTTCTTTCTTTTCTTAGATTTCTCTTTTCCATTGTACTGCTTACTTATTGTTTTTTTTCTGTAAATCTCTTTTTCTCAGTTCAGTTTTCATACGGGCAATAGTCTTTCTGCTCTCGGTAATTTTATGAGGATTTTCAACTGGAGAAACAGCATGATTCAATACCATCTTTATCACGTGTTTTTGTTCTTCCTCAAGTCTGTCAATAAGATCTGCCGTACTCATTTCTCTAACAACTTCCTGTTTCATTTTTTTTCTTAATTTTCTACGTAATCGCGTCTAATAATAAATTTTGTTTTTACAGGCAGCTTTTGAGCTGCGAGTCTTAAAGCTTCTTTTGCAATGTTCAAAGGAACTCCTTCGGCTTCAAACAAAATTCTGCCGGGAGTAATGCGTGCCACATAAAATTCGGGAGCGCCTTTGCCTTTTCCCATACGAACTTCAGCCGGTTTTTTCGTTACGGGTTTATCAGGGAAAATACGTATCCATATTTGTCCCTCACGTTTCATATGACGAGTAACTGCCTGACGTGCAGCTTCTATTTGCTTTGAGCTAATCCATGCTTGTTCCAAGGTCTTGATGCCGAAAGAGCCGAAAGCTAATTGGTTTCCACGCATAGAATTCCCTTTCATACGTCCTTTCTGTTGTTTTCTATATTTTTGCTTTTTAGGTTGTAACATCGTCTTCTACCTTTAAATTTTTCGATCTAATATCTCTTATCTTCTTCTTCTTTGACGTCCGCTGTGTGGATGCGCAGGTCCTCTGCTTTTCCCTCTGTTCTGCGTACTCTGTACCAATTCGGGCTTTCCGTAAATTTCTCCTTTAAAAATCCATACCTTGATACCAATACGGCCATAGGTAGTATGAGCTTCTGTTAAAATATAGTCAATATCGGCACGTAACGTATGCAAAGGAATCCGACCTTCTTTGTACATTTCGCTACGGGCCATTTCGGCACCCCCTACACGACCCGAAATAACTACTTTAATTCCTTCGGCACCAAGTCGCATACTTGAAGCAATTGCAGTTTTTATGGCACGACGGAAAGAAATACGTCCTTCAATTTGGCGGGCAATGTTGTTAGCAACAATACGTGCATTAAGTTCAGGCCTTTTTATTTCGGATATATTTATTTGTACTTCTTTACGGGTAAGTTTCTTCAACTCTTCCTTTAATTTGTCAACCTCGGAACCACCCTTGCCGATAATTATACCGGGACGGGCTGTAAAAATAGTAACAGTAACCATTTTTAGGGTACGCTCAATAGAAATTTTCGAAATGCCGGCTTTTACAAGACGTGCATTCAGATATTTTCTGATGGCATCATCTTCAATCAGCTTGTCGGCAAAATTTTTACCTCCATACCAATATGAATCCCATCCTTTGATGATTCCCAACCTGAGTCCTATTGGATTAGTCTTTTGTCCCATTTAAACTGTATTATTAAATTTTTTTAATTATTGTTCGTAGTAATATTTTCCTCATCCTCAACTTTGTTCGTTTCCGGAACCCGGTTGCCTAGCATAAGCGTAACATGGTTTGAACGTTTCCTTATGCGATGTGCCCTGCCTTGTGGCGCCGGTTGAATTCGTTTTAGCATTCTTCCACTGTCAACAGTGATTTGTTTAATGTACAATTCATTGTCTTCGATACGTGCTCCTTCGTTTTTCACTTCCCAATTGGCGATGGCCGATCTTAGCAAATGATAAACGCGGTTTGCAGCTTCCTTTTGGGTGTATTGTAGTGTGTTCAATGCTTTTTCTACATCCATGCCACGCACTAAGTCGGCAACTAAACGCATTTTACGTGGTGAAGTAGGAACGTTGCGTAATCTTGCAATATATTGCGTTTTCCGTACTTCCTTACGTTTCTCAGCACTATTGTGTTTTCTAGATCCCATTTTTGCTTTACTTTATTTTTTACCTTTATCTTTTCTGCCTGCATGTCCTCTGAAAAGACGTGTAGGAGCGAATTCTCCGAGTTTATGTCCAACCATATTTTCGGTGATATAAACCGGAATGAATTTGTTTCCGTTATGAACCGCAATAGTTTGGCCAACAAAATCGGGAGAAATCATTGATGCTCTCGACCATGTTTTAATAACGGTTTTTTTTCTCAATTCCACATTCGTCAATACTTTCTTTTCCAGCTTGTAATCGATGTATGGTCCTTTTTTTAATGAACGGCTCATGTCAATATCATATTAATTCGGTATAACTACTTTCTCTTTTCAACAATATATCTGTTAGAGGCTTTTTTTCTGGCACGGGTTTTATAACCTTTAGCGGGTAATCCTTTACGTGAACGGGGATGCCCACCCGATGCACGACCTTCGCCACCACCCATAGGATGATCGACCGGATTCATAGCAACACCTCGCACACGCGGACGACGACCTAACCATCGTCTACGTCCAGCCTTACCTGATTTTTCAAGACTATGGTCGCCATTGGAAACCATACCCACAGTAGCTTTACAGGTTTGAAGCAGCATTCGGGTCTCACCCGACGGCATTTTCAAAATGGCATATTTACCATCACGCGACATCAATTGTGCATACGAACCGGCACTTCTTGCCAATTTTGCACCCTGTCCGGGACGGAGTTCGATATTGTGAAGAACAGTACCAAAAGGTACTTCGCTCAAATACATTGTGTTTCCCACTTCCGGTGTAACTCCCTTACCAGATAGCACCTGTTGTCCGAGTTTTAATCCTTGAGGGGCAATAATGTATCGTTTATCTCCATCAGCATAGTTAATCAATGCAATGCGTGCTGTTCGATTGGGGTCGTACTCAATGGTTTTCACCGTACCCGAAACTCCTTCTTTATCGCGCTTAAAGTCGATGATTCTGTATCTCTGTTTATGACCTCCTCCGATATTGCGAACAGTCATTTTTCCTTCATTATTTCGTCCACCGGAACTCTTCTTCTTTGCCAGCAAACTCTTTTGAGGTTTGCCGGTGGTGAGGTCGTCGAAAGCGCTAATAATTTTAAAACGCTGACCCGGTGTAGTCGGTTTGTATTTCTTTAAAGCCATTTTTCTTAGATGTTGCTAAAAAAATCTATCGTTTCTCCATCGGCTAATTTTACCACAGCCTTTTTATAGGCTCTCGTCCTGCCGGATATAATCCCCGACTTGGTATTTCGTGATTTTTGTTTGCCTGAATAATTCATCGTGTTTACCGAAAGAACTTGTACGTTGTAAAGATCTTCCACTTCATTCCTAATTTGAATTTTGTTGGCCCTTTTGTCAACAATAAATCCGAACTGGTTGAGTGCAGTACCCTTGGCTGTCATTTTCTCGGTTATTATCGGTTTTAATAATATGCTCATTGTTCTTTGGTTTTATTTGTTAGTAAACAGTTCGTTAATAACTTTCAAAGAACCTTCAAGTATTACAATATTCTTTGCCTGTAAGATTTCATAAGTATTAATAGATTCTGCACTTATAAGTTTTGTTCTATGCAAATTACGGGCCGCCAAAAAAGTGTTACTATCACTTTCGGGAATAAGAAACAAGGTTCTTTTGTTTTTCAAATTCAGATCTGTCAAAATCTGTTTGAAATCTTTTGTTCTATGTGTTTGAAGCTTGAAATCTTCCACAACCGTAATTTCACCTTCTTTAGCTTTGTAGGAGAGAGCCGATTTGCGGGCAATAACTTTTACTTTTTTGTTCAACTTAAAACGATAATCATGAGGGTGTGGACCGAAAACGCGTCCTCCGCCCCGGAAAATCGGATTTTTAATATCTCCGAAACGGGCAGTACCTGTCCCTTTTTGTTTTTTTATCTTCCGAGAACTTCCCGATACGTCACTTCTTTCTCTAGTGTCGTGAGTTCCCTGTCGTTTGTTAGCCATGTACTGCTTAGCGTCCAGATAGATAGCGTGATCATTGGGTTCAACACCAAATATGGTGTCCTTCAACGAAACCTTACGGCCAGTGTCTTCACCTTTAATATTTAATACTGCTAGCTCCATCTCTCAACAATTAAATATGAATTATTAGGACCGGGAACCGATCCTTTAACTACAATTACATTTTTTTCCGGGATGATTTTTACTACCTTAAGGTTAATCATCTTCACACGGTTTCCTCCAGTACGTCCGGCCATACGCATACCTTTGAAAACTCTTGAAGGAGAGGAAGATGCACCAATAGAACCGGGTGCTCTCAAACGGTTGTGTTGACCATGCGTAGCATCGTTTACACCATGGAAATGATGGCGTTTTACAACGCCCTGAAATCCTTTTCCCTTAGATGTGCCTATAACATCGACAAATTCCCCTTCATTGAATACTTCAACGGTAACAACTTCACCGAATTTTTTCTGCTCCTCAAAACGGGTAAATTCAGCAAGCACTTTCTTGGGTGTAATTTTTGCTTTGCCAAATTGTCCCATCATAGGCTTGTTGGTATGTTTTTCCTTTTTATCGTCGTAGGCAAGCTGAATAGCCGAATAGCCGTTTTTTTCTATGGTACGTACTTCTGTTACAAAACACGGGCCAGCTTCAATAACAGTACACGGAATATTTTTCCCGTCTTCGTTATATATACTCGTCATTCCGATTTTTTTTCCAATTATTCCTGACATCGCTTCTTTTCTTTAAGCCTTGGTGATTATCAAACTTTTATTTCTACTTCTACACCACTGGGTAATTCCAGTTTCATAAGTGCATCAATGGTTTTGGATGATGAATTATATACATCCATAAGTCTTTTAAAAGTGCATAGTTCAAACTGCTCACGCGATTTTTTATTTACAAAAGTAGAACGATTCACAGTGAACACTTTTTTGTGCGTTGGTAAAGGAATAGGGCCACTCACAACAGCACCTGTCGATTTTACTGTTTTCACAATCGTTTCGGCTGACTTATCAACCAAATTATGATCGTACGATTTTAGTTTTATTCTAATTCTTTGGCTCACTTTATTATAGATTTAACTAAACAATACCTTTTACTTTATTTACAATTTCTTCTGCAACAATTATAGGCGCTTGCTGATAATTATTGAATTCCATCGACGAAGTAGCTCGTCCCGATGTTAAAGTACGTAATGAAGTTACATACCCGAACATTTCAGATAGTGGAACTTTGGCTCTGACAACCTGAAATCCTATCTTTGCCGAAATGTCTTCCAAAATGGCACGACGCCGGTTCAAGTCGCCTGTTACGTCTCCTATATAATCGTCGGGAGTAACTATTTCAATTTTCATTATGGGTTCGAGCAAAACAGGTTTTGCCTTTTTTGCTGCCTCTTTAAAGCCTTTTTTAGCTGCCATTTCAAACGAAAGTTGATCTGAATCGACAGGGTGGTAGCTGCCGTCGAACAAACGCACTTTGAGGCTTTCGACAGGATAACCGGCAAGAACACCGTTTTGCATAGCTGTTTTAAATCCTTTTTCAACGGAAGGAATAAATTCTTTCGGGATTACGCCTCCTTTAACCGAATCGACGAACTGCAGACCTTCAACTCCGGCGTCGGCGGGCATAAGCTCAAACTGAATATCGGCAAATTTACCGCGTCCACCGGTTTGTTTTTTATAAATATGACGATGCTTAACCAAAGTTGTTATTGCTTCTTTATAGGCAACTTGAGGTTGTCCAACACTACAATCTACTTTAAACTCACGTTTTAAACGGTCGATTAAGATATCAAGATGCAATTCGCCCATACCCGAAATGATAGTTTGTCCTGAATTTTCGTCTGTTCCTACTTTAAAAGTCGGATCTTCTTCGGCGAGTTTTGCTAATGCAATACCCATTTTATCAATATCGCCTTGTGTTTTAGGCTCAATGGCTACACTTATAACAGGATCGGGAAAAGTAATCGACTCAAGGACTATAGGATGTTTTTCGTCGGTAAGTGTATCACCGGTATTTATAGTCTTAAAACCTACGGCAGCCCCAATATCGCCGGCTTCAATTTTGTCAAGAGGTTTTTGTTTATTAGCATGCATTTGCATAATGCGACTGATACGTTCTTTTTTTCCTGTAGAAACATTATAAATGTATGAACCTGACATAAGTGTACCTGAATAAACTCTAAAAAAACACAAACGGCCCACAAAAGGGTCGGTAGCAATTTTAAATGCTAACGCACTAAAATTGTCATTAGGGTTGGCATATCTTTGCTCTTCTTTTTCGGTTTTCGGATTTATTCCTATAACAGGAGGAACATCAAGCGGGCTAGGCAAAAATTCAATAATGGCATTTATTAACATCTGAATGCCTTTGTTTTTAAAAGCCGAACCACACATCACAGGAGTGATACGCATTTCGAGTGTAGCTTTCCTGATAACTTCAATTATTTCCTTACCGGTGATAGAATTAGGGTCTTCCATAAACTTGTCAAGGAGTTCGTCGCTTTCTTCGGCGATGCCCTCAATAAGTTCCATACGGCGTTGGTAAGTCGTTTTTACCATATCGTTGGGAATGGGAATTTCAACTATTCTGGTTCCTTGTGTTGAGTCGTCCCAAACAAAGGCTTTGTTGCTAACAAGGTCAACAACACCCCTAAAATCTTCTTCAATCCCAATAGGTATCTGAAGTGGGACTGGATTAGCACCTAAACGTTCTTTTATTTGTTCAATAACACCGTAAAAATCAGCTCCCGAACGATCCATTTTATTTATAAAGCTCAAACGGGGAACTTTGTATTTATCAGCTTGATGCCAAACTGTTTCCGACTGGGGCTCAACGCCTCCTACAGCACAAAATAAAGCAACTGCACCATCAAGGATGCGCAACGATCGTTCTACTTCAACAGTGAAGTCAACATGCCCAGGAGTATCAATAATATTAATTTTATGTTTTTTGCCATTCAGTTCCCAAAAAACTGTGGTAGCAGCAGAGGTAATGGTAATTCCACGTTCCTTCTCCTGTACCATCCAATCCATTGTGGCAGCCCCCTCGTGCACTTCTCCGATTTTGTAGTTTTTGCCCGTGTAGAAAAGAATACGTTCGGTAGTCGTCGTTTTACCGGCATCAATGTGCGCCATAATCCCGATGTTGCGGGTATATTGAAGCTTGTTATGTTTATCCTGAGTCGCCATTAATAAAATTGATGCCGTTTGTTAAAACCTAAAATGTGAGAAAGCTTTATTGGCTTCAGCCATTCGATGTGTATCTTCTTTCTTTTTAAAAGCAGCACCTTCTTCTTTGAATGCTGCAACAATTTCTCCTGCAAGTTTCTGCCCCATACTTTTTTCGTGTCGTTTACGAGAATAGCTAATCAAGTTTTTCATGCCGATAGACTGTTTACGGCTCGAACGAATTTCGGAAGGAATCTGAAAAGTGGCACCACCGATACGACGGCTCCTAACTTCAACTGACGGAGTAACGTTAGCAAGGGCCTTTTTCCAAACTTCAACGGGATTTTCGCCTTCCATTTTTTTGGAAATAATATCCATAGCCTTATAAAAAATTTTAAAAGCAATGCTCTTCTTTCCCCTCGACATCAAATTGTTGACAAACTTCGTTATCAATATATCGTTATACCTTGGATCGGGAAGTATAATTCGTTTTTTTGGTTTTGCTTTTCTCATTTTTATCTATAGCTTAAATATACTTAATCAAATTATTGTTTATTTTTTTTGGGACGTTTGGTTCCATATTTCGATCTCCGCTGTGTGCGTCCTTCAACACCCGAAGTGTCAAGTGCACCACGTATAACGTGATAACGAACACCCGGAAGATCTTTTACCCTGCCACCACGTATCATTACAATGGAGTGCTCTTGTAAATTATGACCCTCACCAGGAATGTATGCATTTACCTCTTTTCCATTGGTCAACCGAACCCTTGCTACCTTACGCATAGCCGAATTAGGCTTTTTTGGAGTGGTTGTGTAAACCCTTACACAAACACCCCTGCGTTGTGGACACGAATCAAGAGCAGGCGATTTGCTTTTGTCAACCAACTTAGTTCGTCCTTTTCTTATTAATTGTTGTATTGTCGGCATATCCTATTTGTTAATTACTTAAACCCTCTTTGTTAATTACTTAAACCCTCCAAATTTGGAGGTGCAAAAGTATAAAATATTTTAGCTCTTTCAAGCTCTTTTTAAAAATATATTTAAGAAAAATGATAAGGTAAGATTGTCAAAACCACACAGTGCCCTTTTTTTAATAAGTACTACGTTGAAACCTATATCGTTTTACCTTATCAGGTTCCTTTAACTCTAACTATTTCAGTAGCTTTAGTCCATTACACTACTCAAACGGGCTGCAAAGGTAAAAATAAATTTAATAAACCAAAGAAATATTTAATAAAATGAAGAGATAAGTAAATATTCAGTCGAAATGACATAGTTAATGCATTGAATATTATAGTATTAATGTTTTTAATATTTTTTAATCAAATCACAACAAAACATTACCAACAGAATGTCTATGAAACTATATCCCACAATGAAAAATATTTGAACATTGAAAAATCTATTTTATCTTATCATATCATATTGTTTTTTAACATTATAAACCAGCTTAATAGTTGCTTCTTTAATATAAATATTTGCTTTTTGGATATTAAGTTTAGGATTGAAGGGATTGAGAGGATTGATGGGATTGATGGGATTGATGGGATTGATGGGATTGAAGGGATTGAGAGGATTGATGGGATTGATGGGATTGAGAGGATTGAGAGGATTGAAGGGATTGAAGGGATTGAAGGATTGATGGGATTGAAGGGATTGAAGGGATTGAGAGGATTGAAGGGATTGAAGGGATTGAGAGGATTGAAGGGATTGAGAGGATTGAAGGGATTGAAGGGATTGAAGGGATTGATAGGATTGAAGAGATTGAAGAGATTGAAGGGATTGAAGGGATTGAAAGGATTGAAGGGATTGAAGGGATTGAAGGGATTGAGAGGATTGAGAGGATTGAAGGGATTGAAAGGATTGATGGGATTGAAGGGATTGAGAGGATTGAGAGGATTGAAAGGATTGAAGGGATTGAAGGGATTGAAGGGATTGAAGGGATTGATGGGATTGAAAGGATTGAAAGGATTGAAAGGATTGAGAGGATTGAGAGGATTGAAAGGATTGAGAGGATTGAGAGGATTGAAGGGATTGATGGGATTGAAAGGATTGAAAGGATT
>QIKE01000055.1 GCA_003232915.1 Bacteroidota bacterium | reverse complement strand
AGGTTGTGAAAGTATAATAAAACAGCCCATAAAGGCTGAATATAAAAAAGGGGAGTAACTAGGGTTGCTCCCCTTTTTTTGTTTAAAATGCTTTGTAATTAAATATTTTGAAATATGAATAAATTTTATAACTTAGCATAAAAAATTGAAATTTATGTGTGGACGATTTCAACTTTCGGTAACTGGTAAGCATATTTCAGAACGTTTTGATGTGGAAGTGTTCGACGAAATGTATTCGCCTTCATATAATTGTACACCTTCGCAAAAGTTGGCAGTAATTACCAACGACACACCTGCACAATTAAAATTTTTTAAATGGGGACTAATTCCTTTTTGGTCCGAAAATCCGAAAATAGCCTTTCGTTTAATTAATGCACGGGCAGAAAGTATTAAATATAAACCTTCATTTGAACAGGCTTTTTTGAAACGGCGTTGTTTGATTCCGGCTAACGGCTTTTATGAATGGAAGAAAGGCAAAACCAAAGTTCCATATCGTATTTTTCTTCGCGACGAATCGCTTTTTGCGATGGCAGGCTTGTGGGAGATATGGAAAAATGCCGACGGAACACCTACACAAACATTCACTATTGTTACTACAAAAGCCAATGAGTTGATGGAACACATTCATCAACGGATGCCGGTTATTTTGTCGAAAAAAGATGAACAAACTTGGCTTTACGAATCAAATCAGAAGGCTCTCCTCACTTTGTTAAAGCCTTTTGATGCATCTTTGATGCAGGCTTATCCTATTTCCAAAAAAATCAACTCGCCTCGTAACAATAGCCCAGATGTAATAGTACCGATATTACCGGAGAATACGTTATTTTGAAGGGTATTAAATTGCGATTAAAACTAATGGTTAGTTTTTATACAGCAATTCATTAACAATAATTTTTTACCGGATTAAAATATTCTCAAAAAAACAGGACAAAAATCATCCTGTCAATGAGATAATTACATATTAGAATACTCCTCAGTCATCACTCTAAAATTCATAAAATTATATTTTCTCCAAGAATATTTAAAATACACTTTAGAAAATCTTGAAAATTCATTTTTATACAAAGCTTCGTCGAAATCATGTTCTGTACTTACTAAATCACCCTCAATAAATGCAACTATTGCAATTGTTACTAGAGATATAGCGCCAATATTCCTGCTGCTTTCCAACCAAAAGAAAATTTCCTATTTTTTTTTGAGTTTTAACCCCTTTCCTTGAGTTTTTCCAGTAATTAAATATATAATTCCAGTCTATATTATTGGGATTAAAGCGCTTGGAATTTTATCCGCTATATTTTCAGTTATTAAAAATATTCGAACAAATATAATTGTTGATACAATTCCAATAATTAGAGCATTGATTCCTTCATTTCCTTTATATATTTTTATAATTCTCTCTTTTAAAATTCCGTCAGATTGATGTCCATCAAAAAAATGTTCTAATTGAAATAGCTCTTTGTGAATAAAGCTTTTTGGTTCTTTAAATAAGAGGTACGTGTAACCCACCCACTTTTATAAGGAATCTTTTTTTGTTATTGAGCCCATAGAATTAAAAAAGGCCCTTTAAAAGAAAACAATTAGTAAGCTCATCATTAGCTTGCAGAAGGTCTCTGCATTATATCATATATAACATATTGTTTTAAATGGATGTTTAATTGTCGTTACAGCGGTTTATGCATTCGATAATATCTGTTAGGCTATGATTTCGAAGGGAATAAAATATCTTTTTCCCTTCGCGTTTTGATACCAGAATGTTCTTACTTTTTAAAATATTCAAATGATGTGAGGCCGTGGCTTGCTTTATATTTAGGGCTTTATATATTTCCGTAACGCTTAACTTTTGCTCTTGTGAAAGCAAATCAAGAACAGCAATTCGCATAGGATGCGAAACGGCACGTAGTTTACTTGCGGCCAGTTCAAGTTTCTCAACATTAATTTCAAAATGGAACATCTTATTCAATTTTGAGCAAAAGTAGAAAATTAAAGTTGTTCTAATTAACTAAATATGTATATATATTGCTTAAATAGATATTTTATAATTATTCTAAATAAATTAATAAAAATGCAGAATACGAAAATGGTTTTTATATCTTTATAATCAAAGGTTAAAACGTTGATTTTATTCAAAGAGTCCGGTCTAAAAACCTCAAAAATTCAAAACCGTTGAGAATCGTTTAAAAACATATCGGGAGGAGCTGAGGCTAAAACAAGTCGAATTTTGAGTTTTTGGTTGACGCGTTGAAATTATAAAAGTCATAATTACATACAAAAAACAAGCAATTTTTGCAAAAAAAGCTACTTTTAACTTGTTATCTGTTTTAATCTCTATTAGATATCTGCAATTACGTCTGAAATTAACGAACATACCGATGGCGTAGATTAGCATTTATGGCTTCAAATAACACTCTTATTTTTAACTTGCCCTCTAGGGTTCCTGATTTAAACTTTTGCATTGCGGATTCTACGTTTGTTTTGAGACTCCACCGCTCTTGAGGTATTTTGTTGATATTGCAATTGCGTTTGCTCTTAATATAGTCTTTGTGTTGAAAATAAAATATTCCTTAGTTCTTAGATATCCGACAGTTAACGCTTAACGGACATTCTTTCCGGTTTTCGTAGTCTAACAGCCGGTTTTGAAAGTTAAAAAGTGTATCGTGGAAACGGCTTATCTTTCATCCTTTGCGGTTCCAAAGCTACTTTAAAGTGCAAATCAAACATTAAAGATTCAATTAATCCGTAATAATTTAATCTTTTTAAATCTCAGATTATCAATGATGTAATCAATCTCTTGATCGGTGTGTCCGGCAGTGAATTACGCTTGGGATAAAGCTTTTTAAAACCAGATTCTTTTATTTGGAAAATACCAAATTATAAAACCAATTTCTTTTGGTTTGTTCTAACCTTTTGCGATACTTTTCTTCAAGTTCCACCTCAAAGGTTATCAATGCCGGTTTATTATTATATGCGATTATAGCTTATTTGATTTTGCTAATGCAAAAATACAATATAATACTATGTTTCTCAGATAAATACACCATATTTCTTGTTTTCCGATCTACTAATTATCAATTACTTTGCCTGCTTGTTGTTAACTTTTTAACACCAAGTGTATCTATACCTTAGTAGACGCCATGTTGTTAACATATTTTAGAATGAAGTTTTTGCTATCTTTATGGGATACCTTTTTAGGCTGAACTCATTATATGGTATGCAATATGCGGTTTTTTAATGGTATTCCGGTAAAATTTTTATGACTGATTAAACATCGACAACAGCTATTTACGCTTGTATTTTTAGCTCATTTAGATTATCAAAAAATTTATGGGAGTAGCTTTCATAATAATATTCGTTTTATCTTTGCAGGCGAAATTAATTTTAAAAATAAAGAGCTATGGCTTATAAAATTTCAGATGATTGTACAGCTTGTGGGACGTGCATCGACGAATGTCCCGTTGAAGCTATTTCCGAAGGTGATATCTATATAATTGACCCCGATTTATGCACAGATTGCGGTGCTTGTGCCGACGTTTGTCCTGTTGAGGCAATTCACCCGGAATAAAGAAAAGAGTAATCTTTATAAATAAAAAAACCGCTTTATAAAATGTAACAGCGGTTTTTTTATTTATAAAGTAATTTCGTGTGTTCATAATTTTACAATTATTTGTTTATTAAGGTATTAAATTTTAATCATTCCCTTGTGTGTCTTCAAGCAGCCATGGAGGTTTCATATGTTTATAATTTCGTATTACATTGGGTCACTGTATATTACATAATTTTCCTCTTTTGAATAATTGCACTAATATAACACGTGAATTATTTTTACGACATTTCTGTTTTAAGCGTTCACGCTTGAATTGAAAATATTATTTCTAAAGTGAAACAGCTCATCACGTTGCATTTCACATAACAGGCCATAAATTTTACTTTTACACTATTTTTTTCTTATTTATATTTCACCGGACAAGTTGCTGTTTTATTGTCTATCTTTGTGTCCTTTATAAACGACGAACAAATGGCAAATTATACATTTAGTGATGGAGAAATCCCTATTAGCATACGGAAAATCCTAAAACATAGCAAGTTGATTATTCTTCTACTGGTATTGGCATTTATCGGGATGAGTTCTTTTTTTCAGATTGATCCCGAAGAAGTGGGAGTAATTACCCGTTTTGGAAAATACGAAAGGACCGTAGAACCGGGTTTAAATTTTAAATTTCCATTAATAGAAAAAGTAGTTAAAGTACCCGTCGAACGACAGCAAAAGTTAGAATTTGGTTTTCGAACACGAAGAGCGGGAGTACGTACACAATACGCCTCGAAGACTATTACCGATGAATCGCTGATGCTTACAGGCGACTTGAATCTTGCCAATGTAGAGTGGGTTATACAGTACAGAATTTCAGATCCTTACAAATATCTTTTTAAGGTTAGAAATCCAAAAAGTACTCTACGTGATATTTCGGAAGCAGCTATGCGCGAAATTGTTGGCAATCGTACGGTAAACGAGGTACTTACCGTAGGCAGAAGCGAAGTTTCAACAAAAGTGGAAGAGTTGATTCAAAATATTTGCAACGACTATTCTCTTGGTGTGAAGATTGAACAGGTAGTTTTGCAGGATGTCAATCCTCCCGATCCTGTTAAAGAAGCTTTTAATGCCGTAAACGAAGCACAACAGAAAAAATCTACGCTCATCAATCAAGCCAAGTCGGAGTACAACAAGGTAATTCCCAAAGCACGCGGGCAAGCAAAAGAAACTGTACAAAAAGCTAAAGGGTATGCCACGGCACGAGTGAACAATGCTCAAGGAGAGGTTGCACGTTTTAATGCTTTGTATAAAGAATATATCAAAGCCCCACAGGTAACCCGTCAACGGATTTATCTGGAAACGATGGAACAAGTTATTCCCAAACTTGGCAATAAAATTATTACCGACGATAAGGTGACCAATATATTGCCGTTATTACAAATGCAGTTGAATCAACGAAAATAAACCGGAAATTATGAAAAATAATAAACTCGTTATTATTAGTGCTCTGATTATTGCCGTTTTGGTGGTGCTTTGGCAATCTATTTATATTGTGAACGAAACACAACAGGTGATTATTACCCAATTCGGCAAGCCCATTGGCAATGCCATTACCGAAGCAGGACTTCATTTTAAAACTCCATTTATCCAAAAAGCCAATTATTTTGAAAAAAGATATATGGAATGGGACGGCGACCCGAACCAGATACCTACCAAAGACAAGAAGTTTATTTTTGTGGACACTTATGCCCGTTGGCGTATATCCGATCCGCTACAGTTTTTTAAGAGGCTGACTAATGAACGCGGAGCACAATCTCGGCTCGACGATATTCTTGATGGTGAAACTCGCGATTACATTGCAAATCATAATCTTGAAGAAGCAGTCAGGAGCGGTAACCGTAGCCCTTTGCCTGCAGGCGAAATTAGCGAATTGCTTGGCGATTCATTACCAAAGATTACGGTAGGAAGACGAAAAATTCAGGAAATGATACGCAAATCGGCCAACGCACAAACCAAAGACCTCGGTATCGAAGTACTCGACTTCCGTTTTAAACGTATCAACTACGTGAAAGAAGTTCGACAACAGGTTTACGAACGAATGAAAAGCGAACGTTACCGTATTGCTGACAAATTTAAATCGGAAGGACAAGGCGAAGCCTCACGCATCAACGGCGAGAAAGAAAGAGAACTGAAAATAATACAATCGGAAGCTTTTAAAAAAGCCGAAGAAATAAAGGGAAAAGCTGATGCAATTGCAGCTGCCATTTATGCTGATGCATATAACAAAACACCGCAATCACGCGATCTGTACGGCTTTTTAAAAAGTATGGAAGTATTTAAACAAACCCTTGATTCTACTACAACCATTATTTTATCAACCCGAAGTAGTTTGTATAAGTACTTGAATAAGATGAAGTAATTGTTGGATTATTAAAAACAGCTGTATCTATACTATTGCTGCAGTCGTTTCCTGAAAAGCTATTATGACGTTTCATAAGGAAAAGTTTTCAAAAGTAATTTCAATAAAATCTTAAATCAGCACAAAGTTATAAAAAAAAGTCAACCTACAGTGCAAAAGTTTTTTACACAGCAGTTGACAATGAAATATTTTCACTTATTTTAGTAAAGCTTTTAATATTTACGGCAATGAAAGTACAAAATTTATTTGAAACAGTAAGTCCTTTTACAAGAATTTCTTTTGTTAACGAAATTGTTTGACAAGTCTGGGTTAAACGAATAAATTGATAATGAGATAGATATTAGATCAACAATTGTCGGATATCAATGCGGCGAAACAACTGGAAATATGACTAATGTTTTTCTTTCGGGTAACACAAGTCGGCTATTTCAACCTATATTTTGTTTGTTGTTACTTCAATTAAAGTAAAAATGTAAAGTTTTACTCTAAGAATTCCGGAGACAGCGTAACTTTGTATTTTCTTGCTGATTTAAGGTCAAATTGAAAAATAAAATAGTATTGGTTTTTTTTATATAAAAAGTTTATTTATTTTTGCACGCCCAAAAGGAATGTTAAAAGAAACAATAATTTTTAAGATTATGGCTAATCACAAATCAGCACTCAAAAGAATCAGGCAAAGTGAGGAAAGAAAATTGCGTAACCGTTATTATGGGAAAACTATGCGTAATGCAGTAAGGATGTTTAAAAAGCTGACCGACAAAAACGAAGCTCTTGCGCAAATGCCCAAACTTTATGCGCTAATCGACAAATTAGCAAAAAAGAACGTTATCCATAAAAACAAGGCAGGTAATTTGAAATCAAAAATTACCAAATATGCAAACAGCCTGAGGTAAAGTTGTTTACAATAAAAAGCATAACCCGTTTGGATTTTTCCAAGCGGGTTTTTTACTTTTGAACCAGATAGTTTTTGTTTATCTCGAAGGTACCGGTTCCGGAATATTTTTTAACACTTCAATTTGCTATCGTTTATATCTTTAATGGTAATTGAAAAAACCATTTCATCGAACCACAAGCAATTTAATAGTTTTTTGGTATTTTCCATTATCCAAGCGGCAATAATAAACTCCTTCGGGCAGGTCGGAGGCATTCCAACGAAGCAGATAATTTCCGGCTTTTTGTTCTTTATTTGCAAGGCAGGCTATTTGTTTTCCAAGCATATCACTAACAATAATTTTTATTTTACCGTTATGTTCGATACTATATCTAATGTTTGTAGCGCTACGAACCGGATTGGGGTAAGCCGAAAGAGAAATCTGACTAAAACTGTGTTGGTTCACACCTTCAAACCCGGAATAAATGTGAGTGTAATATACATCCTGCTCGCCATTGAGGGTATTAGCCCAAGCAAGATGAACGCCATTGCTTAATGATACCATATTGTAGTAATCTCCCATTTTTTGCTGTTGTGGCCAGCCTACATGAGGATCGAAAGCATTGGAAATACGTTGATTCTGCGACCAAGTTTCTCCCTGGTCAATTGAATACGAATAATATAGCGACGAGTTATAGGTACCGGGATTATCGCGCGTATCAAGCCAAACAACATCAATACGGCCATTTGGTGCTACCGACATAGTTCCAAACCATTGCCATGTATTGTCGGTTGTATCGTCGTTTATTCTTACGGGAGTGTCCCAAGTGTGGCCTCCATCGGTACTTCGGGCAAACATCACATCACAAGGGTCGAAACTATTGTTGGGTTTTACCGAGCAAAGTATATACACATTTCCTCTTCCTTGCCCGTTTGAGCTATCCACAGCTATCCAAACCTGTCCTTTAAGCCCGACAGGATTAGGTCCGTCAGCGCTTTGCATATATCCGCCAAGGTCAACATTTGTTGAAAAATCCCAACTAACATTTGATTCGGGATTTTTTGCTGTACTTGATTTGGCAACAACAAATTCTCCATTATCGCCGGAAACACCGGCCGCGAAAAGTGCACCATCAAGCCCAACGGCCATAGTGCCCCAATACGGACTGCCTGCAACAGTGGTACAACTTTGGTAGGTATCACCATCGTCAATTGAACGAGTAAAAAATCCTGGGTTACACGAGCTGTAATAGTATGACCACATGGCATATACATTTCCCTTTCCCATACTGTTTGTACGATCAATAGCCATCCATTGTTTGTCGCCTCCATAGGCATAAGGGCCGTAATCCCATGAAAAATTGCCGTTGCTTGTACGATATACATTACAGCTAAAATTATTGTATTGATCAACGGTAAGGCTATTGTAATAAAAATTTCCTTCCGCATCGAAATCCAAAACAGGGTCGGAACGAAATACACCGGAATCAATAACTCCAGGGAAAGTCCAAGTTTTGCCGGCATCGGAAGAGTAAGCATAACCGGCTTGTCTGAAATTGCTATTTACATTGTCGAACTGCCGCCAGCCGATAACAATCCGGTTGGAATTTGTCGGATCAATAGCAATAGAAGGTTCGTTGGCCGCATCACCCACAATGTTTTCTCCATCAGCATTTACATTAACTTGTGTGGTAAAATATTGGCTTGTTACCGAACGGTAACCTGCCGAAGTTTCTCTTAAGGCAGGAGGCGACATATATGGGTCGTCGGGAATTTCGGGAGGGAGTTTAGGTACTACCTGCGCCGGCAACAACATTGGAACAAAGCTGAAGATTAATAAGTTAACAAAAAGAAGATGAATGGTCTTCAAAAAATTTTGTTGCACAAAATATTTCATAACAATTTTTTTATTAAATGTTTTTGAGCAATAGAAATAAGGAAATTCGATTGCAATTTATATTTTCGTTATTGAATAGACAAAACTAACGGTGTTAGGTTGCTTTTTTTTCTTCAGGATTAAAAAAAAATTAATTCACATAAAAAATATTGAAAAACCGGTTTACTTATTTCTTTAAGAAACAAAAAAGTTCTGTCATAACGACAGAACTTTTTTGTTTAAAATGATATTTTCGTAGGATTAGAAACGAACTTTCAACGAGAAATTCATGTTACGTCCCCAACTCCAGAAACCTTTTTTAAATACATACTCACCTCTGTTGCCATTATATTTATCTTCGGCTTCAACCAACACTACATTGTTCATAACATTATAGACGTTCCAGTTAAAGTACGAATCAAGTCCCGCAAATTTGAATCTCCACCCGAGACGCATATCTACATTACCATAATTGGGTAGTTTGAATGCTTGACCGGTTTCATTAGGATTTTTACGTGTTTCGGGTTTAAATTGAGCGTACAAGTCCATGTAGTAGAGATAATTAACTCCCAAATCAATACTTTTGGTAACTTTAATTTTAGTGTTAATACCGAAAGATGTTTGAGGTTGGTTGCCTACCTTAAGACCCTTAGTATAAATGGCACCTTGACCAATTGGTTCTTGAGTTTGGTCATCATATAAAATAGCACTGGCATCATCGGTATATTTCCAATTACCAAGGTTAGCCATTCCACCGAGCTTCAACCAACGATTAGTTTTCCAACTTGCTTCAATTTCAATTCCTTTGTGTATCTCTTTCAAACTCGACATAAATGCGATAACATATTTGCCGCTATCGGAAACGAATCCTGTGAGCATAGAAATATCACTCCAAATAGTGTAATAGGCATTTACTTTTACATTGAATTTAGGTGCTTTGTAAGTATAACCTAATTCGGCAGCAGTAATTTTTTCATTTTTCAACTTGGAATTCACCTCATTACTATAATTAAGGAACATAAACTTGAAGAAGGGAACACGAGAATAAAAACCGGCATTTACGTAAAAGTTGCTTCTTTCGCTAATATTAACATTCGCCCCTGCTTTAAAATCATATCCGTTGTTCGACAACACAGCACTTACAGCTTTGGTATTTTCGGGAAGGTAAGTACGATAGTCTATTCGTTTTGTTGTTGTGTTAGAGAAAGTAGCCGCAACAAAGACATTTAAAATTCCTCTGGTGTATTCTAATTGGCTAAACAAGCCGCTATAGCCTACAATACCATCGTTCCAGTACGCAATTTTGTCACCGACTTTAGCGGCTCCAAATTTTGAATCTGACCAGTAGTCACCACCAAGCAGATCGCGAACTTCGCGATAGTGCGTACCTTTGTAATAGCGGGTGTCAATACCGGCAGTTAGGGTTAGCATATCGTTAAAATTGTAAGTCAATGTTGAGAGTAATCCATACCATTGGTGGTTGTTTACCGAATTACGGATAATATGGATTGATCTGTGCATATACTTATAAGTAGTGTCGCCATCTTTCACTGAAACAGAATATTGGCCGTTTTTAATAGCATCGGTGGTATCTACATTTGCAGCATTAATATCCGACATTTTATCCCAATCATATTGACCGTATGACGTTTTAGGTGGTTCGTATTTATAAGGATATTTGCCAAGCGGTCCTGAACCGCCACCTGTACCAAACGAATAATAAGCTGAGGTGGCCAGATTAGCTTTGTCGTTAATTTTCCAGTACCAATTTAAAGCCAACTGAGGTTTATGATAATAATTTATACGTTCGTTGAGTAGCTCGCCACCACGGTATCCCCAATTTTCGTTGTATTTGGGTCCATATCTGTTGAACATTGATGAGTCGAGCATATAATAGTTGTTTCTTTGGCCATGTTCTTGGGGCGCACCTATTGCAGTGAATACCAATTGGTTATTTTTACCAAAATCTTGCGAAACCGACAGGAAATACGACCAAGCTTTTACCCAAGTAGCAGCGATATAACCGTTTCCATAAGTATGCGAACCCACAAAAGTAATAGCGGTTCCTGTTTTTAATTTACCTGTGGATAAGGTAAGTATTTGTTTGAAACGACCGAAGTCGGTAGCTCCTATTTGAATAGAACCACCTTTATTCATGTCGGAGGTTTTGGTGATAATGTTGATGGTTCCTCCAACAGAGTTGATGGCCAATTTGGAAGCACCCAAACCACGTTGAATTTGAATAGAACGTGTGGCATCGCCAAGGCCTGCCCAGTTAGACCAATACACCCAGCCGTTTTCCATATCATTAACGGGGATACCGTTAATCAAAACCGCCACATTTTGCTGGTCGAAACCACGAACGTTTACACGGGAATCTCCGTAACCTCCGCCGGTTTTGGTAGCATACACGTTAGGTGTATTTTTCATGATTTCGGGAAATTCTTGGCTGCCGAGATTGTTTTCAATGGTTTGTTCACTGATGGTTGAAACAGCAACCGGAGTTTTCCGGTCAATAGCAACAGAAGCCAGGATATTTACTTCGCTAAGTCCAATAGCACTGGTTTTGAGGTTGATATTTCCTACATTGTAAGTCGAACCGGTTTTTACCGAAATGTCAATAGTTTTAGGTTCGTAACCTACAAAACTGACTTTTAATTTATGATCGCCAACTGGGGCAATCAAAAGGAAACTCCCGTCGAGATTGGTGGTTAAACCGATGGTAGTTCCTTCGATAACAACGGTGGCACCCACAAGAGTTTCACCATTACCGGCGTCCATAACAACGCCTTTAACTACACCCTGTGCAAAAATAGCAGTTGCGAAAAGCAGGCTAAGCATCAGAGCTAAAAGTAGATGTTCTTTTTTCATAAACAATAATTTTAAAAGTTTTGGTTTCTAAATTATGCTGCTAAAATAAAAATTTGAATAAAATTTAGGATGAATTAATTGTTAAGAATTTATCAAAATTATGTATACCCGAATATAAACAATTGACAATTTAATTGATAAAAGGGAATAACATGTTGAAAAATATTTTTCTTATAAATATATTCACAACTATTCGGCTGATTTATAATGCTAAAAATCAAAATGATACGATAAAATAGATTTGATAAATGTTCAAATATTTTTCATAATAAAATCTTATTTCATTGATATTTTTATCAATGAAGTTTTATTGTGATTTTGTTAAAAAATATTAATGCTGAAATATTCAACGTGTTAACCATGTCATTTCAACTGAATATTACATAAATTCTAATTCAAATACTGATTTTAGCTTATTATTGTTAGAAATATACTTTTAACATAAAGTTCAAATTACGTCCGAAAGACCAAAAGCCTCTAAATGTTTCGGCATTATGCGCTGCTCCGTCTTGTCCGGTTTCTATATAGTGTGTGTTGAACAAATTGTAGCCGTTAACTTGAAAAAGCATCTGTCCGGAAAATAATTTGAATGAGATTCCCAAATAAACATTAAACAAACCGTAAGACGGAAATTCAAAAGCCTGACCTCCTGTAGCGGGGTTGTTTCGATTAACGGGATCAAAATCAGCATATAATTTATTAAAATACATATATTCGGTTTTCAGATTCAACCATCTGAAAAAATGCATATCGGCAATAATACCATATTTTTGCTGAGCAGTGCCTCCCACAAACAAGTTTTTAGCATAAACAAATACCGTATCGGTAACCACATTATCGTTATTAATTAAGGTGGCGGACACATCGTTTTTCCAACGATAATCTCCAATGGAAACAAAGCCCGTAAAATTTAATGCCGGTTTGGGTTTCCAAATTATTTTAGCTTCAATTCCTTTGTGTAACGCATCTAAACCATTTATCATAGCGCGTGATGAACTGTTATTTTCTAATTGCACATATTCGTTGGTTAGCATCGACACATTATGCCAAAAACTATAAAAACCGTTTATTTCGAAATTAAGAAAACGGTCACCGAACCGATAGCCGCCTTCGAAATTGCGAATACTTTCATTGTGTAAGTTTTGTACCGGAACATTGGTGAAATTTCCAAATACGTATTTAAAATAGGGTACTTTGGAAATATAAGCGGCATTAAAATAAAAAATATTATTATCGCCATTAATAGCATAACTTATACCACCTCTAAAATCAAATCCCGACTTTGAGATAACCTGACTTTTCGTATTGACAATATAATTATAATTATCAATACGTTGATACCAATTGTTGCTGCCTTTCAAACTTAAAAAAGTAATTATTTTTTTGCTTTTGTATTGAAGTCGGGTATACATATTTATAAGATTAATAAGGGTGTGATTGTTTACTTTGATAATATCTCCCACGGTTTTTATCTGAGGTCTGCCGGCAATTCCTGCCAAGGACCATGCATAGTCTTCAACAAAAAATTTACCTCCCATCAAATTACTAATTTCTTCACGCAAAAACGAATTGAAATAACGATAATGAACGCCTCCCGTTAGTACTATATGTGCATTTATTTGTCGTTCGTAAGTACTCATAAAACCCGTTTCGATATGACTTGCAAGATAATAAGTACCAACATTTTTCGAGTAACCGGTAACCGTATTGCCATCGGATAGAATATATGTTTCGGTGTTGTTTTCATTATTATAATATATTGTTTTCCAATCAATTTGGCCTAACTCGGTGCGATATTGAAATATTGAAGGTGCATAATTGAAACGTTCCGACCATTTTCCTCCTCCTGCACCTACTGAAAGATAGGCTGTATTCGACAGTTTTTGTTTCGAGTTAATTGTAATGTCGTGATTAACAATTAAAAATGGTTTGTGATAAAAGTTAGCCGAAGCGTTTTTGATCTTGCCATTGTACCATCCCCAGTCTTTGTTGTAACGATAGCCATAACGTTTTACTTCTGCTGCCGAAAGTTTCAATGTGCGTTGGTTATGATATTGCGGTGCACCAAGCAAGGTAATGCTTAAAGTGTTTTTACGGTTTAGCTTTTTGGTGGCTGCAAAAAAGTAAGAGAATCCTTTTTCAGAAGTAGCGTCAATATACCCGCGTCCGACAAAGGCCGAAATAGCCGTTGCAAATTGCCAACCGTTTTTCAATTTGCCGCTACTAAGCGATAAGTTAACTTTCATGTTTCCGTAATCGGTAGTTTGCATGCTGAAACTTCCTCTTTTTATTTTTCCTGCCGACATGGTAATGATGTTGATACTGCCGCCCACTGCATTGGAGGCAAGATTGGCAAAACCAGGTCCTTTTTGTATTTGGATTTCAGCAGCCACGTCATTCAGACCCAGCCAGTTGCTCCAGTAAACCAAACCGTTTTCTTCGCCATTGATAGGGATTCCATCGAGAAGTAAAGCAACGTTTTCTTGTTTAAATCCACGAATGCTTAGCAAAGCGTCGCCGCTACCACCACCATTGCGTACCGTAAAAACAGCAGGATCGGCATTCAAAGCAAAAGGCAAAGGCTGATCGGCCAATTCGTTGCTAATGGTTCGGGCATTGATTTCGGTGATGGAAACAGGTGTTTTACGACTTTGTACTAAACCCGAACTGATGGTGATTTCGTTGAGTGAATATGTTTCGGGTTCGAGGATGATATTACCGAGATTTGTTTCCACACCTTTTACCGAAAAACCAACGACTTTTGTTTTGTAACCCAAGGTTTTAATTTCGAGTATTCCCCGCCTTTGGGAAATATTTAAACGAAACAATCCGTTTTGATTGCTCGTAACTCCTTTGCCACTTCCTCGAATAAAAATATGAACGTTAGCCAACGGTTTGTTTTGCGGATTAATAAGCGTAGCTGTTACAACATTTTGTGAAAAAACTACAGCTGCGGAAAGCACTGCCCACATTAAAATAAAGATTTCTCTTTTCATTTTTCATTGTTTTTTTAAATTTTAATAAAACAAAAATCCCTGAAATTCTTCAGGGTTTAAAAAGAGAAATTTCGTATATTGACTATCACAACACCAATAATAGTGCCGCCACGTAAAGATACATCATCAATAATACAACTTTTCTTCTATCATCCAGACTGTACTGTCGGCTTCCGGGTTTCACGGAATCAGTCTCACCCTAAAGTAAGAGTCGCGGGCTTTAACCGCCGGTCGGGAATTGCACCCAGCCCCGAAGAATTGTCGCCGCAAAAGTATTTTATTCTTTCACTTGACGAATGTTTTTTATGTAATTTTTTTTATTTATTATGAATATAATTAAGAGCGTTGATCGCTGCAAATGTACCGCTGAAAATAGCTATACTAATTTGCCTAAATTGCAAGTAGCTAAAGTCGCCCGAAGAGTTTACATATAAACAGGCACAACGATTTTGGGTAGAAAGAACTTTTAGAAACAAATAGTTAGGACATCGGCATATCAGACTATCAGATTAGAACTTACAAAGGTTGGAATAACCATATGGCACTTTTACTTCATTGGTAATGCTATTTGTTACAGCGCAACGAATTAACAACAAGAATATGCTCCACTACTTTCGTACAATGATGTCAGAGAACTGCTTGTTGAACAATTGGCAAATAAAGGCTGGAACATAAACGCAAAATTGAGCGAATGATCAAACATCATCAGCAACGAGAAAAAGATATTATGATATATTACAAAAGTGAATGAGATAATTTACCAAAACGGAAATAATAATAGAAAAGAATTGTATTTTTGTTAAATGAAGAATTCCGAAATTAAAATATACACAATGTCAACAGGAAACACTTCAATAGAAGTGAAGATCGAAAAAGATATTGTTTGTTTGAAAATAAATCCACTTTCAGAACTATTCGAAAGAGGTAAGTCGGTTATATCCAGATATATTAACAAAATATTCAATGAAAGATAAATGAAGCATAATCCAGTTGTTGCAAAATATGCAACAATTAACAAAGAAAGTAGGGAAAAGAAATATCATTAGAAATTCGGTAAATTAGAAAATGACGAGCGTTGAAATGCCAAACGCCCCATATTCAAAGCGTTGGTCATAATGTAAGAAAATCAAAAATGGAAAATTTAATTAAACAATATAAAGAAAATTCAGATCTGGTATATAACACATGGTTCGTGAATAATGAAGAACGACTAAAAGCTTTTCGTTCGATCAGACGCGGTGTCATCCAGGTCATACACGACATAAAAGCAGACACCTTCCCGAACGATTACAAAGGGAGTTCACTCGAATTTGTTTTGACCTGCATTACCGAGCAAAAGCAAGTATTTGAAGGAGCATCCCACCCCTTCTATTGGAAGCCAAAACTCAGAATACCAGACATTTACGAAAACCAAGACAACAAGCGATACTTCGGACAGTTTTTAGAAAATTGCCTGAAAACGTCAAATGAAAATACCCTTTTGACAGAAATCATCAAATTAGACGAGAAAAAAATAAAAGGACTAGGCCCGGCGGTTGCAAGTATCTTGTATTTTCTTCACCCTACAATTATTCCACCTTGTAATACGGCAATTGTAAAAGGTTTCAACATCTTGTTTAATGACAAAGTAAAGTTAGGTTCTTGGTCGGAGTATTTAAGGATGCGTGAAGTGATAATTCAACAAAATCAGCAATACAGACAGTACCTTTCAACAGATTTAGGTGCTTTTAGCGGTTTGCTTTTTGAAATTGGAGCAAAAAATATCTTAGCTGGACAAGAATCAACCCTCACAGACAAGGACAGGGAAAAGATTTTAAAACAATTGCAGAAAAGGCGTCAAAAGGTTGTTGGTGAGAAACAGGAAAGCGAGTTACATTCTGAAATGCAATATCATTTACTCAAAATTGGTAATGCCCTGAATTATGATGTAATAGCCGCTTCCAATGACCGTTCAAAAATCTATAACGGAAACAAATTTTCCTTTATCAGCATTAAAGAATTTCCTAAAATAGATGTTCCTAAAGAAATTTTCAGTACAATAAAACTAATTGACATTGTATGGTTTGAAAAAGATACGAATCACGTTGTGTGTGCATTTGAAGTCGAAAAAAGCACCTCAATTTATTCAGGTATTTTACGGTTGACAGATTTGTCATTTTCGTTGCCCTCCTCTAATTCGAAACTTTATATCATAATCCCAAACAACAGAGAACAAGAAGTAAAACTGCAATTAAACAGGCCGGCCATTCGTAACAGCAATTTGGAGATATTGTATATTTTGACATCGGAATTGAGAGATAATTGTAATGCTTTATGTAAACTCGGCGACAGTTATCATATAATGGAAAAAATAGCAAATAAAGCTTAAACAATAAACACTATCCTCAATATATTTAAAAGATAGATGAGTTTAGTTGGCTATAACGACTCATTTTCTCATCACTTCTTGATAACGCGAAGCATTAGCGGGGTCAACCTCTTGCATAATGTTTATCATAGAAGTTTTTTCGGTAGGAGTAGCTTTTGAAAAGATATTAATTATTTCGGTACGTTTGGCATCAAGCAAAACCTGCATAGAAAACATTCCGGGTCGTTTGTCGTTAACTTTTTTAAGATCACTTAACGTACTAAGAATTTCGGAACGTCCGGATTCGATATGTTCAGCCATTTCATCAAGTCCTTTACGATGATAATCGTAAAGGAAAACGCGCATAGGTTCATAAGCACTGTTCAAGTATTCTTCCACAAGATGATAGCGATTTTTCTGTCCCTCGAACGACTGCCATCCTTTGCGATTCGAATTTTGTGCCGACTGCACCACCGACATAGCTTTTTGATAAAAATCGGTACCACCGTCCAGTGAAAAAGTGTCGAAATACTGCCCCAACATAAAATAGGCATAATAAGCCAAAAGCGAAGAGAGATTGTCGGTATACGTATTATCGACAAAGTTAACGGGTTGATTGGGTCTGTAAATAAAAGAGATATCTTTGTCGATAATGTTAAGTAGGGGCGAATTGTAATCGGTTTTATATATTGGACGCTGCAACACCACATTAAACTGCCCTTTAAATTCATCAGTAGATACAGCCTTAGAAATGGTGATCAAAATAGTACATCCGATACGTTCTTCGTATTTTAAATTGTAGTTAGACCATTTACGATTGTTAATAAAATCGAAAACGGAAGTTTTCAGGTTGTCAAAAATAGTAGGGTCAACCCCTCGTACTTGTTGCGCATTGATTTGCACCTGACAAATAAATTCCTGTGCAAAAAGACCTTTGCCAAGAATAAAAAACACCATTGCAAGAAGTATTTTTTTCATAATTGCTTGATTAAATATATTTTGCAATTTCAGAGACAATATCCTGCGCTACCTCTTTTTTCGATTTTAAGATATAATAAACGGGTTTTTCTCCTTTTTTAATCAGTGTAATTTTATTTGTATCGAAACCAAAGCCAGCTCCCATGTCTTGTAGCGAGTTCAACACTATCATATCAAGATTTTTCTTTTGCAACTTCTTTTTGGCATTTTCCAATTCGTTGTCAGTTTCAAGCGCAAAGCCAATTAAAATCTGTCCATTTTTTTTCATTTTCCCTAAAGATGAAAGAATATCTTCGGTAGGTTTCAACGTTATGGAATTCAATTGTATTTCCTTTTTTATTTTCGTGGCTGACACAACCTTTGGTGTAAAGTCGGCAACGGCGGCAGCCATAACGACGATGTCGTTTTGCGGGAACAAGTTTTTGCACACTTCGGTCATTTCTTTAGCGGTAATTACACTGTGTACGCTTATTCCAGGAAAACCCGTAGTTATTTGTGTAGGGCCGAGTACCAATTCTACTATAGCACCTTGTTGAGCAAAAGTCTTGGCAAGTTCTATTCCCATTTTTCCCGTACTATTGTTTCCAATAAACCGTACAGGGTCAATGGGTTCGTGTGTTGGTCCGGCGGATATTAAAACATGTTTATCGTTAAAAATAGTATTTTTTTTAAAATATTGCGCAAGAATACTAAACAATTCTTCCGGTTCGGGCATTCTTCCCAGACCTTTCAGTCCGCTGGCAAGTTCACCTTTCGCCGGTTCGATATAATAATATCCCAAGGCTTGTAATTTAACAATATTTTGCTGTGTTACAACATTTTTAAACATATCCATATCCATTGTCGGGGCAAAAAACAATGGGCAACGCGCCGACAAAACAACCGTCAACAAAAGATTATCGGCTATACCCGCCGCCATTTTTGCCATAGTATTAGCAGTAAGCGGCGCCAATAAAAGAGCATCTGCCCACAACCCCAAGTCGATATGGCTATTCCATTGGCCTGTTTCGGAATCGAAAAAATCTGTTGCTACCGGATTTTCAGAAACTACGGAAAGTGTTAAAGGGGTAACAAAATTTTTAGCCACATCGGTCACCAACACACGAACTTCTGCACCCTCTTTTTTTAGCATGCGAATCAAAAGCGGAATTTTATAGGCTGCAATTCCACCTGTAATACCAACAATAATGTTTTTTCCCTGTAGCATTTGCTTAAGTAATAAGCCGAAAGGCTATTAAAATTCTTTTGCCATTTCTTTGTGTGGATTTCTGAAATAAATCTGCTCGTCCAAAAACTCGTGAATTGCAAAGAGTGTGGGCTTGGGAAGTCTTTCGTAAAATTTTGCAATTTCGATTTGTTCGCGGTTTTCAAACACTTCTTCCAAAGTATCGTTGATAGTCGCAAACTCCGAAATTTTCTGGTCGAGTTCATGTTTCAACTCGGCGGCAATCTGGTTAGCTCGCTTCGAAAGTATCACCGTCGTTTCGTATATGTTACCTGTTTGGTCGTAAAATCTGTCCTTTTGACGCGTTACTGCTGTTGTCTCGGTTTTAATTCTTTTGTAGTCCATATTTCTTAATTAATATTATAAATGATTTCTTGCTTTTTGATTTAATGGTTCCAGTTCCTTTATGAATTTACTTTCGGGATACATATATTTTAAATTGTTATACGCTTCCACGGTTTTTTCATAGCGCTCCTTTTTCTTTTTAACAATACTTTTTTCAGCATATTCGAAATAAGCTTTAGTAGTATAATAAAGAATTTCTTCACGAAAGTCAGTATCGGGATAGTCGTCAAGTAAATTTTTAAAAGAGGTGATAGCAGCCTGATAATCAGCCATTTTGTAATAAAGCATTGCTATATGATAGTCTTTTTCTTCTAATTTATTTCTTAATTTGTCCATTAGCCTGTTAGCTTCAGCTACTTTTGCACTTTTCGGATACCTGTCTATAAACATTTGTAATTCGGAAAGTGCAGTGTAAGTTGTGGTTTGATCAAGACTAGGGCGAGGCGAACTGAGATAATTACAATAAGCACTTAAAAAAGAGGCTTCTTCGGCATGTTTACTGCGAGGATACATTTGAACATATCGTTTATAATAATAACTCGCTATGTCATAGTCTTTTAACTGAAAATAACAATTTGCTGTGTAATAAGTAAGTTTCTCTCCTTTTTCGGTTCCGCTATTGATGGCTCGCAACAAATCAAAAAACTGTAATGCACGCGTAAAATCGCCTTTTTCATATAGGTCAATGCCGGTTTCGTACTTTAAATCGTTATTTGCACTTTTCAATATTTTATTGTAGTTCGTGCAACCGAAGCTAAGTACAAACAAACCAACAACTAACAAATAAAATAGGCCTTTTTTAAACATGCCGCAAAAGTATAATAATTTGATGAACAACAAAACGAAAAATTAAGCCTATTAGTGCATAAAGTGAAAAAAAACTAAAAAGTCGTATTCACCTGAAATGTTACTTGCCGTTAGCACAAAAAGCATAGTGGTAATGTTTGTTGAGATACAGTAAGCAATGAGGCCGCTTGCAAACACTTAGTAAAATATTACACATTTACTGTTGTAGAAAGATAAGCTAATCTTTTATTTTGGAAGAACGAATTTTTATTGTTAATAGTTACGTATCCGAATACAATTTTGTTGATTTTCCGACGAGTTGATTTGTATTTGAGGAATGAAGTTTCTATAATAAAAAAATATTTTTGTTGATATATAACCGGCACTGCCTCATAATAATATAATTTATTTTCTAAAATTACAACAAAACCTTTGACACATTAGGTGTGCCGGTAAAAAAATATAAATTAATGTCTTTTGTTGAGGATTCGATTATACATCGTGATTAAGCCTATTTACGAGTTGATTATTTGATAAACTATTACCGGTGAGATTATAATTTGAAATACTATATGATTGAGTATATCAAAGTTGACAGCTGTTTTTTGCAAATGCCGTTGGAAGTTTTTCCAATAAAAAACGATAAAACAGCAAAGCATCTTCTTGGGCATAATCGACGCCGACACGAGGTCCGGCTGCAATTATATTTTCATCTATTTCCCAACCGCTGTATTCAACCCACACTACTTCGCCATCAAGCAAAATATTGTTTTGCTGTAGTGAAATTCCTAAAGCCTGACAGAGCTTTGCGGGGCCATTGGTAAGATTTTTATCCTGTTGTTGTTTTCCTCGACGTTTCAGCATAATATTAATGCCGAGTGTGGGGTGTATTGCCCTGATAAGCACAGCATGAGGATTGTCTTTTACGGAAGTTACAATATTGAACAAATGATGCATACCATAAGTAAAATACACATAACTTCTGCCACCTTCGTCGAACATTACTTTAGTACGGCGTGTTCGGCGGTTATTGTACGCGTGTGATGCCTTGTCGGTAATACCCGCATAAGCCTCCGTTTCGGTGATGATACCGCCGGTTAGTTTTCCGTCAATCCGGGTAATCAAATATTGTCCGAGCAATTGTTTTGCAATACCCGTAACATCATCGTTGCGATAAAACGAAAGAGGGACTTTCACAGAAAAACAATTTTTACGATTTACAAAATATAGGCAAATCCAACGGTAACACTTAAATTCCGTATACTTTGTTTAAGTGGAATATCGTAAGGAGTATTATCCCAGCCGGTGCCCGTAACATGGTTAAATTGAGTATCGGTACCACTATAATCGGCAAACAGCAGGATATAATAGTTGTTGATACGGTATTTTAAACCGGTACCAATAGTATAACCAAAGGAAAAAGATTTATCGGTATAACGGTAATATTCTGCTTTATCGCCCGTAACGGAGGTTCCCCTGATGATGAAATCAGGCGAATAAAGAACATACAAACCAATTGAACCTCGAACATCCCACGAAAGATTACGGGTTATGGGAAACCTGAAATACGGGCCAAAAAATGCACACCCACCCGTCCACGGATTGCGATTTTCGATGCTGAATGACATATTTTTAAATTTTTGAATGGCAGATGCTTCTAATTTTTGAATGTTAATTTCATTAGAATGATAATTGATATTAAACTGAAAACCTAAATTATGGCTCAAACGAAATGCATATACCATACGCAAATCAATTCCCGTTTTTGCATAGCCAGATGTAGAATCGTTAATATCCGTTTTGGCAAAGTCGGAAGAAGGAAACGAAGGCCCGATATTTATACCAATATACCGCCTTTCGTTTTGTGCTTTAATAAATTGACCTCCCAGAAATAAAACCGCTATTAGTAATATTATTTTCTTCATAGAATTTTTGTACAAAACTACACAAAAAAATGTTTGGATTTCCTACCTTAACACAATTCTATTGCAACAAAATATTATTTAGTTAATAAATAACAAAGAAAATACAAAGTGCTATTTATTCAAACTATGAGTCCAGTCTAAAAAGGTTACAATTTGGTTTCAGCCACTTTTACCCCTCAATCCCCTAAAGGGGAAGTGGCTGAAGATCGGAAGTGGCTGAAGATCAGTACATTTTTTAGGGAAGGGGTCAATACCGATTTTCATTATTTACCCTAGTTAACCTTTTTAGACTGGACTCAACTATAATTTACTGAACTTTCGGAATTCATAACTTAAAGATAATCTAATGATTAAAATCAATAAATAGATAAAAAAACAAGACAATATATAGCATATTTATCATACATACAATTACATACGATTAATTTTACCATAATGCTACGATTATGTAGCCTGTCCCTGAGGTGGAAAATTTAGTGTTTACTGTACAAATTCAAATCTCAATGGACCGACAAACAAGCTAAACGAGCTAAAGTGTTATTTGAACATTATCCCGAAATAGCAAAAGCATATGCCATGGCTTGTCAATTTAGAGATTTTATGAGTCAGAAAAATATTGGGAAACACTTCCTGCAAATTGACAAACAATTTCATCATTGGTATGAAGATGTAGAAGATGCTGAAATAGATGATGCTTAACTTTAAAACCCTGATAGAAACTAACGAAAAGCAAATAATGAATTACTTTTTAAACGATGAAACCAATGCAATGGCAGAAGGTATTAATAGCAAAATACAAAGATTCATTTCATCAAATCAGGGAACCAGAGACAGGGATTTCTTCTTCTTTAGATTAAGTTTGTACTTCTCCTGGCACTTCAAAATAATATTTAACATTATTATTCTCTTTATCATAGAATTAGCTATTTCTATTTTGGTTTTGTAGGTTTCTTTTATACGTTTGTATCCGGATGTATTTCTTTCGCTCTGCTTTATGAATTGCTTTTTGAACTCTTGCGGTTTAAGTTCGAATTTTTCACTTTCTTTTTTTTGTTCGTTATAAGTGTTCTTCAGATAAAGTGGAAATAAATGTTTCGTTTTAATGCGTCAAAGGTTTTATGCACAGACTTTACATCAAAAGTGCCCATTACTTTCCAATGTTGTCGCAAATTTCTTTGTTGTTTTGCGAAATCTTTTCGATTTGTTCCGGCTTTTTTGTATTTTTGTGATGTTGCATAACTTTGTTAATAACAACCACAAATTTAAACATATACACCTGATTATATAATATTTTTATCTTTTCTGAATTTTATTTTATTGATATTTGGCGGTTTACAAAACTCAAAAGTTTAGTAGTTTATATTGTAAAATTAGGGAAAATAAAGACCTATGTAAATGAAAAATCCTCACTGTAAATACCTAAAAGTTATAACCCCGAACATAACGTATGAAAAGATCTACTATGGGATTTTGTTGACCTTCAGGAAAAATGAAGTTGAAATATCGTTTAATTTCCAAGTTTTTAACATCAATAATACTTAATTCATTTCTACGCAATTCGTTGACAATGCTTTGAATGGACAAAAAAGCAAAAGTATCGGAATGGAGAATGTAATTTTTAATTCCTTCGGTACTTCCAAACTGAATTTCGACATTAAAATCGTTTAGAGTAAGATTGTTCATTTTTAAGTGATACACAATAAATTCTAAGGTTCCCGACCCCTCTTCTCTAACAATTATCGGTAAAGTTTGCAGCTCTTTTATACTGATCTCACCTTTTTTAGATAACCGGTGCGAACTTCTTACAGCTAGCACAATTTCATCTTTTAAAAATTCAACATAATGAAATTCTCTACGTTTTGAATGTCCTTCGATAATCCCCAAATCAATTTCGTTTTGTTTAAGTGCATTCTCTATTTGTTCGGTATTTCCATTTATCACTTTTATTGTAAGATCTTTAAACTTCGAATGAAAACTTGCCATAAATGTGGGCATAACATATTGCGTCATTGTGGTACTTGCCCCAATCCTAAGTTTACCTTTATATTCCTGTTGTAATGCACTTAACTCAAATTGAAGTTGCTCGTAAATATTGTCGATTTTTTTTGCATAGTCCAAAAGAATAATTCCCGCTTTTGTAAGTTCAATACGGTTTCCTTTTCTTTCAAAAAGTTTACTATTTAACTTTAGTTCAATCGCATTAATATGTTTTGTAACAGCCGGTTGTGTAATATAAAGTTCTTTTGCTGCTTTGGTAAAACTAAGTTTTTCGGCTACTTTTATAAAAACCTCTAATCTAAAATTATTCATTTTTAATGTAAAATAAGTTTCGTATTGAACGGTCTGCTCCCAAATTTATTTCCGGCCACTTTCCTAATTTAACCAAAAAGCAGAGAACCGCAAAATTCAATTAAAATTATGTGGCATTTACAAATTACATACTTTTGTACAAAAAACGGATGATGTATAGGTTTAGATTTTTTTTACTTATTATTTCACTAAATTTCGGATTGTTTTCATCAACATTACAGGGGCAAATCAACAGAAAAAAAGCTGCTGACCGGTGGGCAGATTCGGTGTATCAATCACTTAACCTTGAACAACGTATCGGACAATTGATTTTTGTTCGTGCTAACAATCCTTACAAGCCATACGATTCTAAAATCAACGACTACATAAAAAAATACGACATTGGTGGAATTACTTTTTTCGGAGGCACCCCAATAGGACAAGCACTGCAAACAAACCGTTGGAATAAGATTGCAAGAACTCCTTTGTTTATTAGTATGGACGGCGAATGGGGATTGGGTATGCGGTTAAAACACACGCTGAAATACCCTCTACAAATGACACTTGGCGCACAATTGGGCGATAGTTTGCTTTATTTGATGGGAAAACAAATTGGCGAACAATACCGGCGAATGGGTATCCAAATAAATTTTGCACCGGTAGTGGACGTAAACAGCAACCCGAAAAATCCGATAATCGGAATGCGCTCTTTCGGGGAGAACCCGAAGGCCGTTGCCCACAAAGCTTATCAATACATAAAAGGTATGCAGAACGAAGGAATTGTAGCCTGTGCCAAACATTTTCCGGGCCACGGCGATACTTATCAAGATTCGCACAAAACACTGCCGATTGTAAATGCCTCAAAAAAAGAAATTCACAACATCGCTTTGTATCCTTACCGTTTTCTTTTCAAACAAGACATACCCGTTTCGGCTGTAATGGTAGCGCACCTTTCGATACCGGCTTTGGACAAGCGCAAAAACTTTCCGGCTTCCCTCTCCTACCCTATCGTAAGCAAATTGTTAAAACGGAAAATGAAATTTAAAGGTCTGATTATCACCGATGCGCTTGACATGAAAGGCGTAACTCTTTATATTGGAAAAGACAAAGTAGCTTTGCAGGCTTTTTTGGCCGGTAACGACATTTTGCTCATTCCCGAAGACATTCCTGCATCAATTGAAAGCATTAAAACAAAAGTATTAAGTAGTAAAGCAGCGCGCAGACATCTTGAAAAAAGTTGTAAAAAAATCCTTAAATATAAATATTTAACAGAGGCATGGCAACGCCAACCCATAGATACGAGCCATTTGTTGAACGACCTGAACAAACAGGTGTATTCCGAACTTATCGCCAACCTTTTCAACCGATCGATTACTATACTTAGCAACCAAAATAAAATATTGCCTCTTCCGCTTGCCGATACGGGAACCGTTGCTATTGTTATTGTAGGAAATACTGCACATGGTGAATTTGAAAAAACATTGGCAAAAATGTTTAAAACAAAAGTTTTTTATCTGAAACACAATGCTACCGAAAAAGATAAAAACATTGTGTTACAATCACTTCCCAACTACAAAACAACCGTTATTGCCTTTATAAATACCAACATATCGGCATCACGCCGTTTTGGAATCAGCACAGCAGACGTCGAATTTGCCGAAAAAGCGACAAGGCAAAGCAATGTAGTTTTAAACATTTTTGCCAGTCCGTATGCACTCGGATATTTTAAAAACCTGCAATCATTTAGCGCTATTGTAGTTTCGTATCAGGATAAGATTGCAACACAACAAGCCTCGGCCGAAGTGATAGCCGGTGAACGCAGCACCAATGCCAGACTTCCGGTAAGCATAGGTTCTTTTTCGATAGGTGATGGGATTAGTTTAAGAAAAACGAGATTACGTTTTGGAACGCCCGCCGATGTCGGTGCCAATACCAATATACTGAAAAGCGTTGACAGCATAGCGTTGAAAGGAATTGAGATAGGAGCATATCCGGGTTGTCAGATCCTTGCAGCCAAAAACGGTGTTATCTTTTATGACAAAAGTTTTGGCTATCATACTTATTATAAAAAAATACCTGTAAGAGCTACCGATCTTTACGATTTGGCTTCTCTCACCAAAATTATGGCTACTACACCTGCTTTAATTAAGTTGACCGAAGAGGGTAAAATTAATATAAACGGCAATCTTTCCGATTATCTTTTGTCGCTCAAAGGCAGCAACAAAGAGCTGTTGAGTTTCAAATCAATACTTTCGCATCAGGCCGGATTACAAAATTGGATACCTTTTTATAAAGAAACACTTACACCCACGGGCCCCGATTCCACGATTTACAGCAATCATATTTCTGAAAAATATCCCGTACGTGTAGCCGAGAATATGTACATCCGAAAAAATTATAGCTATAAAATTTATCAAGAAATTATCGACTCACCGGTAAGCGATAAAAAAAAATACCTCTACAGCGATTTGGGTTTTTATTTATTCAAATTGATGATAGAACAAATGACTGACAAGCCGTTCGATCAATATGTTTACGAAAATTTTTACCACCCACTCGGGCTTGGAAGGCTTGTATTTACACCGCGAAATTATTTTCCAACAGATGAAATTACACCCACCCAAAACGACACTGTTTTCCGTCGCCAACAACTTGTTGGCGATGTCCACGATCAAGGTGCAGCTATGCTTGGCGGCATTTCGGGACACGCCGGCCTCTTCGGCAATGCTTTTGATGTGGCGGTTATGATGCAAATGCTAATGGACGGTGGCGTCTACAACGGTAACAGAGTACTCGAAAGTCAAACAATCGACCTGTTCAACAGACGTTATTTTGTTGCCGACAGCAATCGCCGAGGACTGGGTTTCGACAAGCCTCTACTTCGCTACGTTGACCATATGACCAACTGCAAAAGTGTGTCGGACAGTAGTTTCGGACATTCAGGCTTTACGGGTACCTATACTTGGGCAGACCCTAAAAACGGTTTAGTTTATGTATTCCTCTCCAACCGCGTTTATCCCGATATGTACAACCGCATCATTATGGACGAAGACATTCGCACTAATATCCACGAGCTGTTTTACAATGCACTTCAAAAACCGGCAAATGTCAAAATACCATAATAATCCAAACCTGATAAACATTTCCTAAAACTATGACGTCTATAAAAAAAAATAAGGATGCACAAATCCGTTTTATAAATAATCTAATCTATTGATTTTGAATTGCATTAGGTTTCAACCCTAACCAAACAAAAACACATCTATTAAAATGTTTATGAATTTCAATCAAATTCATATCTAAAATATACCTTTTTAAAGGATTTTAAAATTTAATCTTGATTTTCCAAGTTGGAATAAAAGTGCCAAAAATAAGTACTTTTTTATAAAACATTCTATAATTTAGGTTTTGATTTTCCCGAAAATCTCTAAAACTCCAAACAAGGCCATATGAATGATGCATAATATATACAGCCCCATCTTGAAACAGCGAAAGCCAAGCAAAACTCATTCCGCAAGGCTTACGTTTATCAGTGATCCAGGCGGGATTCGAACCCACGACCCGCAGCTTAGAAGGCTGCTGCTCTATCCAACTGAGCTACTGGACCCTTTTTATTCTTCGGACTGCAAAAATAGCAAAGAATGCTTTGCAATAAATTATTCGACGAATTTTTGGCTTAATCTTTTAATGTGTAGAAGGAAAAACCATATAGATAGAAAATCGTTGGAAAGGCAGTCCACAATGAAATAGCCCCTTCTATGCGTCTCACGTAGCAAGCCCCCGCTACCTCACGCACCTCGTAACATTAATTTAGCATCATATTACCTCACAAGTATAATTTAGATACTTTTGCAAGGCTTTATAAAAACAATAAACGTACGATACTTTTGATGTGGAAAATACAAAAAACTGAATTTCATTATCGGCAAAATCAATACAAATAAAAAATCATTAAATGTCAGTATTTTTTTATGAATAAAACTTTGGGTTATTTCTTTTTGTTAGTTACGGTAGGAATTTTGGTTGGAGCAGGTGCATTTTTTCAAAAACGGCAAAAAGACATTAGTTTGCCGGGTACCAATGCCCAGTATTACAAAATTGTTTCGTTAAAAATTCCTGATACTTTGAGCTTTGCCGGCGAGCCTGTTCCGCTTGATATTTTTTACGTTCGCGAAGCCCTCGACAGAGAACTTTCGGTAAACACATATTGGCACTCTTCAACGCTAGAGTTAATTAAAAAAGCCAATCGCTGGCTACCGATGATCGACACCATCCTGCAAAACGAGGGTATCCCAATTGATTTTCGTTATATGCCACTTATCGAAAGCGGATTTGATAACAAAGTTTCTCCTGCCGGAGCTGTAGGATTTTGGCAGTTGCTAAAAGGAACGGCAAAGGAATACGGTTTGGAAGTAAATAAACAAATAGACGAGCGCTACAACGTACAAAAAGCAACGAATGCAGCCTGTCGGTATTTGAAAAAATCATACGAAAAATTTGGAAATTGGACACTTGTAGTGGCTTCGTACAATGCCGGTAAAAAAGGTATATTGAGATTAATGAAGAAACAAAAGTGCAATACGTTTTACGATCTTCTTGTTTCGGACGAAACTTCAAGATATATATACCGTATGCTGGCATTTAAACTTATTTTTGAAAATCCCAAGCACTATGGTTTCTACATTAGTGAAAACGAAAAATACCCTGTCATACCCGTTCATTATCTTCAACTAAACAACAGCATTAAAAATTGGGCCGATTATGCTCACAAACAAAATATTAGCTACAAATTACTAAAATATTTTAATCCTTGGCTCCGCACAAACTATCTGAAAAACAGCAGAAAAAAAGCCTATCGTATTGCTATTCCCAATTCACCTTTTAATTTAACCGATGAAAAATTCAATTAGAAGAATTAATTTTGCACGATTTTCTATGACGCTTTAGTATGTAAGAGCAATAGGAACAGGAACAGGAACAGGAACAGAAACAAAAAAACGCAAAAAAAGAATAAAGTATTGTTTAGCCGATAAAATAAAAAATGACGAAGCCGGCACAAAAAGCAATGAGCTATTAAAAATAAGCTACCGGCAAACAAAACGAAAACATTGAAAGAAAAGCAACAAAATATAAACGATGAACAAAGTTATCTTGAGATAAAAGGTGCTCGTGTTCATAACTTAAAGAACATAGACGTAAGTATTCCACGCGATAAGCTTGTGGTTATCACGGGCATTAGCGGCAGCGGCAAATCGTCGCTCGCTTTCGATACGATATACGCCGAAGGACAACGACGCTATATGGAGACTTTTTCGGCTTATGCACGGCAGTTTATTGGTCATCTCGAACGTCCCGATGTCGACCAAATTCATGGACTGAGTCCGGTAATATCCATCGAACAAAAATCGGTAAGCCGCAATCCGCGTTCTACCGTAGGTACCATCACCGAAATTTACGATTTTCTACGCTTGCTTTACGCCCGTGCTTCCGAAGCCTATTCGTACAATACAGGTGAAAAAATGGTTCACTACACCGAAAAACAAATTGTTAATATTATTTTGGAAAAGTATTCGGGTAAAAATGTCGTTATTCTTGCGCCGGTAATTCGTGCCCGTAAAGGACATTATCGTAAACTTTTCGAACGCATCAGACAACAGGGATTTTTACGGGTTCGTGTTGACGGTGAAATTAGAGAGATTTCGTTTGGGCTTCAACTTGACCGTTATAAAGTTCACGACATCGAAATTGTTATCGATCGCCTTCCCGTACACAGTACAATTACCGATCGACTTAAAAAATCACTTTCGTTGGGAATGAAACACGGAAAGGGGGAGATAATGATACTCGACGTAAATGCTAAGGTCATAAGTCATTTTAGTCGAAAACTTATGTGCCCCACCACAGGTATTTCGTACGACGAACCCGAACCTAATCTATTTTCGTTCAACTCACCTTACGGATACTGTCCGCAATGCAATGGCTTGGGAAAAATTAGCGAGGTAGATTTAAACAAATTGTTTCCCGACAAAAATAAAAGCATTGCCAAAGGTGGTATTGCCGCTTTGGGCGAATACAAAAACAACTGGGTTTTTAGTCAGATAGAGACTATTGCTATGAAATACGGCTTTACTATGCAAACTCCACTGAAAAATATTCCTCAAGCAGCAATACAAACCATTTTAAACGGCACGGACGAAACTATTGAAGTAAAAAAAGAATATCTCGGCATTACCTCAACTTATAATTTGCATTTTGAGGGCTTGATAAGCTATATCACAAATTTCGAGCGCAACAATGCCTCTAAAACATCGAAAAAATGGGCCGAAAGTTTTATGAACAAAAAAACTTGCCCCTTGTGTCAAGGTAGCCGTTTGAAAAAGGAAGCGCTTTTTTTTAAAATTGACGGAAAAAACATTTCCCAACTCACCGCAATGGACTTGCAAGAGCTAAAGCAATGGTTTACCGGACTCGAAAACCGTCTGTCGGAAAGACAGTTGCTCATTGCCCGGGAGGTATTGCGCGAAATTCGTACCCGCCTTAACTTTTTACTTGAAGTTGGAATTGATTACGTCAACCTAAACAGGCCCGCTAAAACCCTTTCGGGGGGCGAATCGCAGCGTATCAGGCTCGCCACGCAAATCGGCTCGCGCTTAACGGGCGTCCTTTACATCCTCGACGAACCCAGTATTGGCCTTCATCAGCGCGACAACCATAAATTGATTCGCTCGCTAAAAGATTTACGCGACATAGGCAATACGGTAATCGTAGTAGAGCACGACAAAGATACCATACTCGAAGCCGATTGTGTGGTAGATGTGGGACCAGGTGCAGGACAACATGGCGGCGAAATTGTTGGCATTGGAACTCCCGAAGAAATTCTAAAAACCAATACACTGACAGCTCAATATTTGAACGGTAAAAAAAAAATTCGCGTTCCGGAAAAACGCCGGACAGGCAAAAAAAAATCACTCATACTTAAAGGAGCATCGGGTAACAACCTGAAAAATATTGATGTGGAATTTCCTTTGGGAAAATTTATTATTAACGAAACGCTTTATCCCATCCTTAGTAACCACTTTTATCGATCGGTAAAAAATCCGTTGCCATACAAAAGCCTCGAAGGACTGAAAAATATTGACAAGGTTATTGAAATCGATCAGTCTCCCATCGGACGAACCCCCCGTTCAAACCCAGCCACTTATACCAAAGTCTTCGACGAAATTCGTAAGTTGTTCGGCCAACTACCCGAATCGAAAATAAGAGGCTACCAGCCCGGCCGCTTTTCGTTCAACGTAAAAGGCGGACGTTGCGAAACCTGCAAAGGCGCCGGAGTACAAACTATAGAAATGAATTTTTTGCCCGACGTCTATGTGGAGTGCGAAGAGTGTGGCGGCAAACGATACAATCGCGAAACTCTTGAATTACGCTACAAAGGAAAATCAATAAACGATGTCCTTGAAATGACTATTCATCAAGCAGTTGCTTTTTTCGAAAACATTCCTTCTATCATACAAAAATTCAAAACCCTGCAAAATGTCGGACTCGGATATCTTAAACTCGGACAACCATCAACCACCATTTCGGGCGGCGAAGCACAACGCATAAAACTTGCCTCCGAACTTTCGAAAAAAGATACCGGCAACACTCTATATATTCTCGACGAACCAACAACCGGCCTCCATTTCGAAGACGTACGAGTATTACTCGAAGTACTATGCAAACTTATCGATCGCGGCAATACCGTCATCGTTATAGAACATAATATGGAAGTGATAAAAGTTGCCGACCATATTATCGACCTTGGTCCCGAAGGAGGACACAAAGGAGGCAAAATACTTTGTTGTGGTACTCCCGAAGAGGTCATCGAAAACACTTCGAGCTTTACGGCAAAGTATTTGAAAATGGAGATGAAACCAAAGATGAAACATCCATGATTAATTTAAAACACACAAGGGAATGATTATAAAAGCTCCGAAGGAGCGAAACAATAATAGCCACAGGTTCACCCTGTGGAATAATGTCTTTGCCATTCCATGGGTTTAACCTGTGGTATAAGAAAAATACACAACCGTTTTGGCGAGATTTTTGTCTTTTTTGTCAAAAATGATAACAAAACAAAACGCAGATAATCTATTAGTTGCAAAATTATAAACAGATGAAACATCCATGTCGGCAAACCGACACACCCTGTACGTTGC
>QIKE01000059.1 GCA_003232915.1 Bacteroidota bacterium | reverse complement strand
GTATCAGGCTGATTGTTCAACCGGAACAGATAAGCAATACGGTAAGTGTTTACGGAGGTATTAAAAATAAACCTGATTTGGAGACTTCCAAAGGGCAGGAAGGTGTTGATAATGTATTGGATCAATTGTTTAATTATGGTTCAAAAACATTAAACCGGCTTCAGTTTAAAAAAGCATTGGATGATATTGGGGCAATTGAATCTGCAGGGAGTAGCTTTTCACTTCAGGTTTTGTCAGATCATTTCGATCGGGGGGTTCAGTTACTGGCAGACAATGAACTACATCCGGCTTTACCTGCACGTGCATTTACGATCATTCAACATCAAACGGCAGCAACAGTAGCCGGTAAGCTGCAAAGTCCTGATTATCTCTTCAATAAGGCAATGCATACTTCTTTATTGCCCAAAGGCGATCCGGCTTTACGCCATCCGACACCCTCTTCTGTTCAATCACTTAAGCTTGGCGATGTCGAAAATTACTATCAACACGTTTTTCGTCCTGACATGACAACCATTGTCGTTATCGGGAACATCAGTCCGGATAAAGCTAAAACGGTAATTGAGAAATATTTCGGCAGTTGGAAAGCAACCGGGAAAAAACCCAATGTCGAGTTCTCGCCGGTACCACAGAATAAAGTAGCAGTAGTCCATGTGCCCGATGCAAGCAGGGTGCAGGATCGTGTTGTTCTTGCTGAAAATCTGAGTATTATCCGTTCAAATCCTGATCGCTTTGCGCTTGCAGTCGGCAACCATGTGCTGGGTGGTGCTTTTTATGCCACACGCTTATACCGCGATCTTCGTGAAAATTCAGGTTTGGTTTACTATGTTTCTTCGTCGTTCAATATCGGGAAACATCGTTCGAATTATGTCGTGAATTATGCGTGTGATCCACCGAATGTTTCAAAAGCCAAAGCTATTGTTGCAAGAGATTTAAAACAAATGCAAAAAGAAGAGGTAACTCCGAAGGAACTAAACCAAGCAAAATCTCTTCTCCTGCGTAAGATCACACTCTCAGAATCGAGTGTGAACGATATTGCATACGGATTACTTAATCGCTCTCTAACCGGTTTGCCTATGGATGAACCAACCATTGCAGCGAGACATTACGTATCACTTACAGCCGGGCAGGTCAAAGCAGCTTTTGCAAAATGGATGAATACCGGCAACCTGATTCAGGTTACCCTGGGACCGAATCCTAAATAAATTACCCAAAAAGGAGGCTGTCGAAACAGCTTCCTTTTTATTTTTAACTTTAATACTTCTCTTGGCCTGATTAATTCACAAATTGATCTATTACGTGATTCCTCCTGCCTGGCGCAAGACTTCCTGCCCGGGTAAGTCTTTTACACCGGGTCAGTTTTCACTCCGTTATGGCAGGTTTATTGCAGTAATGAGAATATTATTTTAATCTGTAATATGTTTGTTACCAAATCTAAAAAAATCACTCGAAATTAATACGCTATGAAAACAATAGTAAAAATTTTGTTCCTGAGTGGAATAATCGGAATTACAGTTTTTAGCTGCGAAAAAGAAAAGCCACCTCCGTCTAATCAAGAAGCACCGGAAGTCTTCCCAAACAAATCAGGTTATCAATGGACATACAGATTGGCAACCTATAATGGTAATATTGATACTGTTAAGGTTAAAATTGTAAGTCAGGGCATATTGCCAAACGGAGCCAATGCTAAAATTTGGAAATACACTTATATTTATCCTTCCCGGACTTACACAGACACTGTTTGGGTTTCTTCAAATAATAACGAAGTGAGAATTTACGATAAGCCTTGCCGGACTTGTACAGATAAGATGCCATTTGAACGTTTGCGTTACATTCTGCCTTTAAGGACCGGTAACTCCTGGTTTACAAATGCGCCTTATGGTGATACAACAAAAGTTTTAGATCAGGAAAGCATATCTGTTCCTGCAGGTACATTTTCAAATGCTTTTCATCTTTCTAAAGTGAGAGGTTATGTGACCAATTCATGGACAAATGACACCATTTATTTTAAGAAACATGTCGGACTTGTCAAGTTCTCTCAGAACGAGTTTAATTTAGAGCCCTTAATTGGGAATGGGGTTTGGGAATTGATTAGCTATAGCTTTGGACAATAACAAAAAAGAAAAAATGGGCTATAATAGTTAGGTTTCCTCCAATGGCGCAGAATTTCCCGCCGGCCCTGCGGGCAAGCACGTCCTGCCTCCAAACAACTACTTTCTTTGGTGCACGCCCTGCAGGCCGGGAGACTCTGCAAAGGGCATTATGAAATATTTATGACACCCCGTTTCAAAACCTTCCAAAAATTGCTTATCTTAATCGGGTGTATTTGCCTTGTTTTGACAAGTGTACCCTTACTTTGTTTTTTTCTCGAAATGCTATATAATGACTGAAATAAAAAGAGTATTCGACCTACTGACTTACAGCGAAGAAAATTTCCCTATGGATGTTGCACTCGCTGTAAAACGCCATGGAAAATAGGAAACATTCAGTACTGCTGATTTCCGGAAAAATTCAGATGCTGTCAGCCTCTGGCTGCTGGCCATGGGCTTTGAAAAAGGGGATAAAATTGCCACGGTCAGCAACAACAGGCCGGAGTGGAATTTCGTAGGTTTCGGCATATCGCAGATTGGATGTGTTCATATGAGTATCTATCCCACCATCAGCGACGAGGAATACCGCCATATTTTGTCACACTCCGACTCGCGTATTTTGGCTGTTGCCAACAAAGAACTGTTCAACAAACTTCGTCATTTTGTGAACGAAATTGATAAGCCGGAAGCTATTTATACCTCTGATGAGGTGAAGAGAGCTAAACTGGCGGGTCATTAATGAACAAGCAATTGGGAAAGAATCCTTTTTGCGGCCTTTACTGGAGAAAAGACGTAATGAGGTGAAACCGGAAAATTTGCTGACGCTAATTTACACATCCAAAATCGCCGGCCTTTCCAAAGGAGTTATGCTCAGTCACAAAAATGTGGTGAGCAATGTGATAATGATGCAAAAACTGAATACCGCTCTCAAGGTTAATGTTAGTGCTATTACCATCAGGAGGAGACGGACAAGTATAACCATCTGGTACGGAACAAATTAAAGTTTTACACCTGGTTTGCGACTGTTAGAGTACCGAAACAGGAGAATTTTCGCCTACGCTAAAACTTAAAAGAATGGTTGTTAAAGATAAATACAAGACTCTTATTAAAAAAATTAAGAAACACCGAAAACTACATAATCCTGTTGTATATTACAGGGATGGAAGGTATTGCTTACATTCGGGAATACCATCAGCTAAAAAAAAATTTCGGCTGCACCTAAAGATTCGCAACACTCCAGTAAATTACACAAAGCAATACTTAAGGCTGTCCTTGCAGAAAAATTTTAGATTGGCTTGCAGGAACCGGTAAACGTACGGGCTTCGGCAGACGGCACAAAGAAATACCTCTTCAAAGCCGGTGACTATAGTTTTATTGAATCGGCTTTTATTCCAGAAAACAAGCGAGCCACCATTTGCCTTTCGTCGCAGGTGGGATGCGAAATGGGCTGTCTTTTTTGTATAACGGGACAGCCGGAATTTCGGACCAATCTGATTGCCGGGGAAATTTTAACTGCGCACTGGGGATTTACCCGGAGTCCGCGAAAAATCACAGTCAGCACCATTGGCGTGATGCCGGCCATACGGCATTTTCTGGAAAACAGTGAATGTCACTTCGCTGTAAGCCTGCATGCACCCTTCGATAATTAACGAGAGATGCTCATGCCTATGAGCCCGAAATATAATATATAGTCCATTCTCACGGAATTAAAAGTAAAAGCTTTATCAGACAAAAGACAATATGAAAAAGGCTTGAAAGTCACAGACGAAGAGTTAAAAAGTATAAAATTAGTACAAGATACGTTTAGAGGTGACTGGAATTATAAAATCTATCCATAAATGTATCGTTTATTAGTGAACAAATGCTAATGTCTGTAAAAGAATAATGTCAAAATACGGAAAATATGATTTAATTTCTAGCAACTATCAAAGATTTAAAGCAGATAAAAAATAAAACAGAAATCATAAAGCAGGTAAAACAGAAGAGTATTTACACGTTTTGGAGAAGAATTAACTTGCCCTAATAAATAGCCTTCAATCGGTGCATAGCTCCCAATTTAAAGAAAATGTTGAACTAAATCCACACCACGGCCATTAATTCTATGGGCTTCCAATACGTTTTATACGGTTAAACGGTTTCTTCTATGAGAGGAATAAACCACAGGCTCGGGTAATTTTCATTTTTTTATTTTCACTAATTGCTCTTTTATTTGGGCCAATGGGGCGAAAATAATAACGTAGGCCGTAAAACATATGTTTAAAAATGCTGCAGGATGCCGTTTTAGGGTCAAGAGCAAGCCCTGTGTGCTAATCGTTGATTCCTCATTAGAAATGTCTTCGTGAAGACCACCGAAATGCAAACTTATCAGAGCTATTCTATGTAAATAGTTGTTAAATGTGCTTTTGCTTTGATCTTTATACATGGTGTTTTGGTGGATTACTTTAAAAACTTTTGAGAATCCTTCACTTCTTTGGTTTGCTTGATCAACGATTTTTGAGCGTTTTTGTCTTATGATACTAAAATTTAAGGCGATTAATAAATTATCCGGGAGATAAATGCTAGCGTTCAGTATTTTTTACTATTTTTGAAAAAAATAGGTTAAACTGACCCTATCTTAGGGGGAATTGAGTTCAACAGTACCTATTGTTCATACCGCAGTTTGTTGGAAATATGAAAACTGAAGCATTAAATGAATATATTTGTAAACACGGAAATTAATCAATGAAAAACAGCAGGTTCCTGCCCTGCACGTAGTGGCCAATATAGGATATAACCAAATCAGACAAATTATTATTAATGCTTAAAAAAGATTTATAAAACAATGAAAAAGACTCTCTTTATGATTATGATTTGTGGATTATCTATAAATCTTTTCTCGCAAACTGGACAAGTTAATGAAATCGCAAAACGAAATAGCCTCACGATAGGAATATTACAGGGAGGAGGTTCATTAATTGGTGCTGATTTTGAATTTTTATTAACTAAACATTTTGGATTTCAGGTTGGCGCAGGATTTGTCGGATTTGGTGGGGGATTAAATTATCATTTTAAACCGTCAATTCGCAGTTCATTTATTTCATTACAATACTGGAATCAAGGAATTGGTAAATTTTTTACACAAAATATAATTGGCCCCAATTTTGTATTTAGAGGTAAAAAATGGTTGACTTTCCAAATTGGATTAGGATTCCCACTTGAAAAAGGACCTGCTATGCCTGATGATTTTTATCAACCGCCGATTATGTTACTATATTCAATAGGAGCTTATATACCATTTTAATAATTGTAACTATTCAGCCGAAATAACATAGTTAACACATTGAATATTACAGTCTTAAATTTTTTTTAACCAAATTACAACAAAACGTTACCTACAGAATATCAATGAAATAAAATTTTATTATGAAAAATATTAAAATATTTATTAAATCCATTTTATCGTATCATGTTGATATTTAGCATTACAAACCGGCTGAATAGTTATTAATAATTTAATAAACAATAAAAAACTGAAAAAGTTTTCACTTATTTTGATTTTACTTACTGTTTGTCTGTCATTTACTTTTGGACAAACTCTTTCAGATTCGATTACTATGAAAAAAGTATTTGGTGGATACCAATTTTATCATGGTGAAAAGAGGTTGAATATGTTACAATTAGTTAAAACAATGGAACCGAATGAACAAGCTTATAAAGAGATTAAAGCAGCACAATCGACATATACATTAGCCATAATAGTTGGTGGAGTAGGTGGATTTATGGTTGGCTGGCCATTAGGAACCGCACTATCGGGTGGAGAACCAAATTGGATATTTGCTGGAATTGGAGCAGGATTAATAGTCATATCCATTCCTAATATAAATGTGGAATTTATTTTTTGGTTTTCTTTTTTGAAGTCCATTGTGGAAAGTTTCCGGTAAGGAACAGATATAAGAACAGGCTGAATTTTTACTATTTTACAGTTGAAATTTGTATTTGAGAAACTTTTTTCCGCATTTCTAAAATCCAGAGCATACTCGTCCTACGCATGCTTAACCCAACTTGCAAATATTAACCCAAAAGCCAAAAACTCAAGTTATTTTTGTAAAACGTTATAATACTGGATTGTAATAACGCTATTACATTGGATATCCGATAAATGGAAAATATCGTGCGGTAGCCCGGCAACTTCTAACAGCAAATACTTCTACATCCTTCAAGCGAACTAAAGACTGAACGACGGCTTAAAGATAATTCATGGGCATAGGAGTTATATCCGGTAAACGATGATTATCCTGTGACACGTTATCGTTTATATAAGGTGGCAGAACAGCTGTACAAACATAAAATAGGATATAGAAAGACATATTTACTCAATTGTTTATAGCATATCGGATATGATAATATATACGCCTGAAACTCAATTGATCAGCCATTAATTATTCATAGAAAACGATTGTTGAAAAAATGAAAAGTCAGCAACTATCACTAATAAGTGTTAACAAAAAAGAAGATGAAAAGATTGATACAAAATTAATTACTAGCCCTTAGGTTGACTAAAAATCAATCTATGACGCGTTAAAGTTTAAACCTCGTCTATTTGTACGTAAAACAAAAATAGTGCTCCAATAGTAAACTTTAAATTTGCATTTACCTGTATGTGAAGGTTATACGTTTATGGTTTTGCAAGTTGAGTTAATAAGGGTCTTACGATTTACTATTTTAAGGTTGGGTTAAAGGTGCTAAATCGAAAAATAATTACGGTTTCTTGATAGATCGATAAGAATTGTTGATGGTAAATTAGGAAAAAGAATTGTTTGCGTTAAAAACGGTTTTTCAATTTTATCATTACAATACATATAGAATTTCATATTCCAAAGGTTTTTAATAAGTCGTCGATAGTAAATATGCCTTTTTTCCCCAACAAAAATTCTGCAGCCAAAATAGCGCCAAAGGCAAATCCTTTTCGGCTTTTGGCTTCGTGTTTCAGACTTATTTTATCAATAATTGAGGTGTAAACAACCTTGTGGGTTCCGGGTACTTCGCCAATACGTTTCGAAACAATACTTAGTTCGCCTTGTTTTTCGGTTTTTCGGTTGACCCATTGCTGCAAGTATTTGTTTTTTTTCAGTATATCTTCGGCAAGTTGAATAGCCGTACCACTTGGAGCATCAAGTTTATGAATGTGATGTATTTCGATAACTTCGGGACGATAGCCGTCTATTTGCGACATAATTTGTGCCAGCCGTTTGTTCAGATAAAACAATATATTTACACCGAGGCTAAAATTGGGTGCATAAAAAAGACTTGTTTCGCTTTGCCTGCATTGTTCCTTTATTTCGTTTAAGTGTTGATACCAACCGGTAGTACCCGTTACTACGGGGATTTTCATTGCAAAGCAACGGTAAATGTTCTCTACTACCGTTCCGGGTAGCGAAAAATCAACAACAAGAGCATTGTCGGGCAATTTTTCGTGTAATGCATTCCATTCGTTTTCGTTATCAATACGAGCAAAAATAGAATGGCCTCTCTCAAGTGCAACTTTCTCGACCTCTTTTCCCATTTTACCGTATCCAGAAATGATGATATTTATATTATGAAACTTTTTATTTTCGTACATTGTTTCTTTCATTTATTCTTCGGCTTCCAAATATTTAACAACACAGAAAAAATGCGATATCGGAGCTTAATGCATCAATTTTTTTTTAAAAAAGGGGTACTTTTCCAAATTTTCCATGCTTCGTCGGCTTGACGGTAAAGCATTTCCAGTCCGTTTTTGGTTATGGCACCTTTTTCTCTCCCTTTTTTCAAAAACAGGGTTTCTTCGGGATTGTAAACCACATCGTAAACAATACTTTTTTTGTCAATGTAATCGTACGGAATATCAGGACATTGATCAACATTAGGAAACATACCCAAAGGGGTGGCGTTGATAATCAACTTGAATGCTTTTAATATTTTTTTATCAAGCCACGAATAACTCAGGCTTTCCACTTTCACAGGTTTACGGCTTACAAAGTAAAAATAAATACCGATTTTCCGCAAAACATAAGCCAACGTATGAGCGGTTGCTCCTGTCCCGAGTATCAGAGCTTTAAGTTGGTTCTTATCTTTTACAAGGGGCTTTATGGTATTTTCAAACCCCAAAGTATCCGTATTATATCCTTTTAAAAAAAGATTGTCATTACGTCGATCAATTTTTATTGTATTCACCGAACCTGTAAGCTGAGCCACGGGATCAATCTCGTCAAGAAAAGGAATAATATTCAACTTGAACGGTATTGTTACGTTCAACCCTTTAAGTTCGGGACTGTCTTTGATAAAAGCTCTTAAATTTCCGATATTATCCATTTCAAATAAGCGATATTCTGCATTAATATGCTTCTTTACGAATTTTTCGGCAAAATAAGCAGGAGAATACGAATGACTTAACGACTTGCCAATCAATCCGTAAATTTCTTTTGTATTTCCACCTTCCGAATTCATCCTAAAAAACTTCAAATTAAAAAACTTCGTCATTTATTATCACTTGATACCAGTATCTCTAGAAGCACAATCGAAGCTAATCCCATTATCATTATCAACAAAGCCATCCATGTTTGCAAACTCCAATTTGGTGGTAGAATGCTTTTGTATGAGGCAATTACTTTTTCTCCGTGTTTCAACACCAATTCTCCGGAACTGTTTTTCAAATATACAAAAGTTTTCCAAGGCCACAACACAATCAAACTACCGAGAATAAAGCCGGTAAGCATGGCAAGCGTTTGGTTTTTGTAGCTTTTTAAAACCCACGAAAGCACATGCGAAAAAGCCATAAGACCGATAATAGCGCCAAGGGCAACAGGAATAAGGATACTCAAGTCGCGGTTATTGATGGCCTCAATAGCCACAAGCTGATAGTTACCCATCAGTATCAACACAAAAGAGCCAGACAAACCTGGAAGTATCATACTGCAAATAGCCACTATACCACATAAAAACAAATACCAAAAATTGTCGTTTTGCGTAGCCGGGTTAATAAATGAAATAAACAAAGCAATAGCGGTACCGAGAAACAGAGAAACTATCACGTTAAATTTCCACTTTTCAATTGTTTTGCCCACGAAATAAATTGAAGCCAAAACGAGTCCGAAAAAGTACGACCAAATATATATCGGATAATTTTTAAACAAAAAGTCGAAAACTTTGGCGAGTAAAATAATTGCCAAAGCCACGCCGGCAAATAGTGTCAACAGAAAGTAAAAATCGGTTTTTTCGGCAAACGCTTTCCACTTACCGGTAAAAAGCAATTTTGTCGCTTTTAAATCAAAAGCTTTGATAGCATTAATGAGACGTTCAAATATTCCGGTTATCAGTGCAATGGTTCCGCCCGAAACGCCGGGAATAATATTGGCAATACCCACAGCAATTCCTTTTAATAAATAAATGACATATTCCTTCATATGTTATTGTTTAATGCATCAATATTTTAACGATTTTCAATTTATTACCAAAAGGCGCATAGCGTATGGAAACATCTATCCGGTTGGTTTTTTTTACTATGGCTTTGGCATGCGAAAAAGTTTCAAAAGAATACTTTCCGTGGTAATTTCCCGTTCCGCTATTTCCTATGCCGCCAAAAGGCAGTTTGCTATTTGCTATTTGCATAATGGTATCGTTAATACATGCTCCTCCTGCCGGAATGCTGTCTATCAAGTGGTTTTGCAACTTTCTATCGTTGGTAAACACATACAAAGCAAGTGGTTTCGGCCTATTATTGATTTTTGCAACTATTTCGTCATAAGATGTAAAAGTGATAACGGGAAGTATGGGGCCGAAAATTTCTTGTTGCATCACCGGCATATCAAAATCCACATTATTAAGAATTGTCGGCTCGAAATAGCGTTCGTCGGCATCGAATTTTCCACCATAATATATATTGGCATCTTTAATTAAAGTCGACAACCTTTCAATATTGTAGCGGCTAATTATACGGGGATAATCGGGACTATGGCGGGCATCGTCGCCGTAAGCTATCTTTATGGCTTGGGCCAAAGCTGACAATAAGCGGCTTTTTACACCCGAATGAACCAGCAGATAATCAGGAGCAATGCAGGTTTGTCCGGCGTTGAGCAGTTTTCCCCAAACAATACGCCTTGCCGTAAGTTTTATGTTGGTATTTTCGTCAACGATACAGGGGCTTTTTCCGCCGAGTTCGAGAGTAACGGGCACCATATTTTTGGCAACTTCTTGCATTACAATTTTACCGGTGCGCGGACTTCCCGTAAAAAATATATGGTCGAACTTTAGCTTTAACAACAATTGCGATATTTCGACGCCTCCTGAAAGCACATAAAGATACTGCTCAGCGAAAGTGTTATTAATCATCCGTTTCAATACTTCTGCCGTATGTGATGAAATTTCCGAAGGTTTCAAGATAGCGGTATTTCCCGCCGAAATAGCACCAACCAAAGGAGCTATCAACAGCTGAAAAGGATAGTTCCATGGTGAAATTATCAGCACCTTGCCTTTGGGTTCGTGAGTAAGATAACTCTTTGCCGGAAAATTAGTTATGGGTGTTGAAACCCGTTTGGGTTTCATCCACTTTTTCAACTTTTTAATATGATAGCCGATTTCTTTGAGGACGAAGCCTATTTCGGTGGCATACGATTCGAAGTGTGATTTATGAAGGTCGAGATAGAGTGCCTCAAAAATCTCATCTTCGTATTGCAAAATAGCCGTTTTCAATTTTTTCAAATTGGCTATACGCACGGTATATGAAGGCCGGTTTTTGTTTGCAAACGCCTTCTGTTTGTCGAATATCGCAAGTATGTCTTCCGCAACCGTCATAAATACAATTTTACGTCAACACTTGTTTTACACTATCAGGCAAAAAATGCATAAAAGTGTCGCCACGCAAGCCAAGTCGCAAAGTTTCGAGCGGTATAATTTCCGTTGGAGCAATGTTGCCGAGATTGACATTGGCACCAAAATGTTCGATAAACCAAGCTTGTTGCGACTTTTGAGGGGCTTCCCATAATATATTTTCTAACGGAATAACCTTTGATATTTCGTTAATAAGTTCAAAATTGGCTTTGCCATGGGCGTCATAAATGCCCACCGTACCGCTTTCGCGTGCTTCGGCAATTACTTTGAACGAACCGGCTTCAAGTTCGCTTTTCATTTTGCTTACCCATTGTGGGATAGGTATTTCTAATCCAGCGATTTTAGATCCTACCTCCGAAACTATTTGAAAATCGTTAGCCAACATATTTATATACTTACATTTTTCTTCGTGCGGAAATTCCATCGAACCATCCGAAACTTCAATAGCATCGAAGCCTAGTTTTTCGACAAACCGGCGGAATTCGTCGAATTGATTACGGATTAGAAAAACCTCGAAAAGTGTTCCACCCGGATAAACTTTAATATCGTGGCTTTTATACAGTTTAATTTTTTTTCGTACGTTTTGGTTAACATACGAAGTACCGAAACCGAGTTTTAAAAAATCAATTAACCCGCCGGCTGTTTCCATCAAATCTTCGGCTTGATGCATACCAAGGCCTTTGTCCATCACCATCGTAATTCCTGTTTTGCGTGGCTTTGGGGTTCTTTCCGGTAAATGTTTCAAACTAATCATTATCTTTTGTTTTATTCGCCGAGCTACCGTATTTATCCTTGTCGTCAAAAACTTCAAGGAGATCGATATATCTCGGTTCTTTTAATAAATCGGGCAAATATTGTTCGAGATCTTTACGGGCTGAAAAATCAAGTTGCAGCGCTTCCTCAATATAATCATACGCTTCTTCCACCATTTGTGCTCTATATAAATATCCTGCCAGTCGAAACAACAACACAGTTTCGTCTATGTTTTTTTCCACAGCTTCGCGCATTACGGCAATAGCATCTGTAATATTGCCATTAATGGCATAAGCCAGCGATAAATTCATCCATGCCGAAACAGTATCAGGCTGCTTTTCCACTACCTTTTTCAAGTGCTCAACAGCATCGTCGTAACGCCCGTTGCTAAGGCAAAGCACGCCGAGTTCGTAACTAATTTCCAAATCGAAGGGCGACAGTTTAAGGGCTTTTTCGTAATATTTTATTGCTACCACCGGCGAATCTTCATTGGCAAAAATCCGGCCTACACCATACCATGCATCAGCCAATTTGTCGTCGAGGCCGATGGCCGAGTTATAAAAAGTAAGTGCTTGTCTATTGTTGCCAAGGTTTTCGTAACATTCGGCTATATAACAATGTGTTATGGCTTCGGGAGCTTCGTGCAGAAAAGTCTGCTTATAATTTTTAATTGCCTTACGGTATTGTTGCAATCCCGAATAAGAGTTAGCCATATTGAAATAAGCCGATGACATTTCTTCGTCGATTGCAAGTGCAAATTCGTAGCTTTCGATAGCTTTTTCGTAAAGATCTAAAGTATTGTAAAATATCCCAAGATTGAACCATACAAACTTGTTGTACGGATTCTTATCAAGAAAACTAGAGAAAAATTTTACGGCTTCTTCTTCTAATCCCGACAACTCGAAAAAGAAGGCAACTTCCTGAATTAAATCTTCGGAGTCGGGTTGCAACTCAAGGGCTTTTTTAAGGTGCTGAATAGCACGTTTGTAATCGTCAAGACTTTCGTATTCAAAAGCAATATTGGAGTGTATCTCTTCGGGTCGTTCCGTCAAAGCAAGGGCTTTTTTGTATTCGCTAATAGCTTTTTTGTGCTCATCCATCATACTGAAAATTTCCCCTTTAACCAAATGCAACTCCTCCAATTTGGGTTCAATTTGTTCTACCTCTTCGAGTAGGCTTATGGCTTCATCAAATTGTTTTTGCATAGCAAGCAACCTACTTTTCCTGATATCAAAAGTTACAGTGGACAAAAAAACCGATTCGGCTTCATTAATCACCTCACGTGCCTTTTCTAATTGATAGGTTTCCAAATAATAATCAATGATTATCTCCCACTCATCCACATCGAAAAAAAAGTGACTACCCGATTCAACCGACGACTCGTATCTTTCAACAAGCTCCATCATCTCACGGTTTTCCTCCCATTCCATATTTTCATTGTTTTCTTCCCTCATTTTCGACAATTCTAAAGTGCAAAAGTATAATAATCTTTCGTGTGTATGAGTTATTGCGAAAGAACAAAAAATTATTATACAAAAATGACGAAATAATCATTCGATCCTCATAAGTAATACTCAAAGGTAATTAATAATTGTTTTACGCGGGCAACTGTTTTCATTCACAAATTACTCAATTTACCACGAATTATTTCTCCACTTTCGGGTAAATAATAAATAATTTCGCCTTTATTATTTTTTTAGAAACCATATTTCTTACCGATGACAAGTTTTGGATCAAGAGGGAAAAATACTGTTGTACCTGTCGTGCTGAACAGTTTATGCGATATTTTTCCATCATAATTTTGTTCTTACAATCTCTTTTCAAAAATTGATATTTTTGTATGGGTTTTCTTACATTTGCCACAAAAAACTAATGACCTTAATCAAATCCATATCAGGTATTAGAGGCACGATAGGCGGAATCGAAAAAGAAAATCTTACACCGGTAGATATTGTAAAATTTACGGCTGCATTTCTTGACATGTTACAGCAAAAGGCAAATCGAAAAAATTTAAAAATAGTAGTAGGACGTGATGCCAGGATATCGGGTGCGATGGTGGAAAAATTGGTTACAGCTACCGCTTCAGGTATGGGTGTTAGGGTGATTAATGCCGGACTTTCGACCACCCCGACAGTAGAACTATCTGTAATCGAAACAAAAGCCGACGGCGGTATTATACTTACAGCGAGCCACAATCCAAAACAATGGAACGCACTGAAACTACTTAATAGTCAAGGTGAATTTATTTCGTCGGAAGAAGGCATAGAAGTGTTACGCAAAGCAGAAAAAGCCGATTATGCTTTTGCAGAAGTTGATGATCTTGGTAGTATGAAAGAAGAGAGTACTTTTATCGACCAACACATCGAAAAAGTTTTGCAATTGGAACTTGTTGATAAAGAATTGATAAAAGCTGCCGGTTTTAAGGTTGCCGTTGACGGGGTAAACTCCACGGGAGGTATTGCAATTCCTCGTTTATTAAAAGCTCTCGGAGTGAAAAAAGTATTTGAACTTTATTGCAATCCTACCGGTGAATTTTCACACAATCCCGAACCTTTGCCAAAAAATTTATCAGGAATATCTAAAATTGTGTTAAAACAGCAAGCGGATTTGGGTGTTGTAGTTGACCCTGATGTTGACCGTCTGGCGTTTATCACCGAAAAAGGAGAAATGTTTGGCGAAGAATATACTCTTGTGGCTGTAGCCGATTATGTTTTGCAAAACAAAAAAGGAAATACTGTTTCCAACCTCTCCTCAACACGGGCATTGCAGGATATTACCGAAAAAGCAGGCGGGCAATATTTTGCCTCGGCAGTTGGCGAAGTAAATGTTGTGAAAAAAATGAAGGAGACCTGTGCCGTTATCGGCGGCGAAGGCAACGGCGGTATTATTTATCCCGAATTGCACTACGGACGTGATGCACTTGTGGGGGTGGCTCTGTTTCTTACTTATCTTGCCAAAAGAAAATTGAAGGTCTCTGAACTGCGTGCCACCTATCCCGACTATTACATCTCGAAAAACAAAATTACGCTGAAAGAAGATATGAATGTGCGGGTTTTGTTCGAAAAGGTAAAAAGGGTTTATTCCCAATTTCCGGTAATTGACATTGACGGAGTGAAAATTGATTTTCGGGATGGCTGGGTACAACTCAGAAAATCCAACACCGAGTCTATCATCAGGATTTATGCCGAATCGACGAGTCGAGAAAAAGCACAACATTATGCCGATGAAGTGATTGACTTATTGAGCGCAAATTAGCAACAATGTTGTAATAATATGTATTTCGGCCGCAGAAAATTATGTTTTGAATTACTCGTGCGAACGTGGATGATATTTCAGGATAGCGTTGCGTAAATCATTGGTATTAAGGTGAGTATAGATTTCTGTTGTGATGATGGATACGTGTCCTAGTAATTCCTGTACAGCTCGCAGATCAGCGCCATTTCGGACAAGGTGCGTAGCAAAAGAATGACGAAAAGTATGCGGACTGATGTTCTTTTTAATGCCGGTTTTTTCGATATATTTTTTTACGATTAAAAAAACCATTTGCCGGCTCAATTGTCCACCACGACGGTTGAGAAACAAAATATCCTCAGCCTCTTTTTTTGCTTGAATATCCGGACGAATTTCCTTAAGATAAATCATTATTTGTTGCAGTGCAGGATCGCCAATAGGTATTAACCGTTGCTTATTGCCTTTGCCCGTAACTCTGATAATTTTTTCATTTACAAAAAGCTGTGAAATTCTAAGGCCTGTTAGCTCAGATACACGAAGTCCACAACCGTAAAGAGTTTCGAGAATAGCACGATTTCTTTGTCCTTCGGGTTCCGATAAGTCAACAGTTTTCATTACGGCTTCCACTTCATTGATGTTCAATATTTCGGGCAGTTTTCGTCCGAGTTTTGGAGCACTTAGCATTTCGGCCGGATTAGTTTCGATAATTTTTTCAAGTAACAAATAATTGAAAAAAGATTTTATACCCGAAATTACCCGGCTTTGTGAATAAGAACTTAGTCCTAGTTTGTTGATATACTCCAAAAAATCGCGTAAATGTTTTATGGTTAAATCCTTTATAGCCGGTGAGTGCTTTTGTGTTACGAGAAAGTCGAAAAACAAATGCACATCGTGGAGATAAGCATCCAAGGTGTTGACAGACAATCCCTTTTCGAGTTGCAGGTAAATTTTGTATCCCCTTGAATAAACAACGTAAGCCATAATAATAATGTTTAAGCGTTACTTACTTCATTTTCAATATCTGTTTTTCCGAAGAGGTATCGAAAAACATTTGTAAAAATGTTATAAAAGCTCTATTTGATAAGCTGCAAATTACATTTCTTTTGAAATAATTAGGTAGATTTCGTAGGAAAGTTTACTTTTGTTAGCCAAGAAATTAAAGATTTGATTTTAAAAACCTTATTATTAACAATATAACATAAAATAATTTAAAAATGGTTGATTTTTCATTAACAAAAGAGCAGACAGAGCTTCAGGAAAAGGTACGTGATTTTGCCAAAAGGGTAATTATTCCTAATGCAAGGAAGTATGATGAGATTGCTGAATTTCCATGGGACGTTATAAAAAAAGCTTATGAAGAAGGATTGATGAATGGTCCTGTGTCAAAAGAAAACGGAGGTAACGGTCATACTATTTTCGAAAGTGCATTGGCTTCGGAAGAACTCGGTGCAGGATGTGTAGGAATCGGTATCTGCATGGATGCCAATACTTTGGCTTTGACGCCGTTAATGCTTGGGGCCAAGGCCGAACAAAAGAAACGGTTTTTCGGGCAAATAATCGAAAACAAGGGTGTTGCTGCATATGCACTTACCGAACCAAATGCAGGTTCGGACGTGGCAGGCATAAAAACAACGGCTATATTAAAAGGCGACAAATATATTCTTAACGGGCACAAACGTTTTATCACAAATGGCAGTGTTTCGGAATTCATTACGGTTTTTGCCATTGTCGATCCTGAAAGAGGTGCCCGTAGTCTGTCGGCTTTTGTTGTCCCCACAAATTCATCCGGTGTAAAAATTGTTTCTAACTTGAAAAAAATGGGGCAACGTGCTTCTGTGCAGACCGAATTTATTTTTGAAGATGTGGAAGTGTCAAAAGATAATCTTATTGGAGGTGAAGGACAAGGATTTGTATTGGCAATGAAAACATTTGAACGTACCCGTACCGGTGTTGCTGCGTTAAGTGTTGGCAATGCCCGTGCTGCTTATGAAACTGCTCTGCACTGGGGCAAAAAACGTATTCAATTCGGGAAGCCCATTACCGTAAATCAAGGAGTAAGCTTTATGCTGGCTGATATGGCTACCGAAATCGAAGCCGCCCGCTTGGTTACTTGGCACTCTGCTTGGTCGTATGATAACAAACAAAAATCAAAAAATTTGCTTTCGGCAATGGCCAAACTTTATGCATCCGATGTGGCAATGAAAGTTACCACCGATGCTGTGCAAATAATGGCCGGTGAAGGCTATTCAACGGATTTTCTGGTGGAAAAAATGATGCGCGACGCCAAACTCTGCCAAATTTACGAAGGTACTAATCAAGTACAGCGTTTGGTAATCGGCAAAGGTATTTTGAAATAAACAGATAAAAAGCCGACTCTAATCAATCTAACGCTGGTTTATATCGGTTCTATTATTAATTAAAAAAAACCGCTTTTAAAAAAGTGGCTTTTTTTGTTGGTAGTTATTAAAATTTATATACCGTATCGTAAATCAGCTTATTGGCAATTCGTTGACGCGCATCTTTTACATTAATGGGGTCGTAATAGCTTAATTTTGTAAGAGCTTCCAACAGTTTTCGCTTTTCGTTATCACTGAGAAATGAGCTGATAATGTCGACTCCTTCTTTATGCAAAGCAAGCATTAAATCGTGTGTCAGCACATCAAGGATGTCATAATAAACGGGATTATCTTTCACACCGCTTTTCAAGAGTTTTTCAACACGCAACGAAGTAGATTCAAGAATATAGCTATATATTATCATATTAGCGATGTTGATTAGAATTTCCTCTTCGAAGATCAGTTTACGTTTAAAATTTTCGTTGACTTTGGAAATTAAAATCAAAACGGCTTTTTTTATCTGTTTAACGTAAACATGTTTTAATTCAAAATAGCCAAGTTTAGATGTATCTGGAATTTTTATTTTATCAAGATTGTCGAATACTTCGTCGGCTGTTTCGAAGAGGGCAATCCGGTGTCGAAGACCTCTTTTTATTGCGGCATCGGCCACAATCAGCCGGTTAATTTCGTTAGTACCTTCGAAAATACGATTGATGCGAGAGTCGCGATAAGAGCGATCCGCAGGAGCATCGGCCGAAAAGCCCATTCCACCATAAATTTGCACCATTTCGTCGACAATATAATCCAGTGATTCCGAACCGTAAACTTTCAGCAGTGCGCATTCGGGTTCGAATTCGGCAATACCATTAATATTGGCTTCGCCATATGGCATACCGTCGGCTTTATTTTTTTCGATAATATTTTCTATATCTTTACTTGCACGATACACAGCCGACTCGGTAGAAAACATTTTTACTACCTGTTCGGCCAGTTTGTACTTAATGGCGCCAAAATCGGCAAGCGAAGAACCAAACTGTTTTCTTTGGGAAGCATAATTAACCGAATAATTAATGGATCGTCGCATACCACCGATAACGGTGGCGCCAAGTTTGATACGACCCATGTGCAAAATATTTAAAGCAATACGAAAACCTTGTCCGCGTTTCCCCAAAATATTTTCAACCGGCACTTCCACATCGTTAAAAAATATTTGCCGGGTTGATGAGCCTTTAATACCCATTTTGTTTTCTTCAGGGTTCATAGTAATACCTTCCCAAGCCGATTCCACAAGGAAAGCACTTAATACCCGATCGTTATCAATCTTGGCAAACACGGTAAACAAATCGGCAAAACCGCCATTGGTAATCCACATTTTTTGCCCGTTCAAGATATAGTTTTTCCCATCTTCCGAAAGAATTGCTTTAGTGATGCCGGCATTGGCGTCGGAGCCGGCACCGGGTTCGGTAAGACAATAAGCTGCCAACCATTCGCCAGTAGAAAGTTTTGGAAGATATTTTTCGTGTTGTTCTTTTTTTCCATAATAAAGCAGGGGCAAAGTTCCGATACCTGTATGAGCCATAAAAGCCACCGAAAAAGAATAGGCCGAGCCCATGGCTTCATTGGCTTTCATATTTGTCAAAAACGATTGCCCGAAACCCTCGTATTTTTCGGGAACAGATATACCGAGCAGTCCCATTTCCCCTGCTTTTTTTAGCAAGGTGGGCATTAATCCTTTTTCGTGTTGATCGATAGCATTGAAATGGGGAGCTACTTCGGTCTCCACAAAATCTTGGCAACTTTGTGCAATCATTAACTGTTCTTCGTTAAATTCTTCGGGAATAAAAATATCTTCGGCCTTAACATCTTTTACGAGAAATTCCCCCCCCTTAAGTAAAACGTATGTTTTCATAAATTAAAATATTTGGTTCCGAAAAAGCGCAAAGATAAAATTTGTGTCGAAACAAAAAAACGCCACTTTATTCTTCTGAAAATTCTTTAAGCAGTTGACGATATCTCGAAAAAACATTGGCACGTGAAACAAAGCCTACATATTTGCCATTGTCGAGAACCACAAGGTTATATTTACCCGAATGCTGAAATTTTGAAGCCACGGTTTCCATATCATCGGTAATTTCCACAATCGACGAAGGGTGAAACATCAAACTTTTTACACCGGTATTGTCATACAGCTCCGGTTTAAACATAATGTGTCTTATTTGGTCGAGGATAATAATACCATAAAAATTGTTTTCATCGTCCACCACCGGAAAAATATTACGCGTTGAGTTGGCAATAACTTTCACTAAATCGCCCAAAGAGGCCTCAGGCGGTATGATGTTGAAATTTTTTTCAATCAGTGGTTTCACATCCATCATAGTAAGCAACGACTTATCTTTATGATGGGTAAGCATATCGCCCCTTCCGGAAAGTTGTATAGTGTAGATAGATCGTGACGACATTGCTTTAGATAATGCATAGGAAATGGTTGACACAATCATAATAGGTAATAAAAGACTATACCCCCCTGTGATTTCCGCAATAAGAAAAATAGCTGTCAACGGGGCTTGTACCACACCGGCAAGTAAGCCCGCCATGCCAACCAAAACGAAGTCGCTTACAGGTAAATTTCCAAAACCAAGAACATTAACTACTTTAGCAAAAAACAAACCGCTCATTGCACCGATAAATAGGGTAGGTGCAAATACACCTCCAATGCCTCCCGCTCTGAATGTTAATGAAGTAGCTACAACTTTAGCCAAAATTATAGCAAGTAGCAGTAGTAGCGAAATGGTTATATTTCCTCTAAAAGCATAAAAAATACTGTTGTCGAAAATAAAATCAAGGTTTCCTTTCAAGGCAGCGTTGATGGCTTCGTATCCTTCACCGTAAAGCGAAGGCAACAGAAAAATTAATATGCCAAGTGAAGTAGCTCCTACCAAAAATTTAGCAAGCCAACCGGAAATTTTGTCAAATATTTTTCCACTGACAACATATCCTTTAATATAATATGCTGAAATTAAAGAGCTGAAAATACCAAGACCGAAATAGTAAAGTGTTTCGTTAAAATTGAAACTGTACTGAATTTGAAACGGATATAACACATCAAGCCCAAGAAAAAAATAGGAAGTCAAAGCGGCGATAATTGAAGCCAAAAGTAATGGAACGAGCGACGACATCGTCATATCAAACAAAATTACCTCAAGGGAAAATACAATACCGGCAATAGGTGCTTTGAAGATTGCCGACATAGCCGCTGCCGATGCAAATCCTAAAATATCAACGGTTTGTTTATAATTTAGCCCTAACTTCTTGGCAATTACCGATCCCCATGCGGCACCTGTAACAACAGTAGGGCCTTCCAATCCCACCGAACCGCCAAAGCCCACTGTCAAAGAGCTGGTTATGATAGACGAAAATATATTGTGCAGCTTAATAACACCATGGCTCCGTGATATGGAATACAAAACATTGGGGATACCGTCCCGGACGGGTCTTCTCAAAATAAATTTAATAAAAATCAACGTAATAATAAGGCCTATGGCCGGGTAAACAACATAGAGATAGTTGGAATAGTTAATTTCAAAGCCACCGGTAAGCACATTGCGGATAAAAAACACAAGGTTTTTCATAATCACTGCAATCATTCCGGCAATAAAACCAATAATAATGCTTAAAATAATCATCATCTGCCGGGTAGGTAGTTTGCGGCTAATGATAATTAACCGATCAAAAAATCTCTTTTTTTTCATCGGCGGCAAAGGTAGAAAAACTGATTTTAAAAAATCTTTTTCAGAAGCCTATTTTGATAAAATTTTACTATTATAATAATATGATGCTGATCTGCTTGAACGGCATTTGTGTTAGCCGGTTTTTTTTCTTATTAATTTTAGTTTTCAAAAATAATTCTATTTTTGTTATTTAGAAAAATGGAAAGTTTATCTCAAATAAAAAAGCCGATAGCGCAAGAGTTAAAAGCGTTTAATAAGTTTTTTAATTCGGTGGCAAAGTCTAACGTAGCATTGCTCGACGTAATTATGAAATACATTCTAAAGGCCAAAGGCAAGCAAATGCGTCCGATGGTGGTGTTGTACAGTGCTCGTTTGCTGGGCCATATCAACGAAACCACTTACAGGGCAGCAACATTGATAGAGCTGTTACATACAGCTACTCTTGTTCACGACGATGTGGTAGATGATTCGCACAAGAGACGTGGAATGTTTTCAATCAATGCGCTGTGGAAGAATAAAATAGCTGTGCTTGTTGGCGATTATCTCCTGTCGAGAGGCATGCTTACTGCCCTCGAAAGCAAAGATTACGAATTGCTTGAAATTGTTTCGCGTGCTGTAAAAGATATGAGCGAAGGTGAACTTTTGCAGATGGAAAAAGCCCGCAAACTAGATATTGACGAGTCGATTTATTTTGAAATCATCCAAAAAAAAACTGCCTCATTACTTGCTTCGAGTTTTGGAGCGGGTGCAGCTTCGGTTTCGTCCGATAGTGCTCAAATAGAAAAAATACGGCAAATCGGGGAATGGGCAGGTATTGCTTTTCAAATAAAAGACGATCTATTCGACTACCAAAAGATTAACTTTACAGGAAAACCTTCGGGTACCGATATCAAAGAAAAAAAAATGACACTTCCTCTAATTTATACACTAAACAAAATTTCTACGGGTGAAAAACGGAAAATTATTCGTGTTATGAAAAAACGCAATTTGAACAGTAGCGATATTGCTTCTGTAATGGAAAAGGTAAACGGGTCGGGTGGAATTGAATACGCAAATAAAAAAATGCTTGAATACAAAGAAAAAGCAATAAATATGCTCAACGAATTTCCTGAAAATGAAGCAAGAGAAGCCTTGAAAACAATTATTGATTATTCGGTAAACAGACAGAAATAGACTGCATTAAAACTCAAAAAAAACAAGTAATTAGTGTCAGTGAGAACACACCCTATTTTTGATGTAACCGGAAAATAACAATGTAGTGTTTTCGGAAAATAAGGATGTATGATCTGTAAGTAATTTTTTTCTTTTTAGCCCCGTGGGGCCAAAAAGAAAAAAATTACTTAAAAAGTCAAAAATTAGCTGTAGCGTTTAATTTTATAACGGATTTTACTACAATGAATCCGGCAATACCAACGGTTAGCTAAGATATTTTTCTTCGATTCGTTGCTATGTTCTGATCATGTCTTCTAATTTTAGTTTAAGGACTCGTATTAT
>QIKE01000091.1 GCA_003232915.1 Bacteroidota bacterium | reverse complement strand
CGTTGCCACCAATAGTAAGAAAAACACAAAAACAATCAACAATTCGACTTAGAAAAAGAATATTATCTTTGATACAGGAAAGATAAAAACAAAGAACCAGGCTTCATCACCAGCATAAGGACTGGGAGAGGAATCACCGGGACGACTTTGCAAAGATACAAAAAATAAATGGATAAAAAAGCAATAGAAAAAATTTTATCAAAAGAGAGACTTGAGCCATATCTAAAGCGTCATTCAGAAGACTTTGAAAAGGCCTTTGCTCATTACAAAGCAAATATTGAGATTTCTGAATCTTTCTACTCTTTTATTATCCATACTGGAGATTGGGCTTCGGAACAATATTGATTATCAATTGAAACGTAGGTTTGATGATGATATGTGGTATGAAAACCCTAACTTTATTAAAATCGTATCCAGATTTCAAATTGACAAAGTTTCAGAAGCACGAAATAATATTCTTCGAGAAAAAAAGGTTATTACAACCGGGAAGATAATTTCTGAGTTATCATTTGGGTTTTGGACATCATTGCTTGACAGTAAATTTGAGAAAACATTATGGAAAAGTATACGGCTTGCTTTTCCAAATTGTCCAAAGAACATAAGAAAGAGAAAAACAATGAGTACTAAGTTTAATGGCGTTAGAAAATTAAGGAATAGAATTTTTCATCATGAACCAGTAACTTGGAGCATTTCAGCATTAACAAACTACAAGAATGAAATAATTGAGGGAATTGACTGGTTGGACAAAAACTTATTAAATTGGATTCAAGATATTTTTAGATATGACGAAGTAATTAAAAAAAGAAAAGATTTGTTATAACTAAACTACAGGTGGCAACAATACCTATGCGTAAGGCGGTTAAAACAGTGAATATAAAGACATTATAATGTTTGAAAATACCGGTAAGCAGGAGGTTAAGGCATTGATAATCCGCCCTCTGTATAGTTCAACCGTTATGCACCAGCGATTGGAGCACAGTGAAGATTTGTTACTACTCAGCAGGTTTTCAATGTTCGTATCTATCTGATAATAAGTATAATAACCGGATAGAAACTGTATAATAAAAATTCTTAAAAATAATATGCGTTTTTGCAATTGATTGAATTACAGGTTATTAATAAATATTTAACTTTCGAGTGAATTTTTACTAAAGATATAATTATTTGTAAATCAGTATATAGTAGCTGCTGAGTAGTAACGAAGATTTAGTTCATTATCATTTTTTTAGTAACTTTAGAAGCCTTAGAAGAAAAAAAAATTAAGTTTGAGATTTCGTTTTTAATATAAATTTTCAACTAATGAAACATTCATGACAAATAATTTGACACAAAAGAGAATGATTAATATCTTTGCGAACAATACTGAGGGCTATTTTTACTGGAGGTTGAAATATCTTAGACTACGAACCACAAGAAACCCGTAAATGAAACTGCTTTCAACGCTAAGCACAAAAGAGTATTGCCAATCTTGTCAAAAAGTAAGAAGGAGCATGGATATGAAATTTTATCACTTTTCTTAGCGTATTTTTCTCGAAAACATATTTTCTCATATTTTATGGATAGGTGTTATTGTGCGTATGTGCAAAATATAGAAAATCACACGTCGCTAATTATCAGACATATACTAAAACGTGAACTTATCAAATTAAACATATGAAAAGGAGCAATTATTTCCACCCTTGCTATGACGCAACTCATTTTGCCTTTTATTGCCAAAGATTCGGTTTAGACATTGTTTACAAGTGGTTTAAACAAAAAAGATGTCAGGCAAAAAGAAGCGTTTTATGAGTTGGAAAATAATCCAAAAATTGACCGGCGGGTATTGCCGAATGGAATGGCAAAGAGATTTCATATTTTATTATCATCAGATAATGATATAGTTACAAATCAAATACGTGCATTAGTATTAGATGATACAGCGGTTGTAAAAATATATGTGATAATTACGTTATATATTGCCTCGTTTTTAGTCCATTTGCTGATTTGAATTATTTGTTTATATTTACGTTATGAAATCAGAAGGTTCGGCCAATCATTTATCGAAAAAGTTAGACACGCATCTTAAAGCTTTTAAGCCCAATTAAAATAGCTTCACTGACAACTAAAAACGACCATTAAAAAAAATTCTCAATAGTGTTAAGCATCAGTATCGAACAGATATTAAAAAGTAAAAAATGTCTTTATTGCTGATTTTCAGTTGAGGTGGGCTCAAGCCTGACGCAACTGAAAATCAGTGTTGACTCCTATCTGCGGATATGCAGATTATCAACCCCATCCATTCTATGGGATCAAAGGGAAAAATGGGCGGAAAATAATTTTGTACCCATTTTAAAACGGACTCATGAACAGTAAAATATTGTTGAGACGGAATTTTACCTGTTTAAAATAGAGTAGGAATCATTACATTTGTCGCTTTGATTTATCAAACTATGAAAAAGACCATATTGATTTGGATAGTCGTTGGATTTTTTTTCGTTGCAGGCAGACTTCTTGCGCAGCAGCATCAGCAATCGAATACTAAACCGGTCGAAAAAACCCGCATATTGTTCATTATGGATGCTTCGCAGAGTATGTTGGGGAAATGGCAAGGCGAGGAAAAATTTGTCATCGCACGCAGGTTACTTTCGCAGGTTCTTGACAGCATTAAACAGGTAAAAAACATTGATGTAGCACTGCGAGTTTACGGAAATCAAAAACGTTATCCTCCACAAGATTGTAACGATACCAAATTGGAAGTTCCTTTCGGAAATAGCAACAATATCGAAAGAATAAAATATCGCTTGAAACATATCCATCCCAAAGGTACATCACCAATTGCCGCTTCGCTTGCTAAAGCCCGCTTTGATTTTCCAAATTGCAACCACTGTCGTAATGTTGTGATTTTGATAACCGACGGCAAAGAAGAATGTGGTGGTGACATTTGTGAGGTTTCGGCAAGTTTGCAAAAAAAAGGAATTATTTTGAAACCTTTTATCATCGGTATCGGAAGCGATTTTCGTATGAGTTTCGACTGTGCCGGTACCTATTTTAATGCTGCTGACAAACAACAGTTTTCCGACGCCCTCAATTTGATTATCACCCGTGTGTTGAGTAAAACCAGTTTGCAGGTCAATCTTCTCGATCAATACGGAAAACCTACGGTAAGTAATGTAAACTTACAGTTTATCAACAAAAAAACGGGTACGGTGAAGTATAATTTTGTGCACACACTTAATGTTAGAGGGCTTCCCGATACCCTTGTTGTAAATCCAACTCCGGTTTACAACATTGTTGTCGGCACAATTCCTCCCACTTTAATCAACAATGTTAAGATTGCCAAAGGACGTCACAATATTGTAGCGGTAAGTTGTCCGCAAGGCTCGTTAACCGTCAAATTAAAAACCAATGCACGTGTTGATTTTAATCCTGCCGTTTTAATTAGGAATTCGAATCGTAAAAAATTGATTAACGTACAATATTTACAAAATACGGTAAACTATCTACGCGGAGAATACAGCATTGATATCCTTACACTTCCGGTTATTCATCTCGACACTTTCGACATCCTCGCTGACAAAAAAAACATCATTACCATTGATAATCCTGGGATAGCTGTTATGCAGAAAAATATTCGGGTTTTCGGTAGCATTTTTCACCTCAGCGGTAAGAAACAAGAGTTTGTTATCCGGCTCAACGAAAACAACGCACAGCAAAAATCATTTTATTTGCAACCGGGACATTACCGTGTGGTTTACCGCTCACGGTTTCAAAACCAGTCGGTTTTTACTGTTACCAAAGATTTTACAATTCAATCGGGAAAAACAACAAGAATACGATTTTAATAAGAAGTTTTGATAATGGACAGCCGGATTTATCTTATTGGTTTTATGGGAGTTGGCAAAACTACTTTTGGTAAAAAGTTGGCAAAATTAATCAACTATCGTTTTGTAGATTTAGATTTGATGTTCGAAGAGAAATATAAACTCAATATTGATCTTTTTTTTTCTAAATACGACGAAAATGTGTTTAGAAAATTAGAAGCTGAGCTACTCGTAGAGACCTTTTTGATGGAAAAAATTGTTGTTGCTACAGGCGGAGGGACAGCTTGCTACCACACGGGTATCGAAAAAATAAACCGTTACGGAGGAACTAGCATTTTTTTGTCATTGCCACAGGCAGCTATTATCGAACGTTTGTTGCATGTCCAACGCAAACGTCCTTTGCTAAAAGACTTGAGTAGGAAGAATTTAGAAGTTTTTGTTCAAAAAAAATTAAATAAAAGGATTTCCTGTTACAAAAAGGCTCATTTTACTATTGATGTCCTTAATTTGAAACCCGAAGAAGTTGTGCAGATGTTGAAAAATGGGTAGAAAAAAATAAAAGGCAAAAGATAAAAGGTAAGAAAATTACTTGTTGAGGTGCGCTTTCGTAAGCATAACATGCAAGGATGGAAGGATATGGATATTTGGAAGAATGCTTTATATTTCAGTTTCATACTCGAATGCCCGACTTGTAGTTGCAGCAATGATAATTCAAAAATCATCTTATTACGAATTCCTGTATTTTTCAGGTTACGGGATAAAAGCCGTACTCAAAGCTTAGCAAGTCTCGAACTTGACGTTTTCCGATTAGACACTACAAAAAAACGAAGTTTTCTCATATATAACTACATCCTTCTTAGTGAAATATGTTTCTTCAATTATTGCCAATTCCGACAATTCATTATACAGCATATATGATAGAGGATTGCTTAGAAAGAGAAAGTTCTTCGCTTTTTATCACAAACTTATTTCTTGTCCTTTTTATTTTATTTCTTTGAAAACTCCTAACTTTTATCAACTCGTTTTCAGTGTGCCCGTCCAATATTCCTGACCTGATTCCTACATTTTGTATATTATTTCAGAAATCTTTTATGCTGTAGCAACTATTGCTATTGATTTACCTTAACGACAGGATATCCTCTTTGCTGACATTTTAAAGTTTAAGTTTTCTCGAAAGGTTTTTGTGCTCTAAGAAATTCTCTTTTGCCAGGAGGCCCGGTAAGTTTTTCAATTTGAAATCCTACATTTTTTAGCGTTCTTTTTACACTTCCTTTACAGGAATAGGTGGTAAGTATTCCTCCCATAAACATAGCTTTGTATAAAAGTTGAAAACCTTTTTCTTGCCACATTTCGGGTTGTATTTCGGGTGAAAAAGCATCGAAATAAACCAAATGGAATGACTGTGGTGCAAACTTCATCTCGGGAAATTTACCGGTGAAAATATGATAAGAAAAATGTTCGGAAACGTTTCCTTTTTTTTGCCGGTGGATGTTAAGAAACGTTTGTTTATCAAAACCGAGAAGTTGGGGATAATTTAACAAAGCAACATCTTTTGCATCTACTGGAAAGGCTTCGATGCCTGTATAATCGACTTTGATCCTGGCCTTGTTGGCAGCTATGGCGGTAAGTACGAGATTTAAGGCTGTACCGGTTCCTATTTCAAGGATGTTTAGCTCGTATTGTTGTGTAGCTACAGTTTCAAAACCGGCACGAATAAAAATATGTAACGATTCTTGAATTGCCCCGAAAGTTGAATGGTATTGTTCGTCGAAATGCCGGCTGTATAAGCTATGTGAACCATCGCCGGTCAACCGTATTTCATTTTGCATCATAAGCATAAAACAATTGAATACCTGTAAGTTGATTGGAATATTGTTGCGTCTCTATATTTTTACACAATGGCCATTGTTTTACAATAAGTTGATGCTGTAACAAGATAAACAAATGTTTGTTGATTTCGTCAAAAGCAAGTGCTATTGGATTGCTGTCGAGAGTACAAACATTACTGATTGCCCCGTTATGAATATAATATAAATTTTGTCCGGCATTTGCTATCATTTCATCTCCAGTAAGTTTACAGGCTACCGTAGCAGCTCCGTCACCAAAAGGTTGTTCCGAAAAAACAATGTTGTTTGCAAGATCGTACCAAAGTGCAAAAGCTTTCCCCGCCTTATTTGCAATAAGCATTATCTTGTTTTTTTTATTAGTGGCGAAAAACTTTATAACCTTTAACTGTAATGGCAAGCGATAAATTCGTGTGCCGCTTTTGCGATAAAAAACCATCCATAACCGGTTCCCGTTTAAGCGGGTAACAAATTCTCCTACAACATAGTCATCGGTAGTTATCATCTTGTGCGGAATGGTATCTTGTGCCTTCGATGTGCTGAACTTCAAAATTCCATTGTTTTCTTGAAAACCATAAATCAGTCCCTCGGCACTACCTGTTAGAAGTTGTTTTAGCAAATCATCTTTATAGAGTCCTGCAAGTTCCGCATTCGGAGATTTTGGGGAATAATTCCATTGTAACTTCATATCGCCGGCAGAAAAAGCATTCAGCACCGACGGATGATCTTGCAAAATATATAAAGTATTGCTTTGAAGCGAAAAAGCAGAAGATTTGTATCCTCCCCGAAATTGCAACAACAGCGTATCGGGCTTGTTTTCAATATGACGAGTAACTATCGTTTGCCCGTTGGCATTGGCGGAAAACAAATAGGCACCTTTGAAAATAACGTTTTTGTTTTTGAGAAAAAGGGGTTGATATTTGTTTTTGATATTACTTCCGCTACCGGCAACAACATGAAAATAATAAAGACCGTTTTTGGCGGTTAACGGAGCGCTGAGTTTGAAATAGAAGTTCTTTTCAAAAAAAGTATTCCCGGTATGGAATATCGTATCACCAAAAATAGGAATAAAATTGGCGTTGGTAATATTTACTTTTATCGTTTTAATGGCCGAAGTATTGCTTATTTTAATATGTGCACGTATAATTCCGGGACAGGTATAGATAGCTTTTGCCAAAGGTGTTAAAATGCTGATTTCCGGGTCGCTTTCATTAATCTTTTTATGACACGAAATAATCGTGAAGAGCAAAAACAGTATGAAAAGAAAGTAAATAGTTTTCTTTGTTTTTTTCCTTGAACACATATACAAATGAACAAATTTTTTGAATATTATCGCAATAAAATTCAAGTTTTATTATGCTTAACGATGTCCGTATCGAAAATATACTGTTTCTTGATATTGAAACGGTTCGGGCTTATCCCGATTTTCCGCTTGTACCCGAAAAATGCAGAAACTTTGGGAGAAGAAATAGCAACGATTGAAATACAACAACGAAGTGGCAACAGTTGACGAACTCTATCAAAATGCCGGTATTTTTATTGAGTTTGGTAAAATCGTCTGTATTTCGTGTGGTTTTATCAACGGCAACGGCGTAAGACTAACTTCATTTTATGGTGAGGATAAAAAAATTTTGTTACAAGAATTTGCCCATCTGCAAAACAAACACTATTAGCAATCTGAAGCTTTGCCTTGCGGCCACAACAGCAAAGAGTTCGACTTTCCTTATATAGTATCCGCACGAAAACACCGTATTACCAAGTGTGCTTGTCAGTAGGCGCCAAGGTCGAGGCGGACGAAATGTTGAAGTTCAGGAATTTACTTGAGTAAATGACTGTGCTTCAACATGAGTCCAACGAAGAGATGGGTGTTTTCCAGCGAGCACTAAATAACTTGCCGAATGCTTGAAAATAGTGTGCTACTTCCTTCCATAGACGAACTGGCCGGCAAAAAAACCTTTAGAAATAAAACACCTTAATAGGGTGGAATTAGGGTAATTCATCAATTATTAACATTGTAATCCCTCTAATTACTTACTGCCATTTTTGATATTCGTATTCTAAAGATGGATATTAACGGCAATGATGTGGGGAGGGTTTACTGGCAAAGAAAAAGACCTTGTGCGTATTGCCACCTATTGCCAGAAAGATGTGTTAACAACCTTACAGCTTTTCCGGCGTTACGTTGGCTTGCCTTTGATCGACGAGGTATTTGTAACGATAAGTTGATGAAGTTCGAGGAAGAACAAGGCGATAGAACGATAGAACGATTGAACGATAGAACGATTGAACGATAGGGCGATAGAACGATAGAACGATAGAACGATTGAACGATAGAACGATTGAACGATAGGGCGATAGAACGATAGAACGATAGAACGATGGAACGATTGAACGATTGAACGATAGGGCGATAGAACGATAGAACGATGGAACGATGGAACGATGGGGTGAGGAGGGAGTTAATTAATTTTCGGTTGACGATTAACAATTCCCGAATTCGATAATTTAACAACTTAACTGTTAAGTAATCTGTAAACCTTATTTTCTGCCGCCTTAATTTTTTCTGCCGAACCAATATCAAACCAATGCGTAGAATGGTCTTGTAGTCCATAAATATTTTCTGTTTTTGCCATAGCAAGCCAAGCATTGATAATGGAAAATGTTCCAGAAAACGGCAATTTTTCAACAAAACCGGAGCCAGCTATCCAAATGCCGCTATAAGCCAAACGTTGAACGACTTTGCAAGGTTTATCCACCCATTTATAATTGTTTTCGGTAGTGTTGGTCCAGCCCTTAAGTTGATAGTTTCGATCGAACAGAAGATACCGTTTTGTCTGCCTATTGTGTACAAGCAGGGAGGCAAGAGCTCCGTTTTCGATGTGTTGTTCAAGTACTTTCTGCAAATTGATGTCGGAAAAAACGTCAACATTATGTACTAAAACGGGTTCGTTGGTTTGGAAAAAATTGCGAGCATTCCAAATGGCGCCTCCCGTGTCGAAAAGTTTTTCGCTTTCATTTGAAAAGCTAACATCAAGTCCGAAACCTTTATGACGTTCGACAAATTCAACGATTTGACTGCCGAAATGATGTATGTTGATGAGAATTTGTCGAAAACCTTGTACTTTTAATTTTAGCAAAAGCAATTGCAACATCGGTTTTCCGGCAAAATCCACGAGGGCTTTGGGTTTGTTTTCAGTTAACTTGCCAAGACGTGTTCCCAACCCTGCCGCCAAAATCATTGCTTTCATTTGATCTCCTGTTCTAAATGTTGCAAAACCACATTAAGCCGGTTGGTATTTTGTAAATGTTTTTTCAGTTGTTCGGCCATATATACTGAGCGATGCCGGCCTCCAGTACAACCGAAATTGACTTGCAACCGGCTAAATTTCCTTTCAAGATAATTTGTAATACTTTGATCAACAATATTAAAAACATTGTCTTTGAATTGTGCGATTTCCTTATGTTCTTCGAGATAATTGATAACGGAACGGTCTTTTCCGGAATAATTGCATAAACCGGGCAGCCGTCCCGGATTGGGTAGTGCCCGGCAATCGAACACAAAACCGCCGCCGTTTGGACTGATGTCATAAGGTATTCCTGTTATTTTATACGAAAAGCTGTTGATATTCACTGTCAGCTTGTTGTCTACTGATTCGGCAATATAAAATTTGTTTTTCAAAGCTAAGATTTGCTTGAAAATATTTTCAAGTTCGGGAAGTTTTACCGAAAACTGCTTTTCTTCCAAAAGTGTTTCCAAATTGGAAATAGCGGGATAAATACTTTGTAGAAAATGGGGTTTGCGTTGAAAAAGTCCTCTATAACCATAAGCTCCAAGCACTTGCATCAAACGCAAATAAATGAAATCGGTGTAATATTTCTCGAAACCGGCCACTGCTCGTGGAAGTTTTTTTTCTAATTGGTTAAGATAATAGCATAATAAATGTTTGCGTTGAGTTTGGTTAAGATTGGCTTTGGCTTGATAAACTAACGAGACAAGATCGTATTGCAACGGCCCCTTTCGGCCACCTTGAAAATCAATATAATAATAGCTATTTCGATGTAACATAATATTGCGCGACTGAAAATCGCGGTAATTGAAATACCGCATATCGGCTTGCATTATCCTTTTGACGATGTTGTGAAAATCGTTTTCCAATTGGTTTTCATCAAAAGTAAGTTCGTTAGTTTTGATGAAAAAATATTTAAAGTAATTTAAATCCCATAAAACTGAACGCCGGTTGAAAAATGCAATAGGATATGCTTTTTCGAGGTCAAGGCCTTGAATACCGTCAATTTGAAAACGCAACAAATCGTCGATAGCTTTTTCAAATAGCCTTTCAATCGCAATATTACTGAGCTTGTTTTTGTTTTTTTCGAGATGGGCAAACAGGCTTTCGTCGCCGATATCATCAAGAATAAAGTAGCAGTAATCGTCAGAAGTGGCGTAAATAGTAGGCACCGGAAGACCCTTATTGATAAAATGCTGTGTAAATGAATAATGTGTGATGTTTTCTTTTAGATCGGAATTATACACCCCTACAAACGACTTTTTGCCACTATCGACAACCAACCGGAAATATTGCCTGCTCGAACCCGAACGGGGTAGAGACGATGCGCTCACAAAACTATGACCTGTTTTTTCTATCAAGCTTTTTAATATTTTGATGTGCCGGTTCAATTGTTTTTTTAAATAAATATATTACAAAATTAGAGTAATTTACTGTTAAAATAGATTTTACGTATTACAAAAAAAATGATTTTCTATTGTTTTAATGCTTTTATTAAAGCATCTTTATCAACAGGTTTGGCAATAATTTTTTTATCCTTATCAAGCAAATAAAAAGTTGGTGTTGCCGATACGTTGTACTGTTCGACAATAGGGCCGTCCCAGCCTTTTAGTTCGGCAATATTTATCCACCGATAGCCGTGATCGTGAATTGCGTTTAACACGTCTTGTTTGTTGTCGTCTATCGAAATGGCAATAATTTGAAGTTTTTTTGTATTTGCCGGATCATAGTATTTTTTCAGTTTTGGTAGTAACTTGGTACAATGGGGGCACCAACTTGCCCAAAACACAAGGAGTGTTCGGTTTGCATGTATTTTGCTCAAATCCACTTCTTTGCCGTTGATACTTTTTGTCTTAAACAATGGTGCTGTTTTTCCAATGCCTAACTTGCTAATGAGGTCGAGTTGTTTTTCTAATACCTCTTTTTTTTTCGAATTTTCACAAAAATCGCCTAAGTGATTGTAAGCGGCAAGATGTTGCAACACTTTTTCAAAGCCGTATTCTTCAAAACCTCCCGTAAAATATTTCAACACACTAACGTAGGTTTTTTCGCTCACCATACTTTTGTTCAATACCGTGTCGATAGCAGTAATAAATGCGTCTTCGAGCTCATCTTTGCTCATATCTTTATTCTGAAACAAAGCAAGATAACCTACAATTTTCGAAGTGAGGACATTACTACGCAAAAGCAAACTGTCGGCAAAATCAACGTTCTCGAAATAATGTTTTTTCAGCTGTTGGCGTTGTTTATCTAAGGGTAAATCAAGATTTAGTAGGGGTGGGTTGTCGGCTTTTACGTAATGTGCTACGAGCAACTTAGGAAAATCATTAATGATGCTTTGTGCGGTTTCGTTAATTTGATTTTGTAAAAGAGCATATTGCTTTTTTACCACAGTATAAAAAGTGTCGTTTTGAGGATATTGCAGCAAAACCGGTTTTAGAATATCCATTTTCGATTGATTATCGGTTTTTACAAACAAATATTTGTAATACAACATGTTTTCAACCGACTCAACAATTTGCAATCCTTTATTTTCGCCTTGTCCGGTTGTAACAAAACGAATGTTTTCGCGATTGTAAATCAGGTCGATCATTTTACGATGACTAACAATGCGGTACATACCTACAGGCAAATCATCGGGTAGTTTAAAAGTAAACGAGCCTTGTGCATCGCTTTGGGTAGTGTCCACAATTTTTTGGAAGTCGAGGTTCACTTGCATCAGGTAAATGTTAGCGTTTTCGAGTCCGGCAATTGTTCCGTTGATGCTGTGGCTTTGTGAAAATCCCGTAAAACCGGCAAAAAGTAGTATCGAAAGAAAGAGGATTTTTTTCATCTTCGCTATTTTTTTTGCTGCAAAGATAAAGTTTTCTATTTTCCATGTACCGAGTTTACCATAATCTACACCGGCAAATTAATATTGGAGTCAATTGGATAGTTGTTGTTCGAATTATCGTTATATTAAAACATATTCAAAACCTGAAAAAATGAAAGGAAAACCTTTGTAGAAAAATATGTGGTGACTAAATAGGTTCAATAGTTTTTAGAAAGCCCGATATTATTTTATCGCACTGCAATACAGCATCCATATTCAACACTTTCAGGAAGATGAATGGTGAAAAAGTGAAATACACTGACAATTGCTCATAGTACTCGAACATAATGCACCGCCCACAATAGCTAAGTTGGCTAATCAGTATTAAAAAATTCGTGAAATAGTTAATTGCCAAAAAACTTCATAGGTTATGCGTCCGCAATAATTATTTTCGTGGAGGCTACAAACCGAATCAATTTTTCCGATAAGAACTTCTGTTTTTTTGTCTTAATAATAGTAGTAATTTTGCAATCCTTAAAATTAATGTATATGCTCACTCTACGCAATGAGTAGGACGAAAAGCAAAAGTCTATTTCATCTACAAAAGGGTTAAGTATTAAAAAAAATAAAAAAAACTAGTTAATGAACGAAATCAGAAATATTGCTATTATTGCGCACGTTGACCATGGAAAAACCACTCTTGTCGACCGAATGCTTTATCAGGTTAAATTGTTTAGAGACAACCAAGATGTAAAAGAACTAATACTTGATAGTAACGATTTGGAACGCGAAAGAGGTATTACCATATTATCGAAAAATGTTTCGGTACGCTATAAAGGGGTTAAAATAAACATTATCGACACACCTGGACACTCCGATTTCGGAGGTGAAGTAGAGCGAGTTCTCAATATGGCCGATGGTGTGTTGTTGCTCGTGGATGCCTTTGAAGGACCTATGCCGCAAACGCGTTTTGTATTACAAAAAGCCATCGACCTTGGCCTTATACCAATAGTTGTTGTTAACAAAGTGGACAAACCGAACTGCACGCCCGACGAGGTTCAGGAAGCTGTATTCGACTTAATGTTTAACCTTGGTGCAAGCGAAAAACAATTGAATTTTCCAACGGTTTTTGGTTCGTCGAAGCAGGGTTGGATGGCCGAAGATTGGGAAAATCCTACCAAAGACGTTTCGTATCTTCTCGACGTTATTCTCAATCACATTCCGCCGGCAGAATACCAAGAAGGCACTCCTCAGATGCAAATTACTTCGTTAGATTATTCAACTTATCTTGGGCGAATTGCAGTTGGCAGGCTATCGCGAGGCATACTGATGGCCGGAATGAGCGTGTCGCTGGTAAAACGTGATGGCACCATCACCAAATCGAAAATTAAAGAACTTTATCGCTTCGAGGGTCTTGGAAAAGAAAAATATAAGAAAGAGGTGTATGCCGGCGACATTATTGCTCTTATGGGAATCGAAGACTTTGAAATAGGCGACACTGTGGCAGACTTTGAAAACCCAATGGGCTTACCTCCCATCAAAATCGACGAGCCTACTATGAGCATGTTGTTTACCATTAACACTTCTCCCTTTTTTGGAAAAGAAGGAAAATACGTTACTTCGCGACACTTACGCGATCGCCTTTTTCACGAAACTGAAAAAAACCTGGCGCTTAGAGTGAAAGAAACCAACTTGGCTGATGCTTATATGGTCTATGGAAGAGGAATCCTTCATCTTTCGATACTTGTGGAAACTATGCGCCGCGAAGGTTACGAGTTTCAATTGGGACAGCCCAAAGTTATTATCAAAGATGTAAACGGAGTGAAACACGAACCAATAGAAAATCTCACTGTTATGGTTCCCGAAGGCTTTTCGGGACGTGTTATTGATATCGTTACCATACGTAAAGGTGAATTTTTGAATATGGAAGCGAAAAGCGATCGGATGATGCTCGAATTCAGCATTCCTTCACGTGGAATCATCGGCTTACGCAACGCCATTCTTACAGCTACCGAAGGAGAAGCCGTCACCGCTCATCAATTCAAATCATTTGAACCATGGAAAGGTGATTTTCAGATTAGAAACAACGGAGCACTGATTTCTATGGGAAATGGTACTGCTGTTCCGTTTGCAATTTGGAAACTGCTTGATCGCGGACGGTTTTATATTGCCGCTAACGACGAAGTATATTCTGGACAGGTTATCGGCGAACATACACGCGCTGGCGATTTGGTAGTAAATGTCAATAAAACGAAAAAACTTTCCAATATGCGCTCTTCCGGTTCCGACGACAAAGTGCTAATACCGCCACAAATAAAATTTTCGCTTGAGGAATATATGGAAATTATTCGCGCTGACGAGTATCTCGAAGTTACACCGCGTTCACTGCGTCTACGGAAAATTACCCTCAGCGAACACGAGCGTAAAAGAGCGGTAAAACAGACAAAAACTTAGAGTTTTGTCTCCCACAACTATTTCAAACCATAAGAATTTTTACAAAATATAAAATCAAACTGATGAAAAAAACATCTCTTATTATTTTTCTGCTTATTGGCATTTTCTTCTTCTCATCGTGCGATGTTGTCAAGCAGATTGAAGAATTGAAACGTTTTGCACAATGCGAATTTTCACTTATTAACATACAAATTGTGGAGGTGGACGGGATTAATCTAAAAAATGTTCATTCCGAAAAAGATTTTACTATGGAGCAAATTTATGCGCTCGGACAGTCTATTCTGAATGGAAAACTACCCACCACACTAAGTATTGCTTTGGAAGCTTACAATCCGAATTTTAAAAAAGCTGCTATTTCAGGTCTTGATTGGGAGGTGTATTTGAAAAACGTGCAGTATGCTTCGGGAAAGCTGAAAGATAGAGTGGAAGTGCTGCCGCAAGCCTCAGCCGAATTTCCTTTGTTAATAAGAATAAATTTGATGAAGATTTTTACTGCCGATTCGCTCAACGACATTATTGCCTTGTTGGCCGATAGAAATAATAAAGAGAACATTAAAAAATTAGAACTGACAGTGCGCCTCCGTCCTTGGTACCAAATAGGACAAAGCATAGAACCGGCTCCAACTTTTATTACAATCAGTCCATTGAAATAGAATAACATATACGTCATGGGAGTTTCTTTAACACAGAAATTGATGAGTATTAGACAGTGATGATAGAAAAGAGAAAAAAGGTTTACCACGTGAAATGCAACCTAAGGGCTATTGCGTCTGTTGAATGATGTTAAAAACTTAATTCAATGGGGCAAATTATTAGTGTTTAATTTTTTCATAAAAGATATAATAGTTAATGTTTCAGTGCGATAAAAAGATTTATTGTGGATTCCAGTCGATTTCACAAAGACCGTTTTGACGCAATATTTCATTGGTTTTTGAGAAATGACGACAGCCGAAAAAACCTCTGTTGGCTGAGAAAGGCGAAGGGTGTGGTGCTTTTAACACATAATGTTTTCGTATATTGATTAGGTTTTCTTTGTCTTGGGCATATTTTCCCCAAAGCAAAAAAACTACCCCCGATCGCAATTCCGAAACCATACGAATGGCACTATCTGTAAATTCTTCCCAGCCTTTTCGCTGATGCGAACCGGCTTGTTGTGCCCGCACACTTAAAGTGGCGTTGAGCAAAAGAATCCCCTGTCGTGCCCAGTTCTCTAAATTACCGGTTTTAGGTATTGGAATTCCTATATCGTTGTGCAACTCTTTGTAAATATTTTTCAACGAAGGTGGAATGCTTACTCCATCAGGAACCGAAAAACTTAGTCCATGTGCTTGTCCCCGCCCATGATATGGATCTTGTCCGATAATTACAACCTTAACGGCTGTTAGTGGTGTCAGATTAAAGGCATTGAACATAAATTTGCCCGGTGGATAAACAGTATAATGTTTTACCTCTTCTTTTAAAAATAATTTTAAAGCTCTAAAACTCTCCGTTTTAAAGGCATCTTCAAGAGATAACTTCCAGCTTTCTTCTATTTCGGGTGCAACTTTTAGCATAATAATTTAGTCTCTTAACAATAAAAATGTAATTTCATTTGTTATTTAAAGAAATTCTATTTTTCTTTGCGTAAATAAATAAATAAATTAATAATTCTTTGTAAAGTTATGAAAAAAATTGTTATCTTAATATCAGCAATAATTTTTATCGCTATGATGGCTTTTTCGTGCAAGTCGTCGAACAAGTGTGCAGCTTATGGCGAGAGCTATAAGTACCAAAAAGAAAATAAATATTAAAAAAAGAGGAAGTTTTCTTTTTTGGTGTGCTATTTGCTGTTTTTCTTCCTGTTCTTTTACAAAGAACATTTTGTATTGATATGAGGCTTTTCATTAAAATAGCATTGGTTTTAAGTTTTGTTGCTTTGTCGCAACAGGTTTTTTGTCAATTCGATACAGAATCTCCCGACAGCATCGAAAACCTTATTTTATACAACCATATGAAAACTTTCGGGTTTGTGGCACACAATCTAGGTTTGGGAATTTATTACCGCAACGGAAAGCGCATTTCGATTTTTAAAACGCGACTTTGGGAAATTGAAGCGGTTTATATGAAGTCGTATAAGCAAAAAAAACAGCTAAATTCTTATGCCGTTAATGCCCAACGCTATGTTTATGGCAAATTGAACGATGTGTTTTTTCTGCGGGGAGGAATTGCATGGAAGAAACTTCTCAACGATAAACCTTACTGGGGCGGAGTGGAAGTGAGATTGCATTACGGTTTTGGTGCTAGTATCGGCATTGCCAAACCTTATTATGTATATGCTATGTATTTTTACGAAGTGAGTCCCGGATATTTTAGTTACAATATTAAAACCGAAAAATTCGATCCCTCGCAGCAATCGTGGGACGATATTTATGGCAGAGCACCTTTTACTAAAGGACTGAACGAAATATCGCTTCATCCTGGCGTTTATGCAAAAATAGGATTGAATTTTGAATTTGGAAAACGCGACACGAAAACCACAGCCCTTGAAGTTGGCGGAATTGTCGACATTATCCCTATGGGTATTAAAATTATGTCAGGACAAACAAATACTGTTTTTTATCCAACCCTGTACATAAGTTATTCTTTCGGAAAACGATTTAATAAGTACTAAACAATAGTGGGATATACATATTGTTCGATCACTTATGATAATTATTTCTTTACGATAGCATAAAAAAAGCACAATTTAAAAGAAATGAGTAGGAATGTTTACAAAAATAATATTCAATTAATATTTTATGAAAAGTGTAAAATCACAGAGTTTATTTATCTATTGATAAAACACCCGGTAAAATCTTCCAACAGATCGAAAAAAACTAATATATGAAAACTGTTTTGAAATATCTGCCTGCTTTTGCAATAACAATGGTGATATTTTCACTGCTTGGTTTCTACCCTACCGATTGCGACAGCAAAACCAGTGGCAGTTTGTGTGCAGTTGCAGCTGGCAATGTGGTTAGTGACAGTTGTACTTGGAAAGGGATTATACTACACGGAAAAATCAAATTTGTAGAGTCGTTTCCTGATATTAAAATCAAATTTGTAAACAGTTTTCCCGACTTAAAGATAAAATTTGTGGAATCGTTTCCCGACGATTGTGGCGAATGGCAAATTGTAGAATCATTCCCCGATATCAAAGTTAAAGTTGTAAAAGCTTTTCCCGACCTGAAAGTGCAAGTTGTGGAATCGTTTCCCGGAAAACAATAATTTTTGTTTAATTCCCGTTACGATGATAATACATTGGTATATTGGGCGCTGATGTGAAAGTTGTATCATTATCCACCTGAAAACCATGTCCGGTACATCAATATTTTATCTCTCAAATACATAATCTCGAATCATAAAAAATAGTATTTTTGCAGAATCAAAATATATGGAGATGTTCATTAAATTATTTTTTCTTTCTATAGTTATTCTTGGACTTGCTTTTGCAGGTTTTGCCATAAAAATGTTTTTTTTGAAAGGTGGGCAATTTAAAAAACAATGCTCCAGTTCTATCAAAGACCCCAAAACCGGAAAACAGTTGTCTTGTTCAGGCGATTCATGCCATAGTAATGAGATTATAGAGGAGATTGATTATCAGAAAAATAGCCCGATCAGTAAAAGAAATATCCGGAAAATGACTGATGCAATCGAATCCAAATAGATTTTTTTATCAATTGCCTTTACAATAAAAATTGAATACAATGCTTTTACCGATAAAACTTTTTTTTTGGCTAATTGCTATAATAATTCATAGATGATATTATTCGCATTTGGTTATTTTTGATATATAATCATTGTATTATTTATCAATTGTTTCATTAGGACTTTTATAATAAAATGTAACTTTGTGGGTTGGGGTAGCATGGCATTATGTTCACTATACAAAACAAGCAATTTGTATTTTATGTGTCAGAAGATTAAAAATATTATTTAGTTTTTTAGAAAAAACATTAACTGTTTTTATTAATTTTGCTGCAAGTTGAAGTAAGGTTTTTTAAGGTTATTGAAATTGTATATTATTAAAAATAATAAGTTAAATTATTGATTTGCAAAAAAAAATACTAATGAAACGGATAAATGTAATATTATTTGTAACTGTATTGTTGCTTTCGTTTGGATGTAATACTACGACCAACCAATCTACACCTGGCCAGGGGTCAGTAGTGCCCAATTATGATTTTTCTACACTATCTCAAGCGTACTTGTTTTTTTTACCGGAAAGTTATTGGATTTATCAAGACGACAGTACTCTTAGCAAAGATACGGTAAGTATTTACTCAACACAGGAAGAAATCCGAAAACAAAATCCAGGAACTACTGCCGAGTTTACATATAAGGCTATGTGGGAATATTTTAATTACAATAAAACCGGTTTATTAAAAGCCGAGATGTTTGCTAATAATCTTCAGGTTCCCGATAATATCCCCAATACCGAAGAACGCATATATTTTTCTCAGACTTCTTATAAAATTGCCTTTGGCCCGATGTTTCCTTTTGGCGCCAGAATAGCTTTTGGAGGAGAAGAAGGAACTTTTATCAATAAAGAAAAAATTGCGCAGTGGGAGTTAAACGGAAATACCTATCTTGATGTTTATCATGCCGTTTCGGAAGATTACAGCGAGTTTCCCGGCGATACCGTTTTCTATCACTTTTATTATGCAAAGAATTACGGATTGATTAAATATTCTTTTGAACACAAAGGATTAGGCCACAGCTATAGTCTCATTAAGGCTTTGGTAAAACAAAGCGCGGAGTAAGGGTTAATAGTTCTTCAAAAAGCCAATCGTTTTTTTGATAGCTTTTTTTAATGGTTAAAGTAGCCACTAACAAATTGAGATATTCGCATTTCACCTATATAGTTTTACTAGTCGAACGGATAAAAGTATTTTTTTCTGTAACAAAATGCATCAAGATTTGCTGCTTTTTCAAGTTCTGAAACGATAATTTAAAACCGATTAGTTGTAGAACCAAGCCGTAACTACCTATATTTTTTATTACAACTCTTTGTTTATCAATTTTATTTCCTCATTCATCAATTGCAAGTCGTGCTTGGCTTTGTCAATTTTTTTTTCAAAGTCGCGTTTAAGTGCTTCCGATTGTTTTGAATGTGAGAAAAAGCCGATATTATTTTCCCAAAGTTTGATGTCATCTTCGAGTTTTTTCACTTTTTGCGACAGCAGGTAGCGCTCGTGAGAAAGCTTTCGATCGCCGTTGGGACTATTTTTCAGCATATTGATTTTACTCTTAAAATTTTGTGCTGAAATTTCTATATTATTTATATTAAGGCTGTCCATCAATTTTTCAAATGCTTCTTTATATTGTTTGTGTACTTTATCCTTTGAAGCAAAAGGCACGTGTCCAATTTCCATCCAACGTTTTTGGAAAGTTTTCAGTGATTCGAGACTTTCTTTTTTATTTTCTTTAATCTCAAAATTTTTAACTTCGGTAATAAGTTCTTGTTTAAGTTTCAGGTTTTCGTCTTCGGAGCTACGTATCGTTCTAAAATGCTCTTCTTTTCTATTAAAAAAACGGTCGCAAGCGGCTCTGAACCGCGCCCATATTTTATCGGAATACTTTCTCGGTACAGGACCTGTTTTTTTCCATTCTTTTTGAAGATTAATCAGCTCACGGGTGGTTTTGCCCCATTCATCACTATCCTGCATTGCTTCGGCACGAACACACTGGTCAATTTTCAAATTATAATTATTGATCTGTTGTTCTTTAATTTTCGCAAGAAACTCTTTTTTGAATGAAAAAAACTGGTCGAGTGAAGTTTTAAAACGTGCCCAAATTTCGTCGTTTTGTACTTTGGGGGCGTGTCCGACGGTTTTCCACATTTTCAGTAGCTCATTTATTTTATCAGTTGTAATTTGCCACTCCCGAATAGTGGAGTAGTTTTCGTTTACAATTTCCTCGGCTTTTTCACAAAGCGCTTGTTTTGCTTCAAAATTTCGTTCTTGTTCTTGTTGAAGCTCTTTATAATGCTGACGGCGACGTTCGTTAATTTTATTGGTAGCAGCTTTAAAACGTTCCCAAATAATATCTTTTTTGTCAGAGGGTACAGGACCTATTTCGCGCCATCCATCGTGGTATTTTTGTAATAATTTGAACGATTTGATAATTGATTCCTCAAGCAAAAGTTCTTCTGTTTTTTCACAAAGTACAATTTTAGCCTCAAGATTTTTTTTCATATCAAGGTCGCGCAACTCTTTGTTAATACGTACCTTATCAAAGAACTTTTCAACTAAAAAATGATAGTTTTGCCATAAATTGTTCAGCTCGTTTGCCGGTACAAGACCTATTTCCTTCCATTTTTCCTGTAAGTTTCGGAATTCGTCATAAGTCTTTTTTAGTGTTTCCTCCGAGTTGATAAGCTCTTTCAATTCGTCAAGGATATCAAGTTTTTCCTTAAGGTTCACTAGCTTTTCGCGCTCAAGTTCTTCGTTATATTTTGCTTTATTGTATTTATAATGATTGAAAGCCGCTTGGAAACGCTTTTCCAAAGGATCTTCTACATGTTTAAAGTCTTTCTCAATACTACCCTCGGCAATAAATGCTTCTTTGGCTTTTTGAATTTCCTCTTTATTTTTTTTATAAAATGCTACTTTTATTTTTGCTATTTGATCTTTAATCTTGAGGATATCTCTTTCCTGAACAACTTCTTCAAGTAACTCAATCAGTTCCTGTTTATTCAGTTGTTCATAATTTATGGCCTCCTGCAAAAAACTGCTTTTAAAATACTTATTGGTATGCGTATCGCGCAATAGCACCAGAATATATGTTTTTTCGGTTGTGCTAATCTCGCTGTAGTTATCCACGGCTTGCAATTTTTTGGAATCTTTTGTCGTTTCGTCTTTTTTTATTCCCCGAAAAGTTTTTTCTCCTGCTTCATTATCATTACCTGCTGCTGCTTTGTCCCTTATCAATTCAAATATTTGAGCCTTGTCGCTTTCGTTAATCTGAACTTCGTTTGTCTCACTTTTTTGTGCTGTTTTATTAATTGCCTCCCGCACATCACCTGCGGCTGCTGCTTTTTCTCTTATCAATTCAAATATTTGAGCCTTGTCGCTTTCGTTAATCTGAACTTCGTTTGCCTCACTTTTTTGTGCTGTTTTATTAATTGCCTCCCGCACATCACCGGTGGCTACTGCTTTGCCCCTTATCAATTCAAAGATTTGCGACTTGTCGCTTTCGTTAATCTGAACTTCGTTTGCCTCACTTTTTTGTGCTGTTTTATTAATTGCGTCTTGCACATCACCGGTGGCTACTGCTTTGCCCCTTATCAATTCAAAGATTTGCGACTTGTCGCTTTCGTTAATCTGAACTTCGTTTGTCTCACTTTTTTGTGCTGTTTTATTAATTGCGTCTTGCACATCACCGATGGCAGGTGCTTCGTCCTTTATCAGGTTAAAGATTTGCGACTTGTCGCTTTCGTTAATCTGACCTTCGTTTGCCTCACTTTTTTGTGCTGTTTTATTAATTGCGTCTTGCACATCACCGGTGGCACGTGCTTCGTCCCTTATCAGTTCAAAGATTCGAGACTTGTCGCTTTCGTTAATCTGAACTTCGTTTGTCTCACTTTTTTGTGATATTTTATTAATTGCGTCTTGCACATCACCGGTGGCAGGTGCTTCGTCCCTTATCAGTTCAAAGATTCGAGACTTGTCGCTTTCGTTAATCTGAGGTTCGCCGGCTTCATTTTTTTGCGTTGCTTCAACGACAATTTCTGTTTTTTCCTCCTGAATACTTTTGTTTTTTTCAGGATTTTGATCCATTTGATTATTCGTTTCCATATTAAACTTCATTTTTCGCATCCGGTAAAAAAACCGGTTAGGAGCGTTGTTCAAAGCCTGCAAAAATAGTAATTTAACGAAAGAAAATGTATTTTGTATAAATTGGATAGTCATTTTTTTTATTTTTTTGTTCCAAGGTTTTGTTTATGTCCGATATATTGACGAACAAACTGACAATATTACACAATTTACCATTGATTTTTATTGATAGCACGTATACCGTGATTCACTTCATTAAAGGATAAGCTGACGAAACCGATTACCAATATTCCATTGTTATCATCGGGTATTTTTTAGATGTTTATAATTTTGTAATATGCTGTTAATACGTTGTTTATGTTTTGTCACAATTTTTGTCAAAAAAACAAAAATCCCGCCAAAACGATTATGCCATTTTTTTTCTACCACAGGTTAAACCCGTGGAATGGAAAAGCCATTATTCCACAGGTTAAACCCGTGGAATGTCAAAACCATTATTCCACAGGTTAAACCCGTGGAATGGAAAAGCCATTATTCCACAGGTTAAACCCGTGGAATGGCAAAGCCATTATTCCACAGGTTAAACCCGTGGAATGGAAAAGCCATTATTCCACAGGTTAAACACCTGGGGCTATTAATGTTACGCTCCTTCGGAGCTTTTTTAATCATTCCCTTATGAGTTTAAAACCAATCATGGATGTTTCCTATGTTTATAATTTTGTAATTAACTGCTTGTCTGTATTTTAGTTTTGTCACGATTTTTGCAACCTGTGTGCAAAAATCCCGCCAAAACCGGTACTCGTTTTTTCATTTCCCCGACTTGAAAGTCGGGTTTACTAATATTACGCCCCTACGGGGCTTTTATAATCATTCTTCTGTGTGTTCCGCCCCAAGCGGATCATGG
>QIKE01000017.1 GCA_003232915.1 Bacteroidota bacterium | reverse complement strand
GTTCACGTTCTTTATTCAAGTCGATAACTTTGGCATAGCATCCGCCCTCAAAGTTAAAAATTCCGTCGTCGTCCCAGCCGTGTTCGTCGTCGCCGATGAGCAACCGTTTGGGATCGGTAGAAAGTGTTGTTTTTCCCGTACCCGATAGGCCGAAGAAAATAGCTACATCTTTCATATCCTTACTCACATTAGCAGAGCAATGCATTGCGGCAATACCTTTTAGAGGAAGATAATAGTTCATAATGGAAAAAAAACCTTTTTTTATTTCACCACCATACCACGTACCACCTACAACGGCTCTTTTTTCTTTTAAGTTAAAAACGGTGAAAACCTCCGAATTCATTCCCATTTTTTTCCAGCGAGGATTGGTGGTACGACAAGCATTTAGCATTACAAAGTCTGGTTCGAAATTTTCGAGTTCTTCATCGGTAGGTCTAATAAACATATTTTTTACAAAATGTGCCATCCAAGCAATTTCGGTAACCACCCTTATACGTATGCGAGTATTTTTGTTGGCACCGGCATAACCATCCTGCACATAAAGATTTTTGCCCGAAAGTTGTCCGGCACTTAAATCGTAAAGATATTCCCAGTTTTTTTCCGAAAGGGGTTTGTTATCGGACGAAGTTCTCAGCTCGTTTCGCCACCAAATATTGTGTTTTGATGTTTCTTCTTCCACAATATATTTATCTTTGGGTGAGCGACCTGTGAATATTCCCGTATCAACGGTAACAGCATCACTGTCAGTAACAATACCTTGCGAATAACCGTCGTTATGAGGGTTAGTTTCGTGTTCAAACAACTCGTCGTATGACAAGTTATGATTTAGCTTGGCAACATTGGAAATTCCATAATCTTTCAATACTGCAAGAATTTTATCCGGATTTTTTTGCATATCAAATGGGTTGTTAAACAATTATTTTTGGGCTGCAAGGTATAAAAAAAATAAATCGACAAAAAAATTATTTTTGTGTTTAACATCAAAAAACAACCATACGAACAACTTCGCACGGTATATTTTTTTCTAATGGATTTTTGTAAAAATTATTTATTATGTTTTTTCCAACTTCTTTTGTTCATAATAGCAGCTTGCGCTGTAGCAAGGCGTGCAATGGGCACGCGATACGGCGAACAACTAACATAATGCAGTCCGGCACGATGACAAAATTCTATAGAACTTGGTTCGCCACCATGTTCGCCACAAATACCGAGTTTAATTTTTTTACGGGTTTTACGACCTTTTTTCACAGCCATTTCAACAAGTTGGCCAACACCTTCTTGATCGAGAATCTGAAACGGGTCATTTTTCAGAATGCCTTTTTCGATATAGACGGGTAAAAATTTTCCAGCATCGTCGCGCGAATAGCCGAAAGTCATTTGGGTTAAATCGTTAGTACCAAAAGAGAAAAATTCGGCTGATTTAGCTATTTTGTCAGCGGTAAGGGCAGCACGTGGAACTTCAATCATAGTACCCACGAGATAGTCGATTTTATCATTTCTTTCTTCAAAAACTTTTTCTACAGTAGCACGAATAATTTTTTCCTGCATCTGCATTTCTACAAGATTTCCCGTTAGGGGGACCATAATTTCAGGATATGTTTTTATTTTCTTTTTCTTAAGATTAAGTACAGCCTCAATAATAGCTCTGGTTTGTGTTTCGGTAATTTCGGGATAAGTATTTCCGAGTCGACAGCCACGATGTCCGAGCATTGGATTAAACTCTTTGAGTTCTTCCACTTTGGCTTTGATAGCTTCTACAGAAATACCCATAACATCAGCCATTTCTTTTTGACCTTTTTCGTCGTGGGGAACAAATTCGTGCAAAGGTGGATCGAGCAACCTCACGGTAACCGGCAGGCCTTTCATTGCTTCAAAAATTCCTTCGAAGTCGTTACGTTGTATGGGGAGTAATTTTTCGAGTGCTTTGCGGCGGTCTTCTTCATTTTCGGCCAAAATCATCTCACGCATAGCAATAATTTTATGGCCACCGAAAAACATGTGTTCGGTACGGCAAAGGCCGATACCTTGTGCACCGAAGGCACGTGCCACTTGTGCATCGTGAGGAGTATCGGCATTTGTACGCACATACAGTTTGGCTTTTTTATCGGCAAGTTTCATCAGTTTCCCAAAATAGCCGCTCATTTCGGGGTTAACGGTTTTCAGCATACCGTCGTAAACTTCGCCTGTGGAGCCGTTAAGCGAAATAAAATCGCCTTCTTTATAAACATTACCATCCATTTTGAGGGAACGGGCTTTATAATCTATTTTAATACTACCGGCACCCGATACGCAGCATTTTCCCATGCCTCGCGCCACCACGGCGGCGTGTGAGGTCATACCGCCACGGGCAGTGAGTATGCCTTCTGCGGAATTCATCCCTTTAAGGTCTTCGGGAGAAGTTTCGATGCGTACCAAAATAACTTTTTTACCAGCGGATGCCCATTTTTCGGCATCATCGGCGTAGAAAACAATTTGCCCGGTAGCTGCACCAGGCGATGCTGGCAAACCTTTTGAAACAACTTTTGCATTTTTTATGGCCTCATCATCAAAAACAGGGTGTAGAAGTTCGTCAAGTTTTCCAGGCTCAACGCGCATAATCGCCTCATCTTTAGTAACAATATTTTCATGCAACATGTCTAAGGCAATTTTAACCATAGCCGCGCCGGTACGTTTTCCGGTACGCGTCTGCAGTAGCCACAGCTTACCGTCTTGAATGGTGAATTCCATATCCTGCATATCGCGATAATGTTTTTCGAGTTTTTCCTGTGTATCGTAAAGGTCTTTGTAAACGTCAGGCATTGTTTCTTCGAGTGAAGGATATTTAGAGACACGTTCGTGTTCGGAAACATTGGTTAGTTTTGCCCAACGCAATGAGCCTTCATGGGTGATTTGTTGTGGTGTACGAATGCCCGCAACTACATCTTCGCCCTGTGCATTTATAAGATATTCGCCGTTGAAAATATTTTCGCCTGTGGCGGCATCCCGAGTAAAAGCCACACCGGTAGCCGATGTATCGCCCATATTCCCAAACACCATAGCCTGAACACTTACGGCAGTACCCCATTCTTCGGGAATTTTGTTCAATTTACGGTAAAGAATGGCTCTTTCGTTCATCCAGCTATCAAACACGGCCATAATAGCTCCCCAAAGTTGTTCCCAAGGATCATTGGGAAAACTGTGGCCGGTTTGTTTTTTAACCGCAGTTTTGAAAAGATGTACCAACTCTTTTAAATCGCCGGCTGTAAGTTGAGTATCCAATTGAATACCCCTTTTATCTTTTATTTCTTCAATAATTACTTCAAACGGATCCTGCGATTCTTTCGATTCGGGTTTCATACCAAGAACAACATCGCCATACATTTGAACAAACCGGCGATACGAATCCCAAGCAAAACGGGGGTTGTTAGATTTTTTGGCTATCCCTTCGACAGCTTTATCGTTGAGGCCGAGATTTAAAACGGTATCCATCATTCCTGGCATTGAAGCACGGGCACCCGAACGAACGGAAACAAGCAAAGGATTTTCTTGATCGCCGAACTTCATACCCATAATATTTTCCACATGAACCACTGCCTTGATTACGTCTTCTTTGATTAAATCAACAGCATAGTCTCTTCCTTTCTCGTTATAAATTGTACAAATCTCAGTGGTTATAGTAAATCCGGGAGGCACAGGAACCCCGATAAGGTTCATTTCAGCAAGGTTTGCACCTTTGCCACCCAAAAGGTTTTTCATTTTTGCATTTCCTTCCGCTTTACGATCACCAAAAAGGAAAACATACTTAGCTTTTGCCATTTTATTGCATATTAGTGTTAAAAAAAATCTTTTCCATTGTAATCAAAGTACAAAAATATTAAAATCACCGGATAAAGTGCCGGTAATTTTTATATTGATATTAACTTATGTTAAAAATAAAAACCAGATAAAATTAGAGTTTAATCGGCAGAATACAATCGTTTGCGTTACATTACACTTATCATATTGATTTGCGAATGATTGCTTTGCGACAAAACATAATTAGCTTGCTGTATAGATCATCCAACCAAACAGACTTTACTGTACATTCGTCGGCTCCGGCCTCTTTTGGCTTGTTCTTTTTCGATACTGAAAGCCCAAGCTATTTGCATCACAAAAGGAAGATTGGCAAAAATATTTTTTAATTGATGTATGCTTTCCACGTCTATTGCATCAGGCAAATTCATATCTAAAATTATAAGAGAAATATCGTTGTTTTTCGAAATAAGCATCAAGGAATCACCAAGAGTGGGTGTATGCAAAAGCCTTATATCTTATATTAAGGGCTTTCGGTAAGATTAGTAAACGAAATACGAGCACCTTTATATTAAGTTCACTTTTTGCCGAAACTATGCTATTATGTTTTTCGATAATTTTTTTTATAACCGTAAATTTAACATTGTCATCTCGAATTCGTTGTTTTAAAAAACAACGAAAAACATAAAAATTATTTTCCGCAATTTTATTATCAAAACCCACACCATTACCGGAAAAAGAATGAATTAGCATTTTTCCTTTTTCCGATTCTTTTATTATCGAATCGACAACAATTTTGAGTTGTTCGACATTGTTAGAGTATTTAACTACATTAGATAAAATATTGATAATCAGTTGCTTTATTAACGGATAATCGACTTCGAACGGATGGGCTTATTTTAAAATAAGTTTTGCATGTAGAATCCAATAAACTTGCTTCATTTTTTCAAATACCGATACTCTCAACGGTACCATATCAATTTTTACAATATCTGGTTTTTCGATGCCTGTTCATAAAAATTTTAATAAATGTTCTATAAGCAAAATCATATTTTTTGCATTATACATAATATCATCCATCAATTCTTTTCCCCTATCATCCAACTGATTATAATGCCAATCTTTTAAAACTATCATCAGATCATAAATGTTTTGAACCGGTTTTTTAAGGTCGTGCGAAACCGAGTAGCTAAACGATTCGTGGCTACTAACAGCATCTTCGAGCTGCCGGTTGGCCGATTCGAGGCTTGATTGTTTTTCTTTTAAATCTTCGAGAAGTAGAGCCATCGCTTCCTGCATTCGTTCAAGTGAAATAGTTTTTCTTTCAAGCTCCTCAGTACGATTGTTAACCTTTAACTCCAAATTTTCTTTTGCAATCCTCAAATCCTCAATCAAATTAATTTTTTCGGTAATATCGGTTTGTATCGAAAAAAAATGACTGGGGGTTCCTTGTTTGTCAAAAATGGCTTTTATAACAACTTCCTCCCAATAAAAACGGCCATCTTTTTTACGATTAATCATTTGTCCTTCCCATGTTTTACCCGAGATAACCGTTTCAAATATTTTTTTGTAAAATTTCTTGTCGTACCTTCCGCTTGAAATAATTGATGGTTTACTATTTATCACTTCTTCAGGATTATAACCCGTTAAATCATAAAAATGCTTATTAACATATTGAATATTTTGTCTACTATCGGTAATGATAATGCTGGCCGGTACTTGCTCAAGAACTTGCAATAGCTCCTTTTCCCGCTTTTCTTTTTTCCCTTCGCTAATATTACGCAACATAAGCATAGCAGCCCATTTCCCATTATATAAAACAGGAAGAGCATTTATAATAACCTCTACCGATTTGCCATTGGGAAGTGATAGTTTTTCTTCAAGCGATACAACCGATATTCCTTCCTTTAATTTATTAATACGCTCCCAAACCAATTTTTCCATTTCGGATGGAACAAAATCTTTAATTTGCTTACCAACAAACGATTCCTTCGTCGTATTATTTGTAAGATATAAAACCGCATTATTAACATACAAAATTTCTTTACCATTATGAATTACAATGCCTATTCTTGATTCGTCCATCATCGAACTAAAGACAGAAAATTCGAGTTGCGGAAACTTTCTATATTCTTGTAATACAGTTTCAAGTTTTCTAAGTTTTTCCTTTAGTTGTTCGTTTTCAACTTTTAATTTTAACTCACTTGACATACAATTGGTTTTAAAAAGTTATTGCCCTTTTAGCAATTCGTTTAAGATTCTATTTATTTTGTAGAATACTTTCTACGTATTTTTTTTTGCAAATAAACCTTGAGATGTTGAATATTAAGAGTCGGATTTGGTCTCCTACCTTATTAATTTATCCAGTTCTATTGGTTTGCACCAAAATTAAACTTCTATCATTTTGAATCTTGAATCGTTAATTATTCAATTCCGCATCACGCAAACGTTGATTTAGTTCGGCTATTTCGACTTTTAGTTCCTTAATACGAAATTCGCGATTTGCAAATAAGTTATTGTATCGTTCTAACTTCTCATTTTGTTTTTTTAATTCTACCGTTCGTTCATCAACCAAATTTTCGAGATGCGTTTGATACTTGTTTAGCTTGTTTTCCGCTTCTTTATTTTTTCTCTCAATCCGGTTAATTTCATCTGCAAGCTTTTTTAAATCTGTAATGTACAGACATTTAGTATCAATTAAACCCCCTTTATTGTTTTTGAAATGAGATTGAAATAGATGAAACTGTTTATTTAGATGATGAGAAATAACCAACGATACGGTTAATGTGCTTATTATCAAAAAAACAAAAACAACAAGTATATCGACAATTTTACCTTCGACACTTCTTTTTATTATTTTCTTTACTGTGTTGGCACGTTTCATTGCATCGGAGGTATAATCTCCAGCACCAATTATCCAGTGCCATTTTGGATACGAAATAATGTATGCTAGCTTAGGTTGCGGGATATTTCCACCAATTTTTTTAAAATAATACTCTATAAAATCTCCACCGGGCTTTTTAACGGCATTGAGTTCCAATAGAAATGATTTCTGTCCATTGGGATCTCGCATATCTTTAACACTTTTGTACTTTTTCAATTTTTTACCATCAAAAATAAGTGCCTGTCCATCGAATGTGTTCACAAAAACATAACCGGCATAACCAAAACGGATATTTTGCAAAAAATTTAATATGTTTTTCTTAAGTTCGTTTTCAGGCATAGCCTGATTCAATTGATCCATTGATTTAATATAGGCTACCGCATTTTTTGCTTGTTGTTTAATAGCTTTGCGTTGAGCAAAAGACATCATTTCCGGTATTCGCTTCATATTTCTCTTCTGTCGCTTCACTTCGGTATATATCCATAATATACTGAATATCAACAATACAGCAAAAGACAGAAGAAATAGCAAATAGAACAGACCTCTACGAAAACTTATTTGCTTTTTTCTCAACATTTCATTTTTCTTATCAATTAACGATAACATAAACATATTTCTTTTTACAAAAAAAAAATAATGTATTTCTTCAGAAAACAAATTATAAAATATTCAACGTAAAAACAAGCTGAAAGATACGTTTTTTTTGGTAAAATAAAATTTCGACTTACCTCTATGCAACCTTGCCCCTCTTTTAATGTTCTTTTAAAAAAAAGAAACATGAATAAATTTTTTATATCTTTGCAGCATAATCAAATTCAAAAAATTCGACTGATGAATCGGTTTATTAAATATTTTCTTTTCTCCTTTTTGTTTGCTTTGACATTAAGTTTTTTCACCTCCTGCTCAAAAAACAATTTTGCCGGAAAACATCACTTTGGCAGGACAGTTTCAATTAGTCCCGTTACTCCAAAAGCTTATCCCATCCGAAAAAAATACATTGTCAATGGCAGAAGGCGCCACATTCTTGGGCTTGACTCACGATAGTTACTTATAGCAGGATGATATTGAGTATATTGTCAATTGATATATAATAACTTAAGTTAGGTATTTTCGATGCTCTACAGTGGATTTTATTTTATTATTTCGCTGATTATCTGAAACATACTAAAAGCATATTACGAAACATAAAATGATTAATATACGGAACATCAGCGAAGTAGAACTTTTAACACACCTTTTAACGAAAGAATTTTAATAATCTTTATTATATAGTGTATTGATTGTTTACATTGTATACTCGCTGAGTAGTTACGTTTGTTCTATAGTTTTGTAAAATATTTACACATTTCGATATATGCAATGTTGCATTTTCTCAACAATTTACAAGCCTTAAAAACGGAAATAAAATAGTTCCTGCGTCGCATTTAACTTAGCAAAAGCCTTACACAACAGCACGACCAAAATAACGGCAATCAATTACAAAATGTATTAGGCTTCCATAAAAGGATAACGATAATCCGTAGGTGGAACAAAAGTTTCTTTTATAGTACGCGGACTTACCCAGCGCATAAGATTTAAACTTGAGCCGGCCTTGTCGTTGGTTCCGGAAGCACGCGAACCGCCAAAAGGTTGCTGACCTACAACTGCACCGGTTGGTTTATCGTTAATATAAAAATTACCGGCAGCATGTATAAGTCGTTTTTTAGCCAAGTCAACGGCATATCGGTCTTGTGCAAAAACAGCTCCTGTAAGTGCGTAAGGTGAGGTATTGTCGAGGATGTCGAGAGTCTCTTCCCACTTATCGGTTTCGTAAACGTAAATAGTAAGTACGGGGCCAAACAGTTCTTCTTCCATAGTTACATAATGGGGGTTGGGAGTAACAATAACCGTTGGACGGATAAAATAACCTTCGGATTTATCGTATTCGCCACCGACAATAATTTCGGCATCGGCATTGTTTTTTGTCTTGTCAATGAACATTGACAGTTTGTCGAAAGAAGCCTCGTCAATAACGGCAGTCATAAAGTTAGAAAAATCTTCAGGATTACCCATTTTGATGCTTTTCACTTGTTCAACAAGTTTTTCTTTGATTTCGCCCCATAGATTACTGGGAATATAAGCTCTTGATAATGCTGAACATTTCTGTCCTTGAAATTCAAAAGCACCTCTAACCAAGGCGGTAACTACAGGGTTGACCTGAGCTGTTTTGTGAACTATCATAAAATCTTTTCCTCCGGTTTCGCCTACTATGCGCGGATAAGTTTTGTAATGCGCAATATTAGAGCCGATAGTTTTCCACATATATTGAAACACTTCGGTGGAACCGGTGAAATGGAATCCGGCAAAATCGGTATGTTCCATAACGGTTTTTCCAGCTACCGGACCCGAAACAAATATCAAATTGATAACACCATTGGGTAATCCGGCTTTTTCGAATATCTCCATAATTATGCGGGCCGAATACACTTGCGTCTTCGAGCATTTCCAAACCACAACGTTACCCATCAAAGCAGGTGCCGAAGGCAGATTGCCCGCAATAGAAGTAAAGTTAAAGGGTGTAAGTGCGTATACAAAGCCTTCGAGAGGCCGGTATTCTATATAGTTCCATATACCTTTGGCCGAGTCGGGTTGCTGAGCGTATATTTCTGTCATATACTGCACGTTGAATCTGAAAAAATCGGCTAATTCGCAAGCAGCATCAATTTCGGCTTGAAAAACTGTTTTCGACTGACATAGCATAGTTGCAGCATTTATTTTGGCACGATAGGGTCCTGCAAGTAAGTCGGCAGCTCTAAGAAAAATCGCAGCTCGTTGTTCCCAAGGTATATCCTGCCATGATTGTCGGGCTTTTAATGCGGCATCAATAGCCATTTTCACTTGCTCGGCACCTCCTTTATAATAATAGCCAAGTGTGTGTTTAAGTTCGTGTGGTGGTCGAATTGCAACTTTTTCGTCAGTAGTTATTCGTTTGCCGCCAATTACCATAGGAATGTCGATTTGTGTCGATTTCATTTCAGTAATTATGTCTTTTAGTTCTTTACGTTCGGTAGAACCCTGACGGTAAGCTTTTACCGATTCGTTGTATGCTTTGGGCACACTTTCAAGATTTTTATACATTGCTTATCGTTTTTAAAAAGTTGTACTTTATATTGTGTGCAAAAATAATATAAAAAAATAGGAAATAGTTATTTTATTAACAATACTTTCCTATTCGTTTTGTTACATATTTCGAAAGTATTTAGCTCCTAAAAATTGTGAAAACGTCCGTTGGTGTCATTTGTATTATCGTTTGTTTTCGAACTATTAGTTCAGATTTTTTGTATTAGATCTTACCTTGCCATTTCGTTTTATGGAGCACCCACCGGTAAGTTTATTACGTTCAATGGAACCCACCTTCTGTATTTTGGCTGGGAATGTATTCGGAAGATTTCCTTCTATTCAAGGCAAAACTTATTTTCAACTGTTGAGTAACTCTAACAGCTTTGTGCGCTTTGATTCCGGGCATCCAACGCAAATTTTCTAAGATGGTGATAGCTTCCTCAGTGCAACCGCCACCAACACCATTAACAATATGAATATTAGAAGGCAAACCATTTGTTTCTATCACAAATGAAAGTTGGACAGTACCGGTTAAACTAAACTTGCGTGCCTCCGCAGGATAGCTGAGTTGCGAATAAATATAATCTTTAAGACTTTTGTATTGTCCAAGAATAGGTTTCGGCTGTTTATCAAGCATTTTGGATTTATAAATTCTACAAGAAAAATCAACCGGTTGATAAGGTAAGACGATATATTTATAGCCTCGTTTTTTTGTTAATTTCTCAAATTTTTTTATTTTATATTTTAGTGAAAAATTGCCTTCGCCCGGGATTGCTGTGCCATCTTGCATTGCTGGAAGCCAAATAATTTTGTCGAACAGACGCAAAGCAGCGCTATCTACAGTCGCCGAAACCGATTCGGTAATGTTTTTACGGATAATTTTGCCTGTTTCGTCGGAGGTAAAATGCAGTGCAAATCGTCCTTGCTCGTTATTTCTTAAAGCTTTTTTGGGATACTCAAAATGCATACGGATAAAAACCCGATACATAGCTTTAGTCATAAAAGGCTTAGGTGGTCTATAACTTTGTGCCGTTAACCCGTATCCTGCCAACAAAAACAATGTTGTTATTATAAGGAAAAATAATTTACGCATAGAATAATATATTACGTGCCGAAGTTACAAATTGAAGATATATAAAAGCAATATTAAACAAAAAAAATCGGAATTCACAAATAATAATCGAAACAAAGTATTCGACATTCCAAAACGGATTCTTCGATCTTGGAATGCCGGTATTGATGGTTAGGATATTTCTCAGTGTTTTAAGTTTTTCAGAAACTCTTTTTCAAAGATATCTGAATGCTTAATACTTCTCTTTGTCCATTCGAGTAAGATATCCGATTTTTCTTCATCGTTCAATTGCCAACGAATATTCGATTTTCTAAGTTTTTCGGTCAAGGAAAAAAGTACCAATGCAGCCGAAACCGAAATGTTATAACTCTCGGTAAAACCATACATAGGTATTTGGAGATATTCGTCGGCATTATCGATTGCAATTTGCGACAGCCCTTTCAATTCGGTACCGAAAACGATGGCCATTTTCCCGTCAAGTGGAATATCGTCGAGCATTTGGTCGTAAGTATGAGGAGTAGAGGCAACGATACGATATCCATGGTTGCGCAAAGTTTTGTATGCAGCCAAAGTATTGTTTTCGGTTTTGCTATATTTTATCAAATTGAGCCATTTGTACGACCCCATAGCTACTTCGGGGTTTGGATTATAAGTATTTCTATTTTCGATAATATGAATATTCTGTACTCCCGTAAGATCGGCGCTGCGCAAAACGGCACTGGCATTGTGGGGCTGATAAATATCTTCGAGTACTACGGTAATATAACTTGTACGGAATCGAAGCACTTTTTCGAAAAGTTGCTTTCGATTTTCGGTAATGTAAGGCGATAGAAATTCCAGCAATTTTCTTTTAATTGCAGCATCCATTTTTAAAGATCTTTTTTCGGATACAATTCATTCCACCATTCGTTTTGGCTTTTCAGGTATTTGTCGAACCAAGCCAAAATGGTTTTTTGCCAACGAATCCGTTTTTTATAGTCGACAATATGGTGGTTTTGTCCTTTTATTTCCACAAGAGCTACCGTTTTGCCCAACAGTTTTAGCGCAGTATAAAGCTGAATACTTTCACCCGTAGGCACATTGGTATCGGCAGTTCCGTGCAACAACAACAAAGGTGTATTTATTTTTTCGGCATTAAAAAGGGGACTATGATCGACATACAATTTACGGTTGTTCCAAGGAAAACTGTTGGCCGAGGCCACCGCACTATAAAGATAGCCCCAATAACCTTGTCCCCAATAGGATGAGATGGAACTGATACCGGCATGTGCAACGGCTGCCGAAAAAATATCGGTTTTGGTTTGCAAAAACATCGTCATATATCCACCGTAAGAAGCTCCCAAACAGCCCACTGCATCTTTATTAATAAAACTATGGATTTTTAAAAATTTCTTAGTTCCTTCGATAATGTCGTTGGCATTATCCTCACCCCATTTATTCACATGCAGAGCTGAAAAATCTTGTCCGAAACCGGTGGCACCCGAAGGCTGCAACACATACACCACGTAACCTGCTGCAGCAAAGAGATTTTTGGGATAACGACCTCCGAAATTGCGTGATGTGGGACTTGTTCCTCCATAATAATAAACAATAAGCGGGTATTTTTTTGTTATATCAAAACCTGGAGGATAATATATTCGTCCCACAATAGTTAAGCCTTTTTTATTTTTAAAATCCCAATCTTCCGTTTTGCCGAATTGCACATTTTTGAAAAAAGCCTTTTCAGGATCGGCAATTAGCTTTTGTCGACCGGTTTGCAAATTGAAAATATAAGCAACGGCAGGATAAGTTATGCTACTTCCGTAATAAACCATAGTGTGTCCGGTGTGCGAAAAGTCAAGATTATTTACCACATCTGTTTTCACCTGAAGGGCTTCAAAACTACCATTACTGGAACGATAGCGCCAAATATTGCGATAAGTCCGGTCTTCGGCATAAATATAGATGGTTTTGTCTTCGGTGTTCCAATGCGCATCTATTACCGACGGATTGAAATTGCCGGTAATCGAATGCACTTTTCCGCTTTTAATATCATAGATATAAGCCTGAACATCAAAATCGTTTGGAATTTTTGCTTTTTTCAAATTTACTCCTGCACCATTAAACATGGCGGCACTTCCAGTAACGAGCAGTTTTTTGCCATCGGGAGAATAAGTGGCGTTTCCGCCAAAATTTTGTTCCCACAAAGTATCAATTTTCATGGTCGCAAGATTCATTTGCATCATTACCTGTTTATAATAAGGCCTTTCGGAATATTGTGGAATACTTTGCGAAAAAAGAATGTGTCTTCCGTCGGGGCTAATGTCTTGCAAACTGTTAGTGAGGTATCCCCATGTTAGCCGTGTGCTCGTGAGATTATCCATACGTAACAAAAAAAGTTGAGAACGCGAACGATACCAAGGCCAACGGTCGGGCATACCCTCAATTTTATAAACACCCGATTTATCTCGTTTAAGTTTATCCGATACATTGTAAATAAGAAAACTCCCGTCAGTAGACCATGTATAAGTATTAAATTCTTTGGGAGTTTGCAATATTATTTTTTCAATGTGACTGTTGATGTTTAGGCTTATCAAATAATTTTTCCCTCCTCTTTTGGTTGTATAGCTTATTGCGTTTCGCTGTGGAATCCATTGAATATTACCTAAGCTGGCATATCGCGAACTAAAAACAACTTTGTTGTTTGCGGCATTAACAATTTCCGACCAAGATTCGTTTTTACCGTTGGGTGGAAAAAATTCGCTATAACGTAGCAAGTAGTAAGCTCCGGTGGACGAAACCGATACGCCACTTAATCGTTTCCCATTCATCAAATGATTGATGTCCATAGAAGTTTCTGGCGAAAGATTGAAAACAGGAGGTGTTTGTATTTTTTTTGTCAATATTTTATAAGTGGTTTCAATTTCCCATCTTACCTTGCTGCTGTCGTTGTGATAAAGCGCTTTGATAAACAAAAGGTGTCGTCCTTTCTCCAGTTTCAGACTTATGGTTTTACTTATAGGTTCTTTGCCGGTAGCTGTTTTGGAATAATTGGAAGCTTCTTTTTTGCCGTCAACATAAAGTTCAAAATAAAAGTTACTTTTTACTTTAATTTCTATTTTTAAAAATTGAGCAAGATGAATATACGTTGCTTGCCGGAAAAGATAATATTCCGTAGCTTTAACAGCACCGACAATCATGTCGCCGTTTTTGTCAACTGCTGTTTTTTGCCAACGTACGGCTTCGCCTTCAAAAGTTTTGCCCACTTTGGGTTGTTTCACTTTTTTATCTTCAAATTTCAAAAGATCGGCTACTGTAAATTTCTTACCGTGCAAATTGTTTTGATTGGCAAAAACAGGCATTTTTACCTGTACAGGCCCGGCCGTTAGCCAATTTTCAATAATGTTTTCAAGGGTGTCGGATTGCGTACTTGCCGCATGCAAAGTAGTAAACATAAAGCCTGCAACAAGAAAAACAAAAATACGTTTCATAGTGTATTTATTTATTAATTTTAGGTGAATACATCACTGTTAAAATAAATTATCTTATTTTAAGTTAGGAAAACCTTCGTCTTGCGAATCCTCATCCGAATTTTTATTTTCGGGAAACAAATTGTCGCCAACAGGGTTCATTTGCATAATTTCCATAACCGAAGTTTTACGGTAATCGACCGGTGGATTAAAAATATCGTCATTAAAATCTACTTTTCTGACTTGGGTTACTTGGGTAACAACTTTATAGGCTTTATGACTTTCTACCGATTTCAATACCATTCCGTTAACTATCAAATCGGCATACGCTTTGGATTGGGTAATCCGGCTTTTACGGTCGAAAGGATTGAGGCTGTTGCTAAAATCAACCATTTTTTGGAAATCCACTTCATTATATGGACTTACTTTATGGGTAACCCAAATATATTCCTTAGTCGAATCGTTAACGATTACGCGGTATTCATCAACAGGGTAGCCAATTATGGAGTCGTGCTTTCCGGTTTTGTCGATATGCACAACCGGCAACAGCGAGTCGGCAACAATTGTATCTTTAAGTTGCTTTTTTATCTCCTTATACAACTTTTGGTAAATCTCTTTGTCTTGTTTGGGTGCATTGGTAATCATTATTTTCATTTGAGCATCATAAGCTTTGAGTGTGTTATTGCGAAAAGCTTCTGCCGCACCCTCCCAATAAGTGCGATATTGCGGAAAAATCATCGTCAACCGTTTGTTTTGAAGATTGAGAATAGCAATAGAAGTTGCCCCCTCGAAACGGATTTTATTATTTTGAATAAAAGTGGTTTTTACACTTTTATTTCCAAAACTGTCGGTAGTTTTCTCCATAATAACCCAACCGGCAAAGACACGGGAAGTTGAAAAAACAATAAGTAAAACAAAACTTATTGCGCGAAATATCAATATCATATCATTTAATTTTAGATGCCGTTTTGTCTGTGAAAATCACAGACAAAATTAGTGAAAAGTATATTGCAACGGTAAAAAATTGTTTTCTGTAACAAAGTAATATGTTAAGTTGTTCAATAAGAATATAACGTATTGTAAACCAAAAATATAACTTGAGACATTAACTATATGGAAATTTATAAAATTGAGAAATAAGTTCAGTTTTATCGTATGCCTGTTTAACGACGGTTAAAAACAAAGCCATGGTTTTGCAAGGCCACATCCGGTAATTTTAACGAAAAAGCAATTTTAATAACTGCGAATTGAAAAATATTAACGATTGTAGTCGATGCAATCTCCTTTGTTTTAAGGTGCTGACAAAAACAAAGCCGCAATTCCTTTTTCATAAGCGCTAAGTTGAACTATTTTGCAATGTAGAGTGGATTTGGCTTGGCACACTCCCCCATTATTAGATAATGAATTGTAAAGTAAATATATAAACCAAATATTTACCCATATGGAGATTTACAAAAGGATTAACCTGATTTGGTTCAAGCTATTTTGTTTCAACAATATTAAAAATTCTGTTTATAGCATCTTCATATTTTTGGTAAATGTATTTACGTTTCAACTTCAGGTTGGCAGTAATTTCACCGGTTTCGATACTCCACTCGTGGTCGAGCAATTCGAATTTTTTTATTTTTTCGGTATCGCCAAAAAACGAATTAAAGTGGTAAATTTCTTTTTTAAATCGCTGTTTTATTACAGGATGTCTTATAATTTCGCTGTTGCTACTAAATTTAATTTCTTTTATCTTGCACCAGTTTTTCATATACTCGAAATCGGGAACAATGATAGCGGCGGCAAATTTTTGATTTTCGCCCACAACCATAATTTCCTCAATAAAAGGCGATTCTTTAAAATGGTTTTCGATAAGAGCGGGCGATATATATTTACCCATTGATGTTTTAAAAATTTCTTTTACTCTTCCTGTAATTTTCAGCATACCGTCGTTGTCTACAACACCCACATCGCCGGTATGCATCCAGCCGTCAATCACGGTTTCGGCAGTTAGTTGGGAGTCTTTGTAGTAGCCTTTCATTACACTGGGGCCTTTAACAAGAATTTCGCCTTGTTCCGAAATTTTCAGTTGTAAATTTTTCAGTGGTGGTCCAACGGTACCGATTTTTCGTCTGCCTTTTTCAAAAGTATTAACAGCTATCACCGGTGATGTTTCTGTCATACCGTAACCTTCGAGAAGCGGGATACCTGCTGCGTTGAAAACACGTGCCAACCTCGGTTGCAGAGCTGCTCCTCCCGATACTATCGCCCTCATATTGCCACCGAGTGCTTCGCGCCATTTGCTAAAAATAATTTTATCAACAAGTTTAAGCTGTAGCTTAAGTAGCAAGTTGTTGTGTTCGTATTCGTATTGGCTTCCCACCTTCACGGCAAAGAAAAACAATCTTCGTGAAATTCCCGTAAGGCTACGTCCTTTGGCCATAATTTTATCGTAAACTTTTTCGAGCAACCTAGGCACTGTGGTTAGAATATGCGGTTTTACCTCTTTTATATTGTTGGCAATAGTTCCCATATTTTCGGCATAATAAATAGAAACTCCGAGATAAAGAAGGATATAAATATTGGTTCGTTCGTAAACATGACATAACGGCAAGTAACTCAATGCCTTACAAGTTTCATCGACTGGAAAAACGTGAAAAATATGCATCACGTTACTAAGAATATTGTTATGCGAAAGCATCACTCCTTTAGGATAGCCGGTAGTTCCCGAGGTGTAGATAATAGTTACTGTATCGTTGGGGCTAACCTGTTTTTTACGAGTTTCCAGTAAAGTTTTGTCGTCGTAAGCTTTGCCTGTTTCAATTAATTTTTCAAGGTGTGGTATTTCGTCAATATGTCGAAAAGTATAAAGTCCTTCGATATTTTTTATTTCGGGTACTATGTGTTTAATTTTCCGATACAAATCTTTTCCTGACACAAAAATATACCGAACTTCCGAGTGTTCGAGAATATAACGATAGTCGTCTTCACTAATTGTGGGATAAATGGGTACGTGAATTGCACCGATTTGTAAAATAGCCATGTCTATCATATTCCACTCGGGACGATTAGCCGAAATAGTAGCAATTTTATCTCCGGATTGAATCCCCAAAGCCAGCAAACCATAGCTGATGTTATCGGTAATTTCACGGATTTGTAGAATGCTATATTTCACCCATTTTTTGTTCACTTTTCCGGCAAGCACATCCGGTTTGGGCTGGAAGTTTTCTTCGTAATAAGGTAATAAGTCAAATAGTCGGGTAACTTTCATTGCGCCTTAATTTTGTTAACATTATACGGGAACGCAAAAATAGCAAAATTATCCATTCGGTATTGTAATGTTATGTGGGCTAATATGAATATCGAATTTTTTTTAACGGAACCGTTTTCTATTTTTCGGGCAACAACACACATCAGCCTTCGGTTACTATTTTGTAAATCCGCCGATATTTTTTCGGTATTGAGGATAATTGCCGGTTTTGCTGTTTTTGCTTTAGCAATACACTTCTTTAAGAAATCCATCTTCTGGATTTTTGATACGTCAGGGCTTTTGAGTCCAATATTTGGCAGTATGTGTAATTTATTATTATTACTTTTTGTTTTTGTGCTCCAAAGCGGCTTTCACAAAACCGGTAAACAAGGGATGTGGATTTTTTACGGTGCTACTGTATTCGGGGTGGAACTGAACGCCGATAAACCAAGGATGATTTTTCAGTTCAATAATTTCCACCAAGTCTTCTTCGGGATTGATACCTGCCAACCTGACGCCGTTTTCTTCAAATATTTTTCGATAATCGTTGTTAAATTCAAAACGATGACGGTGACGTTCGCTAATCATTTCTTTTTTATATAACGAATAACTGACGGATGCTTTATCAAGTCGGCAGTTGTAAGCTCCGAGACGCATCGTTCCCCCCATATTTTCTATCTTTTTTTGTTTCTCCATCAGGTCGATAATGGGATAAGGTGTATTTTCATTCATTTCTTTTGAATGAGCACCTTTTAGGTCTAGAACATTTCTTGCAAACTCAATTACAGCACATTGCATACCCAAACAAATTCCAAGAAAAGGGATTTTATTTTTGCGGGCATAACGGATGGCCTTAATTTTTCCTTCGATACCTCTAATCCCAAAACCCGGAGCCACTAAAATACCATGCACGTCGCTAAGAAAGTTTTGGGCAGTTGATTTTTCGATATCTTCGGCACTCACCGGTTTAATATTTACAGTAACCTGATTGTTAGCTCCACCGTGCACAAAAGCTTCATTGATAGATTTATAGGCATCTTTCAATTCAACGTATTTTCCCACAAGAGCAATGCTTACCTCATCTTTTGGGTTATTCAAATTATACAGGAAACGTTCCCAGTTATGCAGGTCGAGGGTTTTGGGTATGGGGGTTCCTGTTTTTTCTAATATTTCTATGTCGAGTTTTTCGTCGCGCATCAACAGCGGAACATCGTAAATGCTTTTGGCATCAATAGATTCGATAACCGAAGTGGGCGACACATTACAAAATTGCGCAATTTTGTTTTTTATGCTTTTGGTTAAATGTTTCTCGGTACGACAAACGATAATGTCGGGTTGTACTCCTTGTTCGAGCAAAGTTTTTACCGAGTGTTGTGTAGGTTTAGTTTTCAGCTCTCCGGCAGCTTTCAAATAAGGCACAAGCGTAAGATGAACCACGGCACATTTGTTGCCCATTTCCCATTTTATTTGACGGACGGTTTCTATAAAAGGAAACGATTCGATGTCACCAACCGTTCCACCGATTTCGGTAATCACAAAATCGTAATGACCCGTTTGTCCCAATAAACGAATACTCCGTTTTATTTCGTCGGTAATATGCGGGATAACTTGTACGGTTGTACCGAGGTATTCGCCTCGTCTTTCTTTGTTAATCACATTCTGATAAATTCTCCCGGTAGTAATGTTGTTGGCCTGCGAGGTGGGAATGTTCGAAAAACGTTCGTAATGGCCGAGATCGAGGTCGGTTTCGGCACCATCGTCGGTAACATAACACTCACCATGCTCGTAAGGATTTAGGGTACCAGGATCAATGTTTATATAAGGATCGAGCTTTTGAATAGTTACCGAAAAACCGCGTCCTTGTAAAAGTTTGGCCAGCGAAGCTGATATAATCCCTTTTCCGAGAGAGGAAGTAACACCCCCGGTTACAAATAAGTACTTAACTTTATGGTCCATAATCGACGTATAAAAATTAAGTCAACAAAGAAACGAATTTCTTACATATACTCAGACGATTTGTTGGTAGAAAACAAGAAAAAATGATTAACAATACTTACCGTCAGCAAATAAAAGGGAATACAATATTATAAAAAGCCGTTTTTCAATTTGTTAATAACCGGATTGGCATAAATAAGCAAAAACATCTTTCTGATTTTCTCGTTCTCAATACCTACAATATCAACAGATCGACGATAACGCTTTTCAAATAATCTTTTTGTATTGTTAGTATATTTATTGGCAAAGAGAGTATTATTTTTTAAAATATCATAGGCAAGATAATTGGCTGGCCAGAGTTTATAATCGTGATAAATTTGCATATCAATACGGTTAGCTATTTTGGCTACCATTTTATTAATGTTTGGTAAGGGCTCGATTTCATCAAGTACATTGTTTAGCATATCGCTAATTACCATATGGATACGACCTTTTTCGGCTAAAACACCACCGATAATACTTTCGAGATCATCGTCTTCATTTTTTACATAGGTATTTTCCTGTGAATGAAAGAGCTCTCGTATTTTTCTGCCATCGCATGGTTCCCATTCGTACGAAACGGTAACAATTCTGATATTTAATTCTTTCAGATTTTTAATAATGTTTTTATCGCCCGAAAGTAAAAGCATTTTCAGAACACTTAAATCGGTTTTATCGTTTCCATCTTTTGCACGTCCTTTATGGTGTGCCACCCATACCGATTTTGTTCGCCGGATAATGGCTTCGCGAATATAGGCCGAAAGAACTTGCGAGTTTTTTAATAATTGTCGAGGCGAGCCTTTTCTGAAAACGGTAATCATACGGTTAACTTTTCCCAAATCCACAATAAACGGTGAAACCATTAAGTTGTTGCCCCAAGTATTCTCACAAGTCTCCAAACCGTTTTCAAGTAACAAAATGCAGAGAATAGAAGAATCAAGAATAATGTCGCGATGATTACCAAGAAAAAGACAGGATTCGTCTCTTGATAATTTATCGAATCCCTCAAAAGTCAACGCTTCGGCATAACGTTCGATAATCGCCCGTAAAATTTTGTCCATAAAATTTTTCTGAAACTCTGCCGTAGTTTTCGATTCGAGAATCTGATTTTTGATAATTTGATAATCTATATCGGGCATCAAAAACTCTAATATACTTTTCAGTTCGTGTGCATTGGCAATACGGTGCAACGCCTTTTTAACCTCTTGCTTATTATATGGCCTGATTTCACTGAAATCCAATACTGACATGTTTTTCAAAAATTTCGCTAAAAATACGCAATTTTCTGTATGTTTCAATTACTTTTTTCTAATGCTTGCATACGCAAACACTATAATCATCTGTATTCTAACGTTATATTAACAGTAACAATATTAATTTTATAGATTTTTTGTTGAGATTTTTTGCAACATGTTATCAACAAGTTTAGGAAGCGCAATGCTTGCTTTATCGTTGATAATTTGCATACCGGAGATACCTGAGACCCAAGATGCTTTGGGATCTACATAATATTTGGGCACTTTGCGCTCAACATAATTAATGAGTCCGGCTGCAGGATAAACTACCAAAGAAGTGCCGATAACGAGAAAAATATCTGCTGTTGTTGACAACTTAACAGCAGCTTCGATCATAGGAACAGCTTCGCCAAACCATACAATATGTGGGCGAAGTTGTGAACCCTTTTCGCATAAGTCGCCCAATTTCAATTCCCAATGGTTCAGTTCGTAAATCAAATACGGGTCGGCAGAGCTACGGGCTTTTTTCAATTCGCCATGCAAATGCAAAACCTGCGACGAACCGGCTCTTTCGTGCAAGTCATCAACATTTTGAGTGATAATTTGCACCTCGTATTTTTCTTCAAGCCGAACAAGTGCATAATGACCGGCATTGGGTTCTACCTCGAACAACTGCTTGCGCCGTTGGTTGTAAAATTCAAGTACCATTTCAGGGTTCCGTTCCCAAGCAACGGGTGATGCCACCTCTTCAATACGATGATTTTGCCACAAACCCTTACTATCTCGAAAAGTGCTTACACCACTTTCGGCACTCATTCCCGCCCCTGTAAGTATTACAATTCGTTTCATTATTTTGAGACATTTTATTGTTGAATTGCACTGATGCTACCGGAAATATTTCACTTGCTAAAAAAAGTAGTCTGATTAAAATACTAAAAACCATCTTTTTAGGCAGACAACTTTTTGGTTTATCAGAATGCCAATAGCAGCAACACAAGTAACACCTGCATCAGTATATGCCTCTTAATATTATCCCATTATATTGTCGTAAACGGCCATAACTTCTTTAACGTGGCCGGCGGAAGTATTCAACAGAGCCATTTCTTGGTCGTTGAGTTTTATTTCAATAATTTCTTCTACACCATTACGACCTAGTTTCACAGGAGCGCCAAGATAAACGTCTTTCAAACCCCATTGCCCGTCGAGACGAACACAACAAGGAAAAATATGATTTTGATTTTGAATTACCGATTCAACCATTTGAGCGGCAGAAGCTCCGGGGGCATACCAAGCGGAAGTACCAAGAAGGTTTACAATTTCACCGCCGCCTTTTTTGGTACGGTTAACGATGGCTTCTAATGTATCTTTGGCTATCAACTCGGTTACAGGAATGCCCGAAACGGTTGTATAACGTGGCAAAGGAACCATGGTATCGCCATGTCCTCCCATCAGCAAAGCTTGAATATCCATAGGCGAAATACTTAACTCCGATGCTATGAAAGCACGATAGCGGGCAGTATCTAAAACACCGGCCTGTCCGAAAACTTTGTTGGCAGTCTTTCCCGATTCAATATGAGCAGCATAAGTCATCACGTCAAGTGGATTACTTACAATAATGATAATGGCTTCGGGCGAAGCCGACATAATACTGTTGGTTACAGATCGCACAATTTTTGCGTTGGTCGAAATCAAATCGTCACGTGACATACCAGGCTTTCGTGGCAAGCCCGAGGTGATGACAACAACGTCGGATCCAATGGTTTTTGTGTAATCATTGGTGAAACCTTTTACCCTTGTATCGAAATGATTTATCGCCGAACTCTCCCATATATCAAGGGCTTTGCCTTCGCCTATACCTTCTTTAATGTCGATTAATACTACTTCGTCGAGGAAATTTTTTTTGGCTAAAACATCAGCACAGGTCGACCCTACACTACCGGCACCAACAATTGTTACTTTTTTCATTACTATATAAATTTTAAGTTAATTTTATAAATTAGCTTCAAAAATACTACTTTTTTAAAATCTGGTTTTTAAATATTCATAAATATTGAATATTAGTTCAATTTAAATGACGTCTAAATTAATCTGTTTAGATCGTTAATTTATTACCTGAAAACAAATATTCGTTAAAAAGAAATTAGTGTCCCACGAAAAAATATCTCTAATAGCAAACGGTAATAATGATATTGCATAATCTAAAAGTGAAAATGCTTCTTTTGCTGGAGAAAAACTATTATAAGATACTATAGCAATACCAATATCTCCGACATTATATACAGTCGAAAATGACAATGATGTATAATAAACGTTAAACGCAATAATGCGCTCTTTTGAAACAAAAAACAAATATAGATGTCAACATGTTTACTCTATCATGGTTTTAGAATTAACGGATCATAAGAGTTTAAATGGATTTTACTACAA
>QIKE01000021.1 GCA_003232915.1 Bacteroidota bacterium | reverse complement strand
TATATTTTTACGTTTTAACAATACAAAAATAATTTACATTTTTGCAAAATTATGAAGATAGTACAAATTGGTTCATAATAATAAAAATGTAACATTTTCGGAAAATAGCGATGTATGATTCTGAGTCAAAGTTACATTAATTTTCATTATTTTTAAAAATAGTTTTTCGATATTTCATTCTATAACTATGTCCGGATAGTTTTATCACTTCGCACCGGTGTAATATTCTATCTAACAGAGCGGTAATCAAGATTTTATCATTAAGCACCTCCGCCCATTCTTTAGGTGATTTGTTAGTTGTAATGATCAATGATGTTTTTTCATCATAGATAATAACGGAATTTTAAATACGTTGATTTTTTTCTTGAATTTTTGGCCTTTGTGGTTAGATTTGCAAGTTGGGTTAAGTACGGCCGGCGCTTTAAAATAATATCTCACCATTTCTATTCCTATCAATTTTTCATACCACACAATATTTTTTCGTTATTTAGCATTATATACAAAACTGTGCACAGATGTTCAAACTATTTTCGAAAAAACGATTGATAGAGTTAATAATACCAGCTTTTTTAATGGTTTCGTGTGGATCTAACGATTTATATAACCGCTCGGTAAGCCTGCCCAACAGCGGCTGGTACAAAGATGAAGCTGTACGATTTGATGTAAAGGTTAACGATACTCTTAGTAATTACGATTTTTACGTCAATCTGCGTAACAGTACCTCTTACCGATACAGTAATTTATTTTTGTTTTTAACGACAAAATTACCCAATGGTAACACCACACGTGATACAATTGAGATATTACTCGCCGACAATTCGGGAAAATGGATCGGAAAAGGATGGGGCAATATCAAAGAGAGTAAGGTCACGCTTAAAAAAAATCTTCGTTTTCCATTGAAAGGTGATTATCGTTTTTTTATCCAGCAAGCTATGCGTGTTGACACCTTAAAAGGAATAAAAGATGTGGGCTTAGAACTTAGCTCTTCCGAAGAATAAAACAAAAGTGTAATTTTGGCCATTTAAAAGGAAAAAAAGTAATGACAAAGCAAAAGGCGGATGTCGAAAGCAAGAAAACCGGCAGAAAAAAGTTTTTTAATTACCTTGTTAAATTTTGGTTACTATATTTTATTGGTTTGGGATTATTAATCACCTTTTTTTATGGCGTTGCCAACGAATGGTTTGGCCCTATGCCAGGATTCGCAGAACTTGAAAATCCCAAGAGCAATTTAGCGTCGGAGATATTTTCTTCCAATGGCAAACTTCTCGGAACTTATTTTATCGAAAATCGTTCGAATGTTACTTATCGCCAAGTTTCGCCATATCTTATTAATGCACTAATTGCCATTGAAGATATTCGTTTCGAGAAGCATTCGGGTATCGACCAGCGTGCAATCGCAAGAGTTATTTACGGACTGTTAACGGGAAAACACAAAGGGGGAGGTAGCACCATTACCCAACAATTAGCCAAAAATCTTTTTCCACGCGGCCACCTCACTAAGCCACAATTGGTTTTACGTAAATTTCAAGAGTGGGTAACGGCAGCGCGACTCGAACGTTATTATTCCAAAGAAGAAATTATTGCTATGTATTTGAATACCGTGTTTTTCGGACATAATGCCTATGGAATAAAATCTGCGGCCCGTACCTTTTTCAACAAAACGCCCGATTCGCTCAACCTGCAGGAATCTGCATTAATGGCAGGCGTGGTGAATGCGCCGTCGCACTATAGCCCTATTCTTCACCCCCAAACAGCGTTGCAGCGACGAAACCTTGTGCTGTCGCAAATGGCTAAATACGGCGATATTTCACGTGCTGTTTACGACTCGGTAAAACAACTTCCTCTCGGCGTTAGCCATTTTACTATGCAAAACCACAACACAGGTATTGCCCGCTATTTCAGAGAATTTTTGCGTGGCCGCATGAAAAAATGGTGTAAAACACATTTTAAACCCGACGGCACTTCCTATAATTTATATAAAGACGGACTAAAAATTTACACTACCATCGACACGCGTATGCAACGGTATGCCGAAGAAGCTGTCCGTGAGCATCTTTCACAAGATTTGCAACCGGCATTTTACAAACAATGGCAAGGTTTCGTTCACGCTCCTTTCACATTTAAAGGCACACGCAGACAAATACGAAAACAGATAAATAAAATTCTGCAACAAGCTGTTCGTCGCAGCGAACGTTACCGTATAATGCAAAAAGCCGGTATTTCACCCGACTCAATTCAAATGGCATTTACAAAACCTGCAAGGATGACAATTTTTTCATGGAACGGTCCTATCGACACTATAATGACGCCAATGGATTCCATTAAGTATTATAAATTTTTCTTACAGGCGGGATTGATGTCGATGGAATCGCGAACCGGCTTCGTACGAGCCTATGTGGGAGGTATCGACTATCGGTTTTTCAAATTCGACCACGTTACACAAGCCAAACGGCAAGTAGGTTCCACTTTCAAACCTTTTCTTTATACTTTGGCTATGCAAGAAGGCTATACACCCTGCTTCAAGGTCCCCAACATACCTTACAGCGTAAAACTTGCTAACGGCACTTACTGGACGCCGCACAATTCCGACTCGCGACGAATAGGTGAAGAAGTTACCCTGAAATGGGCATTGGCAAACTCTAACAACTTGATTTCAGCTTGGCTTATAAGTCGTTTCTCACCTCAATCGGTTATAAAAATGGCAAGAAAAATGGGGATAACATCAGACATACCGGCAGTACCTGCCATTGCCCTCGGTACTCCCGACATTTCTCTTTTTGAAATGGTGGGAGCTATGAATACATTTTCCGATAAAGGTGTACACATTAAGCCCATTTTTGTTACTCGTATTGAAGATAAAAACGGTAATGTATTACAACGTTTCGCACCCGAACGCAACGAAGCCATTAGCGAAATTACCGCCTATAAAATGATAAAACTATTGGAAGGGGTTGTGGAAAGCGGAACCGGTATACGCCTCAGGTATAAATACCATTTTGATAATCCTATTGCCGGTAAAACGGGTACCACACAAAACCAAAGCGACGGTTGGTTTATGGGACTTGTCCCGCAACTTACAACAGGCATTTGGGTTGGCGCCGAAGACCGTAGCGTACACTTTCGCTCAATAAAACTCGGACAAGGTGCTAATATGGCACTACCCATCTGGGCTATTTATATGAATAAAATTTATAACGACCCTTCACTCGGCATCAAACGTGACGAAGACTTTAGTAAACCGTTGAAAAATATTGATATTGAATTCAATTGCGAAAAATACGACAAACAACACCATAACGGCGTTGACGACGAGGGAACAAAAAAAGATGAGTTTTAGTTTTTGTTTTCTGTATTTATACTAAAAACGGAATATAATTGTTCATAAAATAAGGGCTTGCCACCAGAAAAGCAACGTAGGTACTTTCACGTTTGGAAGATTAGAAGACGAAAACGCTGAAAAAACCTGACTATAAGCGTTCGGAGTTATACCAAGAAATTAAAATACATAGCGTTTAACTATCTGGTAAAATGTACTTATCTACACCGTTTGATGTATAATTACGCTTAATTCGTGTCAGCACGATCGTAAAATCCCGAACAAAAAAGACGATTATCAGCCGAATGAACTACCCCGAGGCAGAGCCTCGAAGAATTCTTTTGATTAAAAAAAAAATCAATAAAAATTTAACTGTGCATATTAGCTTACGGTTCATCAACATCGTCGGGAAGTTCGTCTTCCAAACTATCAATGTCAACATATTTATCTTCGTATTCCTCCAAAATTTCCGTCTTCAAACTACCTGCATCATCGTAGTCGTCGTCATCAAAAACAATAGCTTCGGCTTCTTTCACCGTCATTTTAATCAGATATATTTTCTCATCGGTTTCAAAAGGAAGTGCAGAAACCAATTTCCCTTTTTTATTTGTATAGTAAATCAAATGTTCGCTAAAACCTTCGGAATAAGCAAGTTTAATTTGCTCCTGAATATCCTTGTCAAATCTTTCGTAATCCTTGATTACTCTGGCTTTTGTTTTTTTTGTGCTCATCGGTTTTTTTTATAATATTGTTCTGACGCTTTAATACTTAATTTTTTTGTTTTGTTTCATTATTAAAAATAATATTAAACCTTACATCAAAAATAAAGCAAATCATGCATCCATTGCAAAATGTAAGTTTCATTTATTTATTTTTTTGAATACCGGACACAGATCAATAATTAAAAGTTTTATTGCAACTTTTCAGCCTGTTTATGATACTAATAATCAACATGATACGATAAAATGAATTTAATAAATATTCGAATATTTTTCATAATAAAGTCTTATTTTTTTGATATTATGTTAGTAGCGTTTTGTTGTGATTTGGTTAAAAAATATTAAAAATATTCATATTCTAATACTCAATGTGTTAATAATGTCGTTTCGACTGAATAGTTTCGATTTATTTACAGTTGAAAATAGTATGCGATTTTATCCTTGTGTTGCATCTTATGAATATTTTTGCATCAAATTAAAAATTTTCAGATGGGGCTACATACTATTGATATTCATTTTGTAAATGAGCGAATAAATAATGAATAAGAAATTGTTATTTATTGCGCGAACGAACAAAAAAAAATGCGTAAAAATTCGCTTGCCAAGTGAAAACTTTTTCTATTCCACCTTGATGACTGAGCATTTCGGGGTGAAATTTACGTCTGAAAAGCAGTTCTACATTTCCGGCAATTTCTACAAGCCCTTATATGTGTTTACACACAATAAAACATTTTCATCGTTTAAATGTATTTAACATTGATTCGGAATAAATATTTCTAATTTTGCTAAACTTTAAAAAAATGTATTATGAACGAAGAGATAGTAAAATTACAACCGGAGAAAGTTTGGTATTATTTCAAAGAAATTCTCAATATTCCCCGTCCCTCGAAAAAAGAGGGGAAAATTATTGCATATCTTTTACAATTTGGCATAAATCACAATCTTGAAACGATAAAAGACGAAACGGGCAATATATTAATACGTAAGGCAGCCACCAAAGGTATGGAAAATCGCAAATCGGTAGTTTTACAAAGCCATGTTGATATGGTATGTGAAAAAAACAGCGAAACTCAACACGATTTCGACAACGACCCGATTGAAGCCTACGTTGAAGAAGGTTGGGTAACAGCCAATGGCACTACACTTGGCGCCGATGACGGCATTGGTGTTGCCACACAACTTGCCATTCTTGCATCCGGCGCTATAGCACACGGCCCTTTGGAATGTCTGTTTACCATTGATGAAGAAACGGGACTTACAGGTGCTTTCGGACTACGAGCCAATTTATTGCAAAGCGATATTCTTATAAACCTTGATTCGGAAGACGAAGGACAATTGTTTATCGGATGTGCCGGAGGACAAGATACGCTGGCATGGTTGCCTTTTACGCGTATTGAAACTTCTGATAAGCATTCGGCTTTTAAGCTGATGATTTCGGGCCTTGTTGGTGGTCACTCGGGCGACGACATCAACAAAGAAAGAGGTAATGCCAACAAGTTGCTAAACCGGTTTTTATGGAAATTTCAAGATTCTCTTAAGCTGAAAATCAATCTATTCGATGGAGGCAACCTACGCAATGCCATTGCACGCGAATCTTTAGCCATAGTTATAGTACCCAGCGAAAAAGCCGGAGACTTAAAAAAAGAAGTCGCTATCTTTGAAAAAACTTTAAAAGCCGAATACCATGCAAGCGAACCTAATTTGAGTTTTAAAATCAATATTGCCGATCTACCCGAAACTGTTCTTGATGCCAAATCACAGTCGGTTTTGCTTGATACGCTGTATGCTTTGCCTCACGGGGTAATTGCTATGTCGCAGGACATCGACAATTTTGTGGAAACATCAACCAACCTTGCTTCGGTGAAATTTGAAGGAGAAGAAATTGTCGTAACCACAAGTCAACGCAGTTCGGTAGAGTCGAAAAAAGAAGATATCGTAAGTATGGTTTCCAGTATTTTTCATCTTGCCGGTGCTCGTTTTGAGAGTAGCGACGGCTACCCTGGATGGACACCCAATCCTAATTCCGAAATAGTTGACCTTACACAAAACCTCTACAAGAAACTTTTCGGAAATAAGCCCGAAGTGTTGGCTATACATGCCGGTCTCGAATGCGGACTTATCGGCGACAAATATCCAAATATGGATATGATTTCGTTTGGCCCTAGTCTTAAAGGTGTTCATTCCCCCGATGAACGTATTGAGATAAAATCGGTTTTGAAATTTTGGGATTTAACCCTTGAGGTTTTGAAAAACATTCCGGCAAAAACATAGATTCGGTAGCACCCTAAATTTTTGTAAACATACCTTGCCCCGTTTTAATTTGGCTTCGGTATATCCTACGTATAATGTCGCCGAGTTTAGCTTGTAGGGGATTTATGCGATACGTTTTGAAATTGGCGATAACAAACTTAAAAATCATAAAAACATCTAAACTGATCTTGTCTTTCATACACACATCCGATACACCACTTGCGATATATCACTGTTGTTACACTATTAACAACTGCATCTACCTGTATTCCACCAACGATACGGTACAAGGCGGCTACAAACTACATAGCTATATGCAAGTGGCATCCCGCTTAGATGGGGCGGCAAAGTAAGTGTACACATTCCTCACACCCGCTTGATAGTAACACATTAAAGCCTCTTATGCTTGTATATTTGGCAAAAACTTCTCAATAGAATACCTTCCGTTGTTTCCGTATAATAATTTGTAGATCGAAGTGATACTGAAAAAAAATTGCTGGAGAAATTTACATAAAACTCGACAACGATTATATTTTCGCACACAACCGATTTCTTGCTACTTTTAAAGCCTTGAAATATTCAGATATGAAAAAAATTATTATCTTTTTAATTACAGGCTTGTTAGCAGCATCTTGTACAAGACAACCGGACAAAACTGTTGCCGATTATGTTGACCCATTTATCGGAACAGGAGGTAACGGCCACACTTATCCGGGAGCAACAGTACCATTTGGTATGGTACAGCTAAGCCCCGACACCAAAACAAACGATTGGGACCATTGTTCGGGCTACCAATACGACGACAAGGTTATTCTCGGATTTAGCTTGACCCACCTAAGCGGAACAGGTGTTGGCGATTACGGCGACTTTAGATTTGTTCCAATAAAGGGTAAGCTAAAGTTTTACCCGGGGCTTGACACAGGTTACACTTCACAATTCCGCAAAGAAACCGAAAAAGCCCAAGCAGGATATTACACTGTTTTTCTTGATAATTACGACATCAAAGTAGAATTAACAGCCACCACCCGCAGTGGATTTCAACGATACACCTTTCCTCAAACGAACAAAGCACATATTCTTATAGACTTGAAAGAATCAATAACCAAAGAAAAAGTACTTGACGCTGAAATAAGGGTACTTAGCAATCACGAAATTATGGGCTACCGCCATGTTGACGGTTGGGCTAAAGACAGGTATATATATTTTTATGCCGATTTTTCAAAACCTTTTCAATCTGTTGGCATTTGGGATAACGGAAACGTTAAAAATAATCTTAGATACGCAAAGGGAACAGCGCTGAAAGTTTTTGTCAACTATAAAACCAAAAAAGGGGAACAAATTTTAGTGAAGACAGGTATTTCGGCCACCGGTTATCAAGGAGCAATATCGAACTTGAAAGCTGAAATAAGCAACTGGAATTTCGACCAAGTTAGAAAAAATGCGTTCAACAAATGGTTCTCCGAACTAAGTCGTATTCGAGTAACAAGCAATAACGAAAAAGATAAAACAATTTTTTACACAGCACTTTATCATAGCTTTCTTGCCCCAAATATTTACAACGATATCGACCACCATTACCGTGGACACGACAAAAAAATACACTTCGACGACTCTTTTGACATGTACACCGTTTTTTCGCTTTGGGACACATTTAGGGCACTTCACCCGCTATTTACCATTGTGCAACGAAAACGTACCGCCGACATTATCAATTCGATGCTTGATATGTACAAAGACGACGGATTGCTACCTGTTTGGGAACTTGCAGCCAACGAAACCAACTGCATGATAGGCTATCATTCGGTTTCGGTAATTGCCGATGCTTATAAAAAAGGTATTCGCAACTTCGATGCACACCTCGCCCTTCAAGCTATGAACAAAACCGCATCAGCCAACCGTTTCGGGTTGCAATATTACAAAACAAAAGGATATATTCCAGCCGACAAAGAAGGCGAATCGGTGTCGAAAACCCTCGAATATGCTTACGACGATTGGTGTATTGCCCAAATGGCCGGAATGTTGCATAATGATACTCTCCACAACAAGTTTATTAAAAGAGCACAATATTATAAAAATATTTTCGACAAAAAAACAGGTTTTTTCCGTGGCAAAAGCAATGGTATGTTTGTTACCCCTTTCGACCCGACGCAAGTAAATTTTATGCTTACCGAAGCTAATACATGGCAATACAATTTTTTTGTTCCGGAGGACATCAACACACTAGTGGAAATGTTGGGAGGTGATACCGCCTTTGATAATAAATTAGACAAACTGTTTTCTTCCAAAGGCTTGTCGGGACGAAAACAGTTAGACATCACCGGCCTCATCGGACAATATGCTCAAGGCAATGAACCGAGCCACAATTTGGCTTATTTGTATAATTATGTGGGTGAAGCATGGAAAACACAAAAACTTGTTCACAAGATTACTACCGAACTTTATTCCGACAAACCCGGCGGCTTAGCCGGAAACGAAGACTGCGGCCAAATGTCGGCATGGTATGTATTTAGTGCAATGGGATTTTATCCTGTAACACCGGGTAGCAATATTTATGTTATCGGCAGTCCTGTTTTCGATACAGTAAAAATTTATCTTGAAAATAGCAATATCTTCACCATCATAGCCAACAATGTTTCTGAAGATAATTTTTATGTGCAATCGGCAAGATATAACGGCAAAGCTTACAACAAATCGTTCATCACCGAGAACATGATTATGAACGGTGGCAAACTTGTTTTCGATATGGGCAACAAACCCAACAAACATTGGGGCGCCTCACCCGAAGATCGTCCTTACAGAAAAATAGTAGAGGACCTTATTACGCCAACACCTTATTTTAAAACCGACTCTCAAACCTTTACCACTAAACAAACAGTTGATATTGCCGACCTCGACCCCAATGCCCATCTTTTCTACAAATTTACCAATTCGGATAACAAAGAAAGTTACAGTAAATTCATTAGGCCTATCCTAATAGACAAAAACACAGATATTAAAATAGTTGCCGAAAAAAACGGTCAGAAAAGTTTTGTAGAAGAAGCCCGATTTTATAAACTACAGGCAGGACGAAAAGTAAGCTATAAATTACCCTACAACAAACAATATACTGCCGGCGGTAATAATGCTTTGATTGACGGGTTGCGGGATAGCGAAAATTTCGAGACGGGAAAATGGCAAGGCTTTCATGGTAACAATCTCGACATCGTTATTGATTTGGGGAAAGAACAAAATGTGAAACGTATTGGAGCCGAATTTTTGCAAGATATGCCTTCGTATATTTTTATGCCGTTGTGGGTGCGGTTTGCAACGTCCACCGATGGGCAACATTTTGAAAAAGCCGGAACATCAATGAACACCGTTGACGAACACGCTCCTGCTAGTATTGCAAAAACGTTTTATAGCCACGATATTAACAAAACCATTCGGTATATCCATATGATAGCCAAAAATCGCGGTATCTGCCCCAATTGGCATCGTGGTGCCGGCGACAAGGCTTGGATATTTGCTGACGAGGTATGGACAGAATGAAACCTGTTGCGGCAAAATGATGACTTTATTTTCAGTTTTATAAGTACTGTTTAAAATGGTACTAATGTGAATTTAGTGAAAGAAATGAAGTAAAAAATAATTATAGTGTTAGATATCTGATGTTTATGAGGATCATGCCAAGTTTTTCGTAATAATCCATATAAATATTTGAATACCCGGCATCTAAATCAACCTGTATAAAATTTCCCACTAAAACAATAGTAATGCCATTTTTTTTTAAGTTATGGTTTAGCCATAATCGGGTTAAAAAAAGCCAAATCCTTTTTTTGTTGGATAAATGATTACCAAATTTGTTGATAACTATTATTTCATTTCTATACTTCTTTATCGAATAATTTTTCTTTTACGATCTCTAAAATTTAAAGAAAAAAGAGAACACCGAACAAATAAATCATTATTAGAATCGACATTGTATTTAGTGAATACGTTGTTATATTAATAGTTACAAAAATATTCCATTTGCAATATGATACATTTTCTTCATCAGCCTTATGATACACGGGACTACATTTTGCTTAAAAAATTGCAATGCTTTTATGAAATTCTGTCGATAAATCTTTATTTATACCGCCAATGGAATTTTAATAAATATGTTAAAAAGTCGATGATTTTTTTGCTGCTAGTTAAGCTGAATAATTTACTTTTACTTTTTGCTTATTGAAACAAAGAGAAATTGGATAAAATTTTACTAAACATAACAAGGTTATTATTTTATATGGTAGTTTTATCATGCTTTCCACACATATTATCGGGACAGCAGGTTAATATAGAGGACATCACCATTACCATAACCTTTGCAGGTACGCCCTCAACGATGCCTGTTGTAAATAAGTCGGTTTTGAAATACGATAAACGCTTTGCACTTATTTTGCAAATGGACGATGGAAATGAGGATATTTACTCGAAAGTATATCCTTACTTTAGAGGACAACAAGGAAATCAGGGTTTGTTTTTCACCGATGGCGTTGGCAATAGTATTTGGTATAAAATGGGTGCAGTACATTTTTCGGAAGATGCAAGTGGCAATGATGTACATCAGCAAGATTCGGGCTATATAAGTTGGGATGAGATGAACACTTTGTGGGCGGCTTTTTTCGGAATCGAAAGTCGCGGTTTCGACAATCCTTCAAATCCTATTTATCCTTATTACGAAGTTAATCGAAACATCAGTTTTACCAAGAAGAACACCTCTTCGTTTGTTCCAGGAGGTGTTAATATGAAAGTGTATGTTGTTCCACCGAATGGTGATGGTCAGATAAATAAGGCGAAACAAGCCGGCAATATTGCTATTTACGACAATAGTCTGGCTGCATTAAATAATCCTTTGCGTATTGAGTCGGTACCTGATTTTTACCAAAAAGAATTTTCAAGGACGCGTATTTCTAATAATCTGTTTAATAATGTGCAGCAAATGGCCAACAACAGCGTTGGCGATAACCATTATATAGGCAGTTATTTTTGTAATGGTTTTGATAATGGGACTGATATTTCTTTCGATGATTTTAAACAGCAGATGAATCAAATCGACAGTGCTTACGGACGCGACGGCAGCAACACTATTTGGTCGGCATCGGCAACAGAAATATTTGAATACCTTGTGCTTAGAAATAGAATTGCGGTACATGAAAACCTTACCGATAGCATACTCAAAATAACTTTTACCGGCAATGACATTCCTATCGATTTCCGATGGTATTCGTTAACGCTCACTGTTAAATCCGATACCAACATCACCGATCTGACGGTTAGCGAAAATTCTTTTCCAACTTATAAGTATTCTAACGACAGTGCTATTATTAATCTCAACTGGAATGGAGGAATAGTTGAACCGGACGAAACGACAGCCGAAACCTATATTCAAAAAGCCGCTGCCGTTAACAACCTGCAAACTTGCCTTATTGCCAAGGATTATGTGGAGATGATACAAAATGCCGACAGTTTAGAAAAGTACAAAGAAGAATTATGTAGTATTTGCGGAGAGGATTTGTTGGGTTATTGTTCTTATAACTTTAATGTTCCTGCCGATACCATTTGCCTTAACGACACTGCAATACTTATAGCACCCGAAGGAATGAAACATTATTTGTGGAGTACAACCGACACAACACAAATAATAAAAGTTGAACCCGATACCATCACAAGTTATTGGGTAGAGGTAATCACTCAAAAAAACATAGTAAGTCGCGACACTACACAAGTAATTGTTTATCCCTTGCCACAATTTGCTCATTCACACGACACTATTTTAAACGATTCGGGACACGATACTTTACTTTGGGTTACGGGAGGAAATGCATCTTATTTGTGGTCGACAGGTGTTACTGACACGTCAATTATTGTTGCCCCAAAAGCAACCCACGCTTACTATGTTGATGTTACCAACAGTTACGAATGTATTGTCAGACAGAATTTTCTAATAATGGCACAATACAATTATGATGTTAATTTTTCTTACGATACGGTTTGTTTTGGCGACACGACTTTATTGGTAAACACTTCGGTAAGCAATGATTCGGCAGTCAGCGTAAGTTGGGATTTGAACAGCGACGGTATTTTCGGCGATGCCTTTGGCGATATTATCCAATATGTATTTGGAAGTAGCGGCAATATTCTAATTGGCATGCGCATTACTTATGCGTCGGGAACATTACAGCTTGCATACAATACAGTACCTGTGGCCGATGCCCCCAATGTTTGGTTTGGCTATAATGGTATTTGTTCACCTAACACGAGTACTAATTTCAGTGATAGTTCCACTGTATTGGTAGGCAATTTGGTTTCGTGGTACTGGTCTTATGGCGATGGAATTTACGACATCGGACGTTATGTTAGCCATCGTTATGGTGTAGGTTCTTATTTGGTTTCGCATACTGCCATCTCAAGTTTTGGCTGTGTCGATTCGGTTTCTCGTCATATTCAAATTTACGGCAACCCCGAGTTTAATCTTTTGCGCAAAGACAGTACCAAGGTATATTTTGATGATACGGTATATTTTGCCAGCGGAGGAAGTGCTTATCTCTTAGTTGAAAATGCCACCGCTTTCGATTCTATTATCTGGCCTGACGGTAAAAATAGTCCCGACTACAATCTTTCGCAAGAGGGGAAACAAACCGTTACGGTTTATCAGAATGTGTGTTCGTCATTCACCTCTTACATTGGAGCTATTTCGGGAGGAATAACACCGTATCCGAGCAATTCGACAAAGGTTATGAACTTGTTTACGCCTAATGGCGATGGCTATAACGACTATTGGGTCATCAATAGCAAAGACATTACTTTCCCCATAAAAGTGAATATTTACAACCGTTTTGGAAAACTTGTGTATCGTTCTGATAATTATCAAAACGACTGGAATGGCTATTACAACGGAAATATTTTACCCAAAGGCACCTATTACTATATTATAAAAGATGCAAGCGGAAATATTTTCAAAGGACCTGTAAGTATTATACGTTAATGAGAAAATTGTTAGTCTATATTATCCTTTTTATTGTTGCAGGGACAAGCATCTCACAAGCACAGCAATTTCCGTTGACAACACAGTATTTATTTAATCCTTATGCTCTTACACCCGAAAGAGCTGGTTATTACGGGCATCCTGCTATCTATATGAACTACCGGAAAGACTGGACAGGGATAAACGGAAGCCCCAAAACATTTAGAATTAACGGGTTTGGAAATATTTATAAAGAAGTGATGTGGCTTGGCGGAGAAATTTACACTGATAAAACAGATATCATTTCACGTTTCAAAGCCAACCTAAGTTATTCGTACATTTTACAAGTCGAAGACGAGCAGTTTTTGTATTTTGGCGTATGGACTACATTTTATCAAAATACGGTACGAATAGATAAGTTGGTGGGTGTTGACCCCAACGATCCGATACTAAAAAATCAAACTAAACTCAACGGAACGGCTGCAAATGCAGGATTTGGCATCACATACAACTGGCGCGATTTGAACATTGGTTTTGCTTTTCCAACTTTGTTCGATACGAAAGAGAAATATGTATCAACTTTGAATTTTAAGGTGCAACGAGAATCCCTCTTTTACGTGTCTGATATGTTTATACTTAACGAAAAGTGGCAGTTGCAAACGTATGCGGTTTTCCGAAAAACAAAAAACGAACCTTTAACTTTTGAACTTTCGGTGATGCCTGTTTATTTGAATCGTTTTTGGGGAGGGTTATTGTATCGAAACGGCGGAGCTTTGGCAATTAACGTAGGAGGACATATTTATAAAGGTTTTGTTTTTAATTACTCATACGAAATTGGAATGGGAGGTATCAACAGCCAATCGGGAGGTTCCCATGAAATAACATTGGGATACCGTTTTAATTTTGACGGAAACAAATTTTTCGACCACAATGGTAATAAAAAAAAGCATTTTGGAAGAACGAAAAATAGAAATAATTTTTATGGTTATCCGAAAATTATTGATTACAGACTAAAGTAAAAAAGAAAAAACGGACAGATGCGACGCACAAAACATATATATTCTCAAGCCATTTTCTTTTCGGGATTGCTTTTATTTCTTTTGGGAATGAGTTATACTGCTTTTACTCAAATAAATCAGGCTTTTGTGATTATACAGTTTGCGCAGACCCCAACAACGGACACAGCTTATGTGGCGGCTTTAAAATACAACAAACAGTTTGCTTTGAGTATGCAAATTGATGATGGAACCGATGACATCTACACACATGCTTTTCCCGTTTTTATGGGAGGAACGGTTGACGGGGTAACCTATCCGGGGTTAACCTATACAGATGGTTGCGGTAACGAAATCCATTTTAAAATGAGTTCATCGGTTTATTCGTTTAACGGTACGGGAGAAAACGGACCGGATATACATCTACCGGGAAACGGCTATGGCAAAATAAGTTGGCCACAGATGGATACTTTGTATAAAAACAACTGGGGAATTTTCAATCACGGCGTGAATGGAAATTCGGCAATCAATCCGCTGTTTATTGACTATTCAATCAAAAGAAACCAAAGTTATATTAGGAGAAAATTATACAAAACCACTGCCGGAGGGGTAATTACCCGTCTTTTTGTTAATCCCGATGGCCATTATGAGTGGACGCAACCTGCTTTTGATTTGGGATATCGCGGAGCCTTAAACCAAAATATTCCTTCGCCTTTGAGTATGCACGGTGGCAACGTTAACAATCCGTCAGTTGACTGGACTCAGCCACAAAACCTTTATCGAGTTATTGCCGAGGATATAAATGTACTTGATTTTGCCGCAGCTCTCGCCGACTCTAGTACTAACGGAGCCAATTTTTGGGGCAGTATGTTTACCCATTCGGTAGTTACCCAATACAGTTTTCCGAATTTTGTTTCCGATTTTACAACTATCGCCAGCCTTTATGGGACAAACGGACAAGATAATATTTTTATGGCTACTGATGAAGAAATAATTGACTATTTGATAGTACGAAGTCTCATTGTAGCTCATCCGGTTCTTAACGGCTCAACGATGGTGATTAGTTTTACAGGCGAAGTGCCACACAACCTACGTTTTTATGACTTGAGTCTTGTGGTAGAAAGCAATGCCACTATTTCCAGTATATTGGTATCGGGAATCGACAGTGTAACATACTCTGGCATAGGAACCAATAACGCTCTTATTAATTTAAATTGGGATGATTATATTGTTACTCCTCCCCAAGTGTTGGCCGATTCGTTTACAAGCATTGCTACTAATACCAATGCACAATACGACTGTTGGGTTGCCGAGGATTATGTAATAACTCTTGAAAACGGCTTTCATAAAGATTCGTTGCGACAAGCATTGTGTGCTGTGCCCAATACGGTTTATGATAGCGGCTTTTGCAGTTGCAGCATTACTCTAAACCAAGATACTACTCTAATGGCCGGACAATGTGATACCCTATACGGCCCCACAGGCGATTATACTTACGAATGGTATGTGGCGGATACACTTTACGATACGACTCAAAATATTTATATTTGCCCCGATTCCACTTCTCTTTATAGGCTTATTGCTACCAATTCGCTCGGTTGTCCGGCAGAAGACAGTATCTTGGTAAGTATCAATTTTTTAAGCGTTGACCTTGGCCCCGACACAACCATTTGTGCAAATCAATGCGTAAATTTGTCCGGTCCGCCAGGTATGGCTAATTATCAATGGATTGTTGCCGATACTGTTTTCGATACCGTTCAAACTATTCTTGTATGTCCAATAGATACAACACAATATATTTTAAATGTTACCGACACAATAGGAAATCAAGCAAGCGACTCTATTGTGATAAACGTATTGCCTTCGCCCAATGTTAATATTGGCAACGATACAGCACTTTGTTTGGGCGATAGTTTAGTGCTTTCGGCTCCAGTAGCACCTTCGGGCGCAAGCTATTCCTATCTTTGGAATACTGGCGATACATCGCAAACTATTATAGCACAACCTAATATAGCCGATTCTATTTTTATTTATTATGTTGATGTTACCGGCGATAATGGTTGTGCATCTTCCGATACCATCAACATTACCGTAGATTCGCTACCGCAATGTAAACTGCAAGCCGATACTTTAAAACTTTGCAAAGGAATATCTGCCGACTTTTTTGCCATTCCAGGTAATTGTATTAAATACGTCTGGCACTATGGCAATGTTATAGATACTTCAAGTTTTTCGCATTTGCATATTAATCAAGTCGACAGTTCTTATATGGTTTACCTTGAATCGTATAACGAATCGGGCTGCCATGTTTCCGACAGCACCTATTTGCTGGTTTACCCTTTACCAGGTTTGAAAGTTAGCAACGACACCTCGGCGTGCTACGGCGATAGTTTGACGGTTACCGCTACCGGTGCCGAAACATATTTATGGACTTTGAATGGCGAAATGGTGTCCAATCAATCGGCAATAAAAGTAGCTCCTCAGGTTGGCGACAACAAATACTTTGTTGAGGGGACAAATCAATACAACTGCATTACTAGAGATTCGATTGTTGTAACCGTTTTTCAGATGCCCTCAACCCGAATAAATTATGATACCAATGAGGTATGTTTGCAATCGGAAATTACATTAACAGCCACAGGTGCACTGCATTATCTCTGGGCACCAGGAGGTGATACCAATTCTGTCGTTACTTTTTTGGTTGAAGATACCACAACCTATTACTTAACGGGTTTTACTAATGACGGATGCACTGTTTCCGACAGTCTTACGATAAAAACACTACCTATTCCACAAGTAAGTTTAACAGGTTTGTTGCCTGCATATTGTCAAAACGATGAGGATGTAACCCTTTACGGGACACCTTTGGGTGGAACTTTTTCCGGTACCGGAATTACCGGAAACATTTTTTCACCCGCAATGGCAGGTACCGGTAACCACTTAATATCATATACTTTTATTAATGGGGTAGGCTGTGCAGGGATCGACAGTGCCACAACCATTGTCTATGGTGGTGGTAACGAAATACTACTTATTCCTTCCGATACGGTTCTTATTTCCGGCGACTCAGTCGTTTTTGACGCAGGTGCGGGATTCGACCACTATTATTGGTCAACGGGCGATACTAGCCGGATTATCACCGTTCATTACAGCGATTTTCCAAAAGGCACTTATACCTTTATCGTAATCGGCGTGATTAATAACTGTACAAGTCGTGGAACTTCAATCATCACCTTTTCCAAACCTAATGGTATTATTGAAAATACAAATCCCGCAATGGTGGTTTATCCCAATCCGAATAACGGAAGTTTTACTATCTCTTATGTGGGAATTGACAGTCGTTTTAAACTTGTGATTCGCAACGGTTTCGGACAAACTGTTTATTTACTTAATAACATTGGCTGTACGGACAATTGTAAGAAAGAAATCACTTTACATTCACTCGAAAAAGGAATTTATTTTTTGCAACTTTCTTCACAATCTGGTACTCTTAGTACAAAAATCATTGTGAAATAAGTGTTTCTCCTTTTCGTAATTGCTTAATAAATCGTTAAAAGCCATTGATGATAGAGTATGTTGATCACTGTTCTATTTCCGTTGTTTTTCGCTACATTTGCGCCAAAAATTTTTGTAAATGAAAGTTATAGGAATAGGAAATGCATTGGTTGATGTTTTGGTTAGACTCAACAATGAAGAAATATTAAAAGAATTGGGGTTCCCCAAAGGAAGCATGCAATTGGTTGATGCCCAAACTTCTGCTTTAATTCAAAATAAAATTACCAACTTTAAAAAACAAATGGCTTCGGGTGGCTGTGCTGCCAACACTATCCACGGACTTGCCCATCTCGGTATTGAAACGGCTTTTATCGGAACGGTAGGAAAAGACGCCATCGGTAGGTTTTTTGAAAAGGATATGAAAAAGAGTCGTATTGACACACATTTATTTAAAAGCGACTCTCCTTCGGGTTTGGCAATTGCTATGATCACCAAAGATGGTGAACGCACTTTCGGAACTTTTCTTGGGGCAGCGTTGGAGCTATCGGGCTATAATCTGAAAAAGGAAGATTTTAGCGGTTACGACCTGCTGCATATCGAAGGGTATCTTGTTCAAAATCACGATCTTTTGCATAAAGCTTTGCAATTGGCAAAAAACGAAAATCTCAAAATTTCACTCGACTTAGCCAGTTTTAACGTGGTTGAAAGCAATTTGGAATTTTTAAAAGAAATGATTGAGAAATATGTTGATATTGTATTTGCCAACGAAGAAGAAGCCAAAGCTTTTACCGGTAAAGAACCTCATGAAGCTCTCGACGACATTGCGGCAATAGCTGATATTGCTGTGGTAAAAGTAGGTAGAAAAGGTTCTTTTGTAAAACATGGTGATGAGTTTACACGCATTGCTCCCGTAAAGGCCGATCTTGTCGACTCAACCGGTGCAGGCGATATTTTTGCTTCAGGCTTTTTATGGGGATACATCAACAATTTAGGATTTGAAAAAGCAGGCTATGCAGGCTCACTTCTTGCCTCGACAGTAATAGAAGTTATTGGCGCCAAATTCGATGATAAAAATTGGCAATCAATTAAAAGGAAAATCAATTTTTTGTAAACAAAAATTCCATCTTCTCTTAAAACAAAAAGCCATCGTACCGATGGCTTTTTACATAAACAATAATAACTCAAATATACACTTTCAAAAGGTATTGAAAGAGAATCATGAATCTGTAAAGATAAACAAATTATGTTTCTGCAATATAAAATTATGAAATGCCTGTATCTAAAATGACCTTTTGTCGGCTTGCCGACAGACTTTTTGTTTAAGACACTATAAATTTGTCTCACATTTTAATTATTTTTTTTACCAAAATAGGAGATACTTTTATGAAAAAGAAGATTATCATTTTTGTCGTGGCTGTTTTGTTTGTCAGCCTTACAACACAAACACAAGCGCAAGTGCAAATTACCAATACTGATAAATATATCACTCGCGATCAGATGTTACTTGCCAACGAGATAAACGAAAGTGGCGAACCTTTTGCCGAAGCGCTCGGTTATGACCTCGACGGGCTCGACCCTTTCGTTTTAAATTCTCCCGATTCTATTGCTTACACTCTTGGAATCGAAAATTATGAATATTCGCGTTATCAATTAGGAACGGTTATTTCGCGTTCGGGCATTGGTTTACATATGATGTGGGGGCCTGTGATTATGCAAAAAGCGGCGATGGAACCCGACGGTTTCGACGGTTCGTTTACTGGTGGAATCCCAAATGGTTTTAAAGAAGACGACGAACTAATAAAAAACATGATGCATTTTGGTATGCTTGCCAATCAAATGCCACCGGCTAATCCATGGCCACAGTTTGCCGAGTTTATCAGTGGCGATCCACATTTACCACAAGCCATTGATCCTGATAATTTTATGCACGATTTTGCTACTCTTCGTTGGAATCGCAACCTAATGGACAAAACATTAAATCCGGGTACTTTAGGGCAAACACTTATGAAACAATATCTATGGGCACAAGATATGTTAAGTGCTTTTCACGATTCCCTTGACGAAGGAATAGAACCCAACGGAACCATAACACCCGACTCTGCCAACGGCCATTTCGACCCTTACAATAATGTATTTTTCGGCGGTGATAATCTTGATGGATTTATTGGACAAGTATTAACGGCGGAAGCTATAAACAAAATAAAGTTTGTGCTTAACACCTTGGCTTACGACGGAACTACACTCGGTATGGTTGACCCTGCAACTTACGATCCGGCAAACGGCATTAAATATTTTCCTGCTAAAATAGCAATTACCGAAGCGCCTGTTGGTATTAATATGCCACCAAAAGCCGATTCGTTTGTCGTTACCGATTCGACAAGCGACCTTTTCGATCAGTTGTCGCTTTTGTGGGGAACGCTTAATTTTAAAAACATGATGGATCCTGACAATTCGGACGATCCGGCACATATTGCTTATCATAGTGTTTTCGACGGCGATCCGTTTCCCGCCGATATGTTGCAAACAGGCAGTCCGGGACCTTATGATTTGATGACGGGTGCAAGTAAAGTGATTTTTTTGAATTTAATGGCTATGCATTATAATGCCGAACTCGGCACTTTCGTCAACAAATCAAGATTGAATGCTGGAACGCCTCAACCCGGCGATAAAATATCAACAGTAAACGCAGGCTATATCACAATGGTTCTTACAAAAATGGCGGAAGAATTTGCAAACACCCCGTTAGAAACGATGATTATTTCGGCGGTGAATTCGCAGGCATCTTTTATGGTCAACAATTTACAGGATAATTCTGGTGGGTTCTACAATTCATTCTGCATTGGTGCAGGACACAGTAGCGAAAATAAATTGGCCGTTTCGCAAGCCGCCGCTGCCAGGGGTTTTTATGCAACATACAGTTTAACATCCGACAATCAGTATCTTAATGCCGGTAATGCAGCCTACGACTTTTTGATCGACAATTTTTATGTGGAATCCGAAATGGCTTTTAAAACCGAACTCGGCAACGATCTTGCCACTTATACTCCAAGAAATTTCGCAATTATTGCAGGTGGGTTAAGAGAAGCCAACCTCGTGGGCGGAAAACAGGAAGCTCCTGCAATTTATGTTCGCTTTTTTAAAAAAGTTGCTAATGCAATGCAATTATCCGAAGCTTTTGCTACCGGCGAATCGGGTTCGGATTCCGACGGCGATGGAATACCTTTTATTCCCCAACAACCCGACAACTTGCCGCCCGTATTTGCTACCAAAGCTACTTTGGATATCATTTCGGGAATTAACGAACAAAACGAAGATTTTATAAATCAATATGCCGTATCAAATTTTCCCAATCCATTTAAAGGAACAACAACAATCGGTTTCGATTTGCAGCAACCTACCAATTTAAGCATTGACATTTATAGCTTAAGCGGCAGATTTGTAGAAACCATTGTGCTACAATCGCCAAAACCGGGAAGAAATGAAATAAAATGGAATGCACAAAAAATGCAACCCGGAATTTATTTGCTACAATTTAAAACTAACGAAACTTTTCTTGGAGTTAAAAAAGTAGTATTACTGAATTAGTTTACCCGTTTTAGTGGCCGATTAAAGTTTCTAAAAATGAAGTGGTTGCAGGCAAATATTGTAAAGATTTGCCTGCTTTTTTATTTATAGTTCTTTGTATTTTTTTATCAATATTTTTTTTCTATCGTACAAAATTATCTCTCTTTTTTCAAGGTCGTTCAACGTGGAAGTAACCGTTTGGCGTGTGGTAGCGGTAAGATTAGCAATTTGCTGATGTGTAAGATTAAGGTTAACGACTTTTTCATCGCCTACATTTATGCCAAGTTCATCGGTAAGGTCTTTTATGAAGCTGCAAATACGTTCGGGCGCACTTTTAAACCAGAGTGATTCAAGACGTGCCTGAATTTTTCGCAACCGGAAACCGATAATTTTTGTAATACTCAAATTCAGTTTTGAATTGTTTTTCATAAATTCGCTAAATGCTTTGGCATCAATACTACAAACCAAAGCGTTTACTGTAACTTCGGCAATTTGCTTCCGTTCAGATGGATCGGCAATGGCAAGTTCGCCGAATATTTCGCCTTGTCCCAAAATAGCATGTATCATCTCCTTTCCGTTTTCCGAAACCGATGAAATTTTTACCTTTCCTTCTTTTAAAAAATAAATTGTATTTGATTTCTCATAAGGAAGATAAATAATTTCATTTTTATGGCAATTCCTCATCCGCGTTTGCTCGTTAAGCTTCATCATTTCCTTTTTCGATAAGGCTTTCAAAATATTAAAATTCTCAAGATACCAAAGTTTCTTAGCCCGAACATCCATAGCCTGTGGTATTTAAAAACACAAATTACTAATATCAGTAATTCTGTTCAAATATACATTTTTTATTAACAACTAATGAGTCCGGTCTAAAAAGGTTCTATAATGATTTTAAGTAATTTTACCCCCTAATTACCCTAAAGGGAAGTTATTGAAAATAAGCGAATATTGTAGAGATGAGATAAACTTTGATTTTAAATATTTACGCTTTTTTACCTTTTTAGACTGGACTCAATAATTATTGAGAAATCATTTCCCGACAAACCATTTCCTGGAAATTAATATCAGTAGGCACACACAATATAATAGCATTGCTATCACTATTTTATCAAACAGAGCAACAACAGTTTATTTGTATTGAAGAGACGGAAACCGGTTTAAACCCTGCTGTTTTAAGTGAACTTATTACTTTTTTTCGTTAAATGACAAAGAAGTATCACCACCATATCTGGATAACAATCCACTCAGCATCTCTCGTGGCTGAACTCTCAGAGAAAGAATTGATTATTGTAAACAAAAAGAATGGTGAAACCCAAACAAACCAATGCAAAAAAGGTGATTTTGAAAAAATACGTCCCGATGAAGCATGGATGAGCAATATCCAATATGCTAAAAGGAGGGGGATTGCCATGGTAATAGTTGGTTTCATTGTTGAGGGAACATCAGATTTTATAATATTGAAATCTGATAAATTTCAGAATTTACTTAAATATGAACTCGAAATTGAGACGAATGAGTCGTTGATAAACATTGTCCGTAGTCGTTCCAGATTAAAAAAGAATTTTGTGCCCCTTGTTAGAAACTTGCAAAAACAAAATGTTGATTATATTTTTATCCTTGTCGATCAAGATAATAAGGAAAAACAAAGAAAGTATAGAGGATACAAGACTCCTGATTATCCAATAGTTATAGTAAACGAAATACAAAATTTCCGGGATAAAAGGAATTATATTTTCGAAGAAAATTCTTTTGTAATAATGACAAGGGACATGGAAGCATGGTTTTTGGCTGATGCTAATCTAAAATTGAATTATGAAGGTCAGCCCGAAGAAATTCTTAATCCATCAGATATTGTTGGTGAACAGTTAGGGACATATCAAGTCATGTGAAAATTGCAAATAGATTTAAAGATAGGTTTTCACTAGTTGGAGCATCTGATAATTCAAAAAATGCAAAAAGATTTCTTGAAAAATTAAAACAAATTGCAAATGAAAATCACGACTAAAATAGACTGCCCTTCGCATCCATACATCCCGAAAGCTTTCTGTACCAAGTCGCTCAAAACCAACCGTACGAGCCAAAACTTGTCAAAGAGTATAGCTTGGATAAACCGCTCAAATTTGCGCCACCCATTCCGTGTATATTGTGCCACTGAAAAAGAGGCGCACTTTAGGAAGTCATTCCGGAGCAAGTTGTGCCTCTCATTCAAATAACAGAAGGAGTTTCTACTTTTAATCATTGTAACAATAAAAACACGAAAATTATGGCCGCAAAAACGCGATGAACAAAGAAAAAAAGCGCCGTCAGATATTC
>QIKE01000037.1 GCA_003232915.1 Bacteroidota bacterium | reverse complement strand
TCTTCAGAATTTTTTGTTGTTTTGATGAAGGCAGAATAGTTATTCTATTTAATGCTTTTCAAAAGAAAACGCAGAAAACACCAATGAAAGAAATCGAAAAAGGACTAAAATTAAAACAAGAATATTTTCAAAATAAAAAAGGAGATAAATCATGAAAACTATACAAGAGGCCAAGACATTTGACGAGTTATTAGATATCAAATACGGAAAATCAGGAACTCCAAAAAGAGATGAATTTGAGGCAAAATCAAAAGCATTTATCATTGGAGAAATGATTAAGGAAGCAAGAAAGGATGCTCAATTAACTCAAGACGATTTAGCCAAAAGAACCGGGACAAAAAAAAGTTATATATCCAGACTTGAAAATGGGAAGATTGATATTCAAATCTCGACACTTTTTAAAATATTTGAAGAAGGGCTTGGTAAAAGATTAGGGCTAACAATTTTTTAAAACCTACGACACCACAACACCACCTATGGATCATGCCGCAATTAGTTGGGAATATGAAGATTGAAGCTTTAAATGGATAATTTGTAAACATGAAGTTAATCAGAGAAATGTAGCACGTCGCATGGCCCATACGTCAGGTTTTATGCAAAGAAATGAATAATAATTGAAAAGGAAATTGTAAAATGAAACATCCATGACAAATAATTTGACTCAAAAGAGAATGATTCATATCTTTGCGAACAATACTGAGGGCGATTTTTACTGGAGGTTGAAATATCTTAGGCTAAGAGCCACAAGAAACCCCGTAAATGAAACTGTTTTCAGCGCTAAGCACAAAAGAGTATTGCCAATCTTGTCAAAAAGTAAGAAGGAGCATGGATATGAAATTTTATCACTTTTCTTAGCGTAGTTTTCTCGAAAACATATTTTCTCATATTTTATGAGGAGGGGTTATTGTGCGTATGTGAAAAATATAGAAAATCGCACGTCGCTAATTATCAGACATATACTAAAACGTGAATTTATCAAATTAAACGTATAAAATTTATAAAAAAATTAAAATTTAATAGAATAAGAAAAAACACATATCTTGGTAAAGACGAAGCAAATGAAACATACTAACTCACGATAAATGATGACTTACCTTTTTATGAATATATTGTAAATACAACTCAAAAAACAGTGAACAACAAAATTCAAAAGGAAGAAACAATTGAACTATTAAAAGGATTTAATAAAATAGATGAAAATATAACAAAAAATAATGCCAAGTCATTTTTAACTGAAAATCAAAAATCATTAACAAAAAGTGTATTAGAAAGATATATTTACTCAATTGTTGATCGTATATACGCCTTAAACTCAAATGTCAGGCATTAACTATTCATGGAAAAAAATTGTTGAAAAGATGAAAAGTCAACAACTATCACTAATAAGTGTTAACAAGAAAGAAGATGAAAAGATTTATGCAAAATTAATTACACGCCCTTCGCTTGACCAACAATCAATCGATGACACGTTAAAATTTAAATCCCGTCCATTTGTACGTAAAACAAAAGTAGTGACCCAATTGTAAACTTTTAATTTGTATTTAACTGTATGTGAAGGTTATGCGTTTATGGTTTTGCAAGTTGGGTTAAAGTTTTATTGTCGTCAATTAATCGGTCTTTGGGTTTTAGGAATAAAGATTTGAATCAAGTTTTAGGAGAAAACTGGAAAACTGCAAAACTGCAAAAATAGCCTATGAATTGCAAAAATTACGAGAGCGAGGAGCAGTAAAAAAGACACACTCATTTCATTATACTCAACTTAAAAAAGGAGGTTACATTTGGATTTTTTGCTCAATTTTCAATTCCTAGCATATTGTAAGTCCCTTATTAGCTCGCAGTTGTAAGAAGGTCGATTTTTCAAATTCTTATTGGGCATCCATTATTGAAGGTACTTATACTGATATTAACAGGGCTGTATCTTTGATTATGTCTGAATTTAAGTTAGTTTCGTAAGTAGAAAAAACGTGCATTTTATTCACGTTTCTGAAAAGTCAAAACATAATGATTTTATTCCTATTTTTACGCCATCGAAAGCAATTATTATGGCTGGTAATACATTTGGGACTGTTTTCAGGTTGACAACTTTCGGCGAATCGCATGGCAAAGCTATCGGTGGCATTATTGACGGGTTTCCGTCAGGTGTTGAGGTTGATTTGGAGTTTGTCGGGCAGCAACTTTTGCGACGGAAACCGGGTCAGTCGTCATTTGTTTCTTCTCGCCACGAATCGGACGAGGTAGAAATTTTGTCTGGTTTGTTTAAAGGCAAATCTCTCGGAACTCCTATTTCTTTTTTGGTTTGGAATAAGGATGCACATTCGGGCGATTACGATCATTTGAAAGCAGTTTTTCGTCCTTCGCATGCCGATTACACTTATGAGCAAAAATATGGCATTCGCGATTTTCGTGGTGGCGGACGGTCGTCGGCTCGCGAAACAGTTGCGCGCGTTGTAGGGGGTGCGTTCGCTCAAATGTTACTCGGTAGTCTTTCCGTAAAAATTACCGCATATACAAGTCAAATTGGGAGTATTGGTTTAAAAAAAGACTACAGGGAATTGGAGTTCGACCAAATTGAAAAATCGCCTTTGCGTTGTCCCGACTCAAAGGTTTCGCAACAAATGGAAGCATTGATTAAGCAAACGGCAATTGTGGGCGATACTCTCGGTGGTATTGTTACTTGCGTTGTTTCGGGGGCACCCGCCTGCTGGGGTGAACCTGTTTTCGACAAACTCCATGCCGATTTGGCTAAAGCAATGCTTAGCATCAACGCCGTAAAAGGTTTTGAAATAGGATCGGGATTTTCGGCTGCAGCGATGACAGGTTCACATCATAACGATATTTTTATAAAACAAGAAGATAAGATTACAACGGCCACTAATTTTTCGGGAGGTATCCAAGGTGGAATTTCTAATGGTAATGATATTTATTTTCGTGTGGCCTTCAAACCGGTAGCTACTCTTATGCGAGAACAAAAATCGCTTGATACGGAAGCTGTGCCGGTAATAATATCTGGCAAAGGTCGCCACGATGTATGCGTGGTTCCTCGTGCAGTACCTATTGTGGAGGCGATGACAGCCCTTGTACTCGCCGATCATTATCTGCGGAATAAAACTGCAAAACAAGCTTAGTATTATAATCGTGATAAACAAAAAATCACAAAATTCAAATAAGACCGATTGAAGAACATTTCAATTCAATAGGTGGAAAATTAATAGCACAATCAAATTATACCGGTATATAGAAATAATTCATGAAGTATCCAATGGTCATCCTGTGTCAGGCATTAACACTTGAACTAAAAATATTTCATCACCTTTTCTGTTTTTTATTTCAACTTGAAAAACCAAGTACATTGGGCATGGTAATATTCTTTTGGTAATGGTTTTTGTTTGTTGAAATAAATTGAATATCGTATATTGATTAACAAACACGATTTAAGATGTAAATTTATAATTCAAGATTCTAAAATCGTTAACCGGTGTTTGATATTAAAAAAAATATAAACTGTTCAAAAGCCATCTATGGGGTTAAATCAGAGCCAACCTCTAAGAAATTGAATTATTTAATGCAGATTATTAGACTGTTATAAGTTAAACTTTAAATTTATGTAAATAGATGCCTACTAGAAAATTTCCTGCTTTTGTAGTGTCTAATCAAAAAGTGTTATGTTCGAGGCTTGCGAAGCTTTGAAAACTATGAATTTATTAAAGTAAATGATTAATCCTCAAAGTAGGCATAACGAAGAAATTGGCGTTTCCAAAAAAGCATTAAATAATTATGTACTAATAAACAACAATATACGAGATGCAGAGTCTTTGTCTCAAACTTCCCTATTGAAGATAAAAAGAGACTAAGGCTTCCTGGTTGTTAAATAAAAAGCTACATATCAAAGCCGGCACATCAAATTGATTACAAGATTTCTCCATTTGCAATATTAATAATTAGGACAGATAGGTGGGCTGTTAGTTATAGCCATTTGCCGCAATCCGTATTCCGCAAACACCTCATAACTCATTCCGATCGCCATTTCCTGCCTGCTTCAAATCGGTTTCCGGATGTTGCGGTTGCCATTTTTATTCCTGACAAAATCACGAAATTTTTTTTATCTTTGTTGTTTTCTGTTAAATACCAATTTGTTTACAATAATAAAACCAAATCAAAAAAATTATGTCAAAAAATATTTTAACCGTTTTCTTGCTATGTGCTATTCCGGTTTTTACTTTCTCGCAAGTTTCCGATATCCGCGTTTTCCATAGCGATGTTACAATTGGAAAAAACGTGCTAACCCAAAGGAATATTAAAGCAACGGAATATATTTTCCCTAAAAGAGTTGACCATTTTTATTTCGATACCGTCTCGGGTTATATTACCGTTTTGCTAAGAGGTCTCAGCCGCAATGGAAAATGGTTAAAGAATAAAGGTGATATTGTAGTTTTCGATATTGATAACAAACAAGTTAAATGGTCTATAAAATTTCCTTTTCAATTAGCTTCAGAGAAACAATTCGGTAGTAAAATTTTTATCCGTGAATTCAACAAAACCTTCTTACTGAATATCGAAAACGGGCAAAGACTCTGGAAAAACAAAAACAGTATTTATCTTGTAAATTCTGACTATAACATAGGAATCGGTTACCTTCAACGGAACTCAAAGAAAGTTTCAAATGTTTTACACGGCATTGATCTTTCCACAGGTAAAACTATCTGGCATAGGACAATAGATAGAAATTACGGCTGGAACGACTTGTATTATCTAAATGATTCTACTTTAATGATTGTAGCTGACGGCCTTCATACTTTGAATATTAAAAACGGTTTTGGCTGGGATTACAATACTTCAACGGGTAAAGATGATTACTCGGGAACTGTTATAACAGACATTGCGGGTATTGCCGTCGGAATATTAACAGGTGTGGGCTTTTATACAACCGGCCACAAAGTTGTAAGCGGAATAGCTTCAAATATTTTGTCAGATACTTCTGGTTTTTATTTTGTTTCAAAACAACGAATAGCAAAAATCAACAAGCAAAATGGTAAAATGTTTTGGTTCTTCGGGATTAACAAAAGTCTTGCCTGTAAATCGTATATCTTTTTAAAAGATAGCCTATTGTATGTTGTTAACATGGGATATGCTTTTGTAAACAGACGGAAGGTTGATATGGGAGTGCCCTATCTATCCGCTTTTAACAAGGAAACAGGTAAACAGGTGTTTTTCAATATTATTTCCGAAAAGAAAAAGCCGATTGTGTATCTTGAATTTAAAGATGACGTTTTTACAATTATTTTCGGTAACAGTGTGGCGAGATACAGTGCTAAAAGCGGCGCATTACTTCGTGCAAAAACTTATTTTACAAAGAAGTTTAGAATATTTTCAACCCTTCTCGGTCGTAACATATTTAAGAAAGGGGAAGATGCCACTTTTACAAATCTTCGCGATAGCGATACAACCAAAACAATTGTTTTAACCGATAAAGAAAAAATACTTGAAATTGATTCGGCTTTAAACATTACTGATACGATTAATTCCCGGCAACTTTATGTCGGATATTTGAAAAAAGACGGTTTTGTTTTCATAAAAAACGATAAGGAAACCTTTATCCTCGACAGTAATTTTCGCGAGGTTGCCAAATTAAACTTATCGGGAAAATTGTTCTTAACGAAAGATAAACTTTATGGTAAACAGGGGCAAAATATTTTAGAAATTGACCTTAACAACATTTTAAAATCTAATTAAATCATTCGTTTTCCATAAAAATCATGACTCTACTACCATTTTAGTGAAAAACGTTATATTGTGTTATTTAAATGCCAGATGTTCAAATATTAATATAGATTATTGAGAAAAACATAACTTTATTTCTATATATATCTGATATTTAAAACTATAATCATTTTTTACTTCATTTCATCCACTCAATTCGCAGTAGTACCAAAAATATTATGCATTCTAATGATACAATGTTAGAATTAGTATACGACACACATTTATCTGCTTGATAGCTGTTTAACATCATTAAGGGTAAGGAATTATTTTAGGTTGCTTTGATGATATAAAAATCTGTGGTTATTGTGAAACATCGTGTTTATGTGCAAAAACAATCTACCCGTACCTTTAAGGGTACAGCGTGCAAAAACAATTTTTCAGAAGTTCATTTTAATACTTCCAAAAATTTCTCTGTCAGATCCGGGTTGATATGAATTTCCGTCAGGATCGGGTTCGGTAAATGCCATATATTCTACATTCGTAAAATTCCGGGTAAAAATGCTACACTCACCTTTGAATTTTCCGATTTTCAACAGATACGAAATTCCAGCATGAAACAAAGTAAAGCCTTTTTGCCAATTCTGATAAGTTAAAGGATTTAATTTTCCGGCATAAGCATTGGCATCGGTATATATAGCCCATTTCGACTGGTATTCTACAGCAAAATTCACTTTCAAATTTTTGTTAATAGAATAAACGGCTTCGGCATACAGCTGGTGTTTTGGCGAATTGGGAAGCCATTGGCCCGGTGCCGGTGGCGTTGTAAGCACATAAGTAGTATCGGTATAAACCGGATCAATAGTAGCAGAGGTGTATTTGTAGTTAGCATAAGTATAAGCGAGTTGCAGATTCAAATTTTTAAGAATTTGATACATAAAATAAATTTCAATTCCTTTACGCACGCTGTTGCCGGCATTTCCGTAAAAAACTTCCTGATTACCTCTTCCGCGTTGTTTGAACCGGAAGAAATCGTTTTCGGTGTACATAACAAATCCAGTAATTTCATAATAAAATTTGTTTCCTGCAAAACCTCTGAAACCTATTTCGGTGCTGTTGGAAGTAGCGGAAACAAGATGAGTGTTAAAGCCGTAATAAGCAACAGGATTGTTTGCCAACTCTTCTGTTGAGGGTGGAATATATCCTTGACTCCAGTTGACAAAGCCCGTAAACGCATCGTTAAAATTATAGCTAATGCCAAGCCTTGCAGAAGTTTGATAGAAGATTTTCGACATAGTTGGAGTATTGAGTGCCATCATTTTATCGGTCAACCGATTATTAATTGCATCATAACGAATGCTTCCCGTAAAGTTAAACTTTCTCATTTCCATTTGATATATGAAATAGACACCGACACTGTTTTGCGAAACAATTTGATTAGCCAGTAAAGTGTCAGTTTCCAAATTTGTTTCGTCAATGCTTTCTTTCCTATTGGGATTGGCAGCGCTTTTAAGTTTAAACATATTGATGTTTTGCCATTTAAAATCGCCGCCAATGCTAAGGTTGTTCATTATCTTACTGTTTCCGAGATGAACATTGTATTGCATATTTATTCCTGGCGATGCATAGCTGCTATATTCGGCGGCTTTGTTACTCGTTTCTTTGTAGCGCCAAGGACGCAAATAAGCAGTTAGCTGCAAGTCTTGTTTTTTGTTAATCGAAAATTTACCAATCAAACCCAAAGTAGTCCGATTGGTTTTTTGGTATTCGTTGAAAGGGCGAGCATCGGGGTTTGCTTGCTTAGGGTTTTCTCTCAATTGTTGTAAGTTTAAGCCTTCGGGATTTTGTTGGAAATAATCGGAATGTGATACAATTTGAGTGATTTTGATTTTTTTTGTAGGGTAAAAATTTATTTTTTCATAAAGAATATTTCCCCAATAAGATTGATGGTCGCGGCTGCCATTGCCGCGGGTACGGGAAACACTGATGCGGTAATCCATATTTTTATTTTTGCCGTTTAATTGAATAAGTGTTTTGGCAAAAGCATTCGATCCGGCGGTTTGGCTAATAAAACCACCAAAAGGCTTAGCATTGCCATTTTGTGTGGTAATATATAAAACACCTCCTGCACCGCTTCCTCCGTATAAGCTTGCATAAGGGCCACGAAGAACTTCGATATTTTTAACCGTGCCCCAATCAATATCATACAAATCGGGAGCAAAACCCGAAGGATCGTTCAACGGAATACCGTCGATAATTACACCAATACCACGCAAACCCCGCTCAGTTAATATCCCTTGACCCCTGATGGATATATGAACACGTTCGCCATCGTTTTGATTGTCAATCCTAATGCCCGGTACCAATCGTAAAGCTTCGTCTATGGCAATTGCGCGAGGCATTAGCGATAAAGTAGATTCGTTGACAATGCTGATATTTCCCGGATTTTGTTTTAACGAAACCGGTAACCGATTGGCTGAAACAATAATTTCGTCCAATAGAGCAATATTTGTTGAATCCAGATTTGATTTTTGTGCTTTAAGCGAACTATTGATAGATAATAAAATAATGATAAAAAATAATATATTTTTCATTGCTATTAACTTTTAAAATAATACTATGGTGTTTGCTCTAAAAAACAAACACTAATGAATTGTTGAAATAAGAAATGTTGAAAAGAAATGTCGAATTGAAATTAAATGCGCGGGGGTGGTCCGTTAAGTCGATTTTCGAAAGTGTGACTAAGAAAAATATATGGTTTGAATTTAATAAGTAAAAATTTATTTAAATCGTTAAAAAAGTTAGTGTTGCAACTGAAATATTTTTGCGAAAGCATTTTTACCAAATAGTGTAACGGAAGATTACTCTGGTATGAATGCGAAAACAGAGCTTTTATTTTTTTACGTAAAAGAGTTTCTTTTTTGTCGAAAGCACAGCGAATGTTAACGGTATTCCAATTTTTTTCTACCGATATTATATCATACATTTTGCCTCGAAATCGAAACTCCTTTTTTGCTTTTGTCCAATGTAATTCGGCATATTCTTCTTTTGTGAAACTTATGTTGATGATTTTTTTATCTTTTAGTAAAGATTCTTCCATAGATGTTCTGATATGATGCAAGGCCAAAAAGAATACAACGGAAGTACCTATTGAAATAAAAACAAAAACAAAAAGTAATATATATGCCCACGATTTCATCTTATGGCAAAATTACTTTTTCAATCGGATAAAATATCGTTTTGCTTAAAAATATTTCTGCGTCAAACGTAATGTATTATCAATCAAGAATTATTTGATTTGTTTATTGCAGAAATCTCTTAAGTTCTTCGTCGGTTAAATTCCATCTCACTCGTGCTAATTTTTTTTCGATACTCAACAATTCGCAGTCTAAAATTTCTCCGTCTTGTAAATTACTTTCTATCAGTTTTTTTTCTTTTACGCTTATTCGATATAAAGTGTTCGATATGGTTAACCTTCCATGGTATTTATTTTCAACAAGATATTGATTGTGCTCTTTTCCTAATTTGTCTTCTTTTTTTAACACTTCCACTTTAACGGTTTTCCCAATCAATTGCAATTTATCATAAGTTTCATCGTCAATATGGTTTTGTATCGAATTGTTACCTAATGCAATAACATTATTGACTTTTGATATGGGTAAATTTCTAAGATAAACAGATTCTATTTCTTCTTTCGAATACCATTTCAACAGAAATAATTTTTTTAACTTGTTAATACCGATAATTTCACAATGTATTGATTCTTCGTGTTTTAAATTGCATATTGCTTTATATACTTGTTTATTATTTTCGGGATAAATCAGATTGCTAACAGGAAGTGAAGCATAGTATTTTTCATTAACAAGGAAGTATAATTCCAGATTATTTGGTCGTAATACTTTTACATTTACAATTTTACCGATAAGATTTTCCATTGCGCCCGTGTACCATTCTTTAAATTCGGGATTGTTTCCGAAAACGAGTTGGTCTTTATCATTATATCCCCAAAAAATCGTTTCAATCGACTGTCCTGTTTCGGTGTTGTAAAACGATTCTATGTTTTCGAAATTCGATTTATGTAGCAAACCTACCAAGGAACCGCATTGCCAGCGAAAATGGTATCCGATATCAATAAATACACCGTAGTTTAATTTATTTACAACAATTCCTACGTATTTTTTCCCAATAATTAATGTGGGTTTTACAAATTGTGGTATTTCACCGTTTATTACAATGCGAAGTGGGTCTTTTTCAATTTGGTAAATTTTACAAAAAAATATTTTGCTGATTAGTTGCGGATATACTGACTGCCAAGCTTTAGAATTGCTATAGTTCCATGGCATGTGATTGAATGCAATGTAAGCATACAATCCAGCAACCTTAGCCAAAAATCCATTCTTTTTAATCTTTACGATTTTGAACGGTAAAGAGTTGTTTTCCTCTTTTTGTTTTTCAATATTGTCTCTAAGTTTTGATAAATACATTTTTTCATCTGAAATATTCAATGTATTTTTCAACTCATCTTTATTATCATTACATTCTATCAATTTCACTTTTGCATCCGAATTTATTTTTGTCTTTTCTGTAACAAAAAGATTAAATGTATCATCGATATTGTTGCACATCTCTTTTGTCGTTTTACTGTACAAATTTATACAAGTTTTTATCAGTTGTCAATTACGCTCTATTCAAATACGGTTTTTTTTATCTATAACCATGATACAGGCATTTTTGTTTCAATATTTTATTTTTTTAAATAAATCCGATTTAATTTGATAAAAAGTCCCAAGGCGCCGACATTCTTTCACTACGGCCTGCACAGCGATCTTGTATTATTTTAAATATCAAGTTTTTATCTTTGAGGGTATAATGATATTTTCCTTCAATTCCTTTACATATTTGGCTTCCCGAAGTGTAAACTAAGCTCACGCTTTGTCCGTTAAAAGTTATCTTTCCTTTGATAATACTACTCGAATTCACCGAAGGTATTTCAAGTGTAAAACGACTTCCGTGAATTTCCATCATAGCGCCATCGTAGTTGCTTACCCAGGTTCCTTCGATCTGGTTTTTTGCTGTGGGTTTTAAAGGTTTTTCTTTTTTTGATATGCCAGAGATGATGTGTTTTACTATTTTATTATTATTATCTGTTTTGTGCGTAAAATAATAACCTAAAAACATCGAAGCAATAAGAATTATCAGAAAAATAATGACAAACCATAAAGCGTTCTCATTCTTTTTTTTACGCGATTTTCTCATTTTTGCAGCCATTTGTATTGATTTTTTGGCTAAAATATAAAACTACGGGGATTTTCAAGTTACCTCAAACGTTTGAAAAGCCGGTTTTAAATTAGAAGCAAAAACACTATCTAATTCGTTCATTATGTTTATGTTTTATTAACATCGCACCACAAAAAATTGAAAAATCGGTCGTATCTTTGCAGCGTCATAATTTGATAGGAAAAACCCAAAAATACAAATTCCGTATGAGTTATATACAATTTGATAAAACAAAATTAATTAACCTTAACTACTCGCTGAGTCGCGAAAAGCTTAGGACCAATAGAGCAGGAAGTTACGCCAGTTCAACCATTATCAATTGCAATACACGCAGTTATCATGGGCTTCTTGTTGTCCCACAGCCGCTTATCGACGATGACAACCATGTTTTGCTTGCCGGTATTGACGAAACGCTAATCGAAAACGACTATGAATTTCATCTTGGCTCACGGGTTTATCCCAATGGTGTTATGGAACCCAAGGGCCACAAATATTTGCGTGATTATCAATCCGATCCCAATCCGCAACTAAAATATCGTCTTGGCAACATTATTTTTGTAAAAGAATTTATTTTCTCACAAAACGACGATCGTATTCTTGTCAAATATTATCTCGAAGATGCTTCCGGCGAGCTTACGCTGAAAGTTAGGCCTTTTTTGGCTTATCGTAGCGTACATTCGCTTGCCAAGGCCAACACCTACGTCGATACCAAACACAAAGTAGTAGATAATGGAGCAGCTTGGCAGATGTACAAAGGTTATTCACGGACATTTATGCAGTTTTCGAAAAAACCTCAATACGTTCATGTTCCCGATTGGTATTACAATGTGGAATACATACGTGAAAAAGAACGAGGCTATGAGTACCACGAAGACCTTTATACACCTGGTTATTTCGAGTTGAAACTGAAAAAAGGTGAAAGCATTGTGGTTTCGGCCGGATTGGAAGAAAAGGTTCCGGCACAATTCAAACGTCACTTTGCCACAGAAGTAAAAAAACGGATACCTCGCGATAATTTTGAACATTGCCTTGAAAATGCAGCAGAAGAATTCATCATTAGAAACCGCAACCAAACCGAAATTGTTGCAGGTTATCCTTGGTTTGGCCGTTGGGGTCGCGATACTTTTGTCTCTTTGCCCGGACTTACGCTTACTCGTGGCGATAAAAAATCATTTCACGATGTTATGAAAACCATACTCACCGAACTGAAAGATGGTCTTTTCCCAAATCTAGGACACGGTAAAGAATTAGTCTACGACTCGGCCGATACTTCTATGTGGTTTTTTCGTGCTTTGCAACTTTATGCTAAGATGACGGACGACAAAGCGGTAATTTGGAAAACCTACGGCAACACGATGAAAAATGTTCTGAATCATTATCGCAAAGGGACACACCACAACATCGCCATGCACGATATCGGACTGATATGGAGCGGAGAACAAGGAAGTGCCGTTACATGGATGGATGCCGTGGTCCATGGCAAACCGGTAACCGCACGCACAGGTTTTGTCGTCGAAATCAACGCATTGTGGTACAATGCCGTATGTTTTAGTCTCGAACTCGCCGAAGAAGCCGCCGATAGTACATTTATGAAAAAATGGAAAAATCTTCCTAAAAAAATTGCTACATCTTTTGTGGCAATGTTTTGGAATGATAAACGACAATATCTTGCCGACTTTGCCACCTACGAAGGTCAAAACCTTGATGTACGTCCCAACATGATTCTTGCCGCCGCCTTACCATATTCGCCTTTAACCGAAGAAATGAAACTGTCGGTAGTAAATAAAGTTAAAAACGATTTACTAACATTTCGCGGCCTGCGGAGCCTTTCACCAAAAAATCAGTCTTATAAAGGACGATATCAAGGAAATCAGGTAGAACGCGATTTGGCTTATCATCAAGGCACGGTTTGGCCATGGCTCCTCGGCTATTTTGCCGAAGCTTACCTAAACATTTATGGTGAGCAAGGAAAAGCGTTGATTTCGGAATATTATCACAATTTTGAAAAAGTAATGACAGAAGCAGGTATCGGTACTATTTCGGAAATTTACGACGGTGATCCACCTTACGAAGCTCGCGGCGCCATATCGCAAGCATGGAGTGTAGCCGAATTGCTGAGAATAAAGTGGATGCTTGATAATTATTAGTAAATAACAACACTAAAATACGCAATACAGCAACTTATGAGAGTATTAATGTTCGGATGGGAATTTCCACCACATATAACAGGGGGCCTCGGCACAGCCTGTTACGGTCTTACACAAGGTTTGGTCAAAAACGGTGTTGATGTTGTTTTTGTGGTGCCCAAAGCCTATGGCGACGAAGATGCCGGTGTAGTTAAGATACGTAGTGCCAGTGAAGTTTCTTTCGATATTACGGGTAAACAACACGCCGAATTTTGGGGACGTATCAAATATCTTGAAGTAGGTTCCAATATAATTCCTTACATAGCTCCCGAAACTTATTCCAAAGTTTTGGAAAAAACCCACAAGACAGGAGCGAGCTTTACGAGTCGCGTGTTTTCACGTAATTATGAATTTTCGGGAGAATACGGCATCAACCTGATGGAAGAAGTAGCTCGCTATGCTCTGGTTGCATCTTCGCTATCGTTAAAAGAAGATTTTGATGTTATTCATGCTCACGATTGGCTCACTTATCCTGCCGGAATTGCTGCCAAACAAACATCGGGCAAAAGACTCATCGTCCATATGCACGCCACCGAATTCGACCGCACCGGAGGCCATGTCAATCAGCAGGTTTACGATATCGAGAAAGAAGGAATGAAAGCTGCCGATACAGTAATTACCGTTAGTAATCTTACACGAAATATCGTTGTCGAAAAATATGGTATCGACCCCGAAAAAGTGGTTACCGTACACAATGCAGTAGAACAAAAGAAAACCTACAGTGGCCTCGGTATTAAAAAACATTTTAACGAAAAATTGGTAACTTTCCTTGGGAGGATAACTTTTCAAAAAGGCCCGGATTATTTTATCGAAGCTGCCGCCAAAGTTTTACAAAAGGATAAAAATGTCCGTTTTGTAATGGGTGGTTCAGGTGATATGTTGCTGAACATGATAAAAAGGGTGGCCGCCTTGCAAATAGCCGACAAATTTCATTTTACGGGTTTTTTAAAAGGGGAAGAAGTCAACCGGATTTTTTCAATGAGTGATGTGTTTGTAATGCCATCCGTGTCAGAGCCTTTCGGAATCGTGCCTCTTGAAGCAATGCGTTCCAGCGTACCGGTTATCATCTCAAAACAATCGGGGGTGGCCGAAGTTCTGCACCACGCCGTGAAAATAGACTTTTGGGATATCGACGCTATGGCCGATGCAATATACGGGCTGTGCAACTACAACGGTCTGGCGAAAATGTTTAAAAAATGGGGCAAACAAGAAGTGGAAAATCTGAAATGGAAAGATTCCGCTTTGAGAGTAATCTCTCTTTATGAAAAATTAATTAACGAAAAATAATAAAATTTAAGTTATGAAATACATCTGTTTTTATTTTCAGGTTCATCAGCCCTACCGTTTACGAACCTTCCGCTTTTTTGATATCGGCGAAAAACACGACTATTTCGACGATTATGATAACAGTTTTATTATGCGTAAAGTAGCCGAAAAAAATTACTTGCCTATGAATGCATTACTGCTCGACCTTATTAAGGAATATGGTAGTACTTTCAAGGTGAGTTTTTCTATTTCGGGAACAGCTCTCGACCAATTTGCCGCTTATGCACCCGAGGTGCTCGAAAGCTTTAAACGCCTTGCCGAAACAGGAAATGTCGAATTTTTGGCCGAAACATATGCACACTCATTATCAGCCTTGAAAAGCAAACAGGAGTTTATTTCTCAAGTGAAACGACAGGCCGCCAAGATAAATGAATATTTCGGACAGCAACCCACAACTTTCAGAAATACCGAGTTGATTTATTCGGACGATATTGGGGCGATGGTAGCCGATATGGGTTATAAAATGATGCTTACAGAAGGTGCCAAACACGTTTTGGGCTGGAGAAGCCCTAACTATCTTTATACCAATGCTATTAATCCGAAGCTCAAGCTCTTGCTGAAAAATTTCAGACTTAGCGACGATATTGCATTCCGCTTTTCACAACAAAGTTGGAGCGAATGGCCTTTGACTACCGAAAAATATGTTGACTGGCTTAATCAAATCCACAGCAAAGAAGAAGTGGTAAACCTGTTTATGGATTACGAAACTTTTGGCGAACATCAATGGGCCGAAACCGGCATCTTCGACTTTATGCGTTCTTTACCTCGTAGAGTGTTCTCGCATTCCGATTTCGGTTTTGCTACCCCTAAGGAATTAGGTGAAAAATTGCAAGCTGTAGCATCTATCCACGTGCCTACACCTATTTCGTGGGCCGACGAAGAACGCGACCTCACGGCTTGGCTAGGCAACGAATTGCAAGACGAGGCTTTTAATAAACTCTATTCCCTTGAAAAAAAGGTGAAATATTGCGCAGACCCCCAAATTTATGCCGACTGGCTTTATCTTCAAACTTCCGACCATTTTTATTATATGTGCACCAAATGGTTTTCCGATGGTGATGTACACAAATATTTCAATCCTTATGGAACTCCTTACGAGGCATTTATCAATTATATGAATGCGCTTTCCGATTTTATTATCCGGGTAGAGAAAAATACAACATACGGAAAAACCAATCAAGAAGTGAAAGAGATAAAGGAAGCCGCTGAAAAATTGTTGGATAAATCGGGCGACATGGTAAAAAAGATTGTAAAAAGTGCAGGTAAAAAAATAGAAAAAACTGTGGTAATAAATAAGAAACTGAAATTCGACGACATTAAAAACCTTACGGATACCGCAGTGAAAAAACTCTTGAAAGAAGTTGCCATCAACGATCTGATTATTGCTATGCAAGATACCAAAAAAGATGTATTGGAAAAAGTATTGAAAAATATGGGCAAAACTGCCCGCAAGCAATACGACGCCTTGCAGGAAGAACTCAAAAAGGTTAAGAAAACCGATATTAAGAAATACCGCAAACAGCTGGAAAACAAATTAAAATCACTTTTTGTACAATAGCACTATCCAAAAGTTTAACTCCTTTGGAGATGTGAAAACAACGATGGTTTTTCCATTCACTAAGTCAATGATTCGTTTAGTTAAGCGTTTCGCCGTTATAATATAGCAAAGTTAATAGCAACTATTATATTTATTGATAAATAGTTGCAACTATTCAGCCGGTTTATAAAGCAGAATTTCAACATGATACGATGAAATAGATTTAAAAAATATTCAAATATTTATTCATAATAAAATCTTATTTTATTGATATCCAGGAGGTAATGTTTTGTTGTTATTTTGTATCCGCACGAAAACAACGTATTTCCAAGTGTGCTTGTCAAAAGGCGTCAAGGTCTAAGCGGACAAAATATTGAAGTTAAGGAGTTTACTTGAGTAAATGACTGTGCTTCAACATGAGTCCAAAGAAGAAATTGATGTTTTCTGGTGAGCACTATTTATCTAAAAATATTAATACTGTAATACTCAATGTGTTAACTATATAATTTCGAATGAATAGTTACAAATAGTTTAATAAGTTTGCGGTTGTGTTCGGGATTCCCGTAAAGTTAAAATTGACAATTTATAATAAAATATAGTTCGTAGCAAGATATTATTTGTCCAATTTGTTCCCTTAGAAATTTATCTTTGCAAAGATTTTTTTTAAAAACGATGAACTTAAAAAAAATAGGATGAATAAACCGGATTTTATGTTTGAAACAGCATGGGAAATATGCAACAAAATAGGAGGAATTTATACAGTTCTTTCCACGAAAGCCGATAGTACAGTTGCTTTGCTAGGCACTAATTATTTGTTGATTGGTCCTGATGTTTGGAAAGGCACCGACAAAAATCCGGATTTTCTCGAAGACAAAACACTTTTTGGAGATTGGCCGAAACAAGCAGTTGCCGAAGGACTTAAAATAAAAACCGGCAGGTGGAACATTCCCTCCGGACCTGCCGTCATACTCATTGATTTTACAACATTTTTTGCACAAAAAGATGAAATTTTTGCGCACTTCTGGGAAACGTATTCACTTGATTCGCTTACCGGACAATGGGATTACATAGAACCCGCAATTTTCGGTTATGCTGCAGGCCGGGTTATAAAGAGTTTTTATACTCGGCGCCTCGAAAAAGACACCAAAGCGGTAGCTCATTTTCACGAGTGGATGTCGGGCGCCGGTGTGCTTTATTTAAACGAAAAACTACCGCAAATAGCTACTGTTTTTACTACTCATGCAACTGTCTTGGGACGTTCTATTGCGGGAAACGGCCTTCCTTTGTATGAAAAAATAAACGATTATGAGCCAGAAAAAATGGCGAGGCAATTCAATGTCGTAAGCAAAAATTCGTTAGAAAGTTTAAGTGCTGCTACCGCCGACGCTTTTTCCACAGTAAGTGAAATTACGGCAATGGAATGTGTAAGGTTTTTAAAGAAAAAACCCGATATTATCACCATCAACGGATTTAATAAAAATTTCCTCCCTTCGGAAAAAGTTTTTCACAACAAAAAGAAAACCGCCCGTACCAAAGCACTCGAAATAGCTACTAAACTTACAGGCTGTACTTATGACGAAAATACCCGTCTTATAATTAGCAGCGGTCGCTACGAATTTCGCAACAAAGGTCTTGATTTGTTTATCAAGTCGCTGGCTCAGTTGAACAAAGATGAAACTTTTGATGAAAAAATCGTAGCATTTATTGCTGTTCCTACCGGCCACGACGGGCCTTCGGCAGTTTTTACTCAAAATAAAAAACCCGATCGTTTTTATAAATATCTGACACACAACTTATACGAAACGCAATACGACCCCGTCCTCAATGAAATACTGAAAAACGGATTGAACAACAATGCGTCCGATAAAGTACATCTTGTTTTTCTTCCTGCCTATTTAACAGGAAACGACGCTGTGGTTAATCTTTCGTATTACGATTTTCTTATCGGCTTCGATTTTTCCGTTTTTCCATCGTACTACGAACCTTGGGGATATACACCACTCGAATCAACGGCTTTCGGCATACCAACGGTAAGCAGTTCGGTTGCCGGTTTCGGTGTTTGGGTGAAAAATAATTTCGACATTAAACACAGAGGTGTTTCAATTGTCGAGCGTATTGACGGCGAGGATGAGGTAGCCATTGATACGCTGACTTCGGTTATAAAACAATATTTTGCCGAAACCGATAAAAAAGCTGCAGCAAATGAAGCACGTAATGTTTTTGAAAAAGCGCAATGGAAAAGGCTGATTATCAATTATCGTAAAGTTTGGAACAAAGCATCGGACAAAGCACTGAAACGGCGAAAAAAATCGGGTGTTATTTTGCAGCGCACGCCTGTTTCAAAAATCGAAGCTATTGCCAAACGTGATTTTCCGACATGGAAAAAAATATTGGTACAGAATACTATGCCGGAAGAGTTGTTACCTTTAAAAGAACTTGCCTACAACCTTTGGTGGTCATGGGATAAAGAGGCTTCCGGTTTGTTTAGAAACATCAAACCCGATAAATGGCATCGCTTCGACCAAAATCCCGTTACCCTCATCGAAGCTCTTTCGCTGAAAACCATTAACACATTAAAAGAAGATGGGGAATTTTTACAACGTTTAAACAATGTTTATACCCGCTTTAAAACGTATATGCAGCAAGGCGACAAACGCAAGGATGACGAACTTGTGGCTTATTTTAGTATGGAATACGGACTACACAACAGCGTAAAAATTTTTTCAGGTGGACTGGGAATGCTGGCAGGCGATTATTTGAAACAAGCAAGCGATTCCAATAAAAACATGTTTGGGGTGGGCTTGTTGTACCGCTATGGTTATTTTAAGCAAACACTCAGCCATTTTGGCGACCAGTATGCCGAATATCCTGCTCAAAAGTTTACCCAGCTACCATTAAAACCGGTAAGAAACAAACAGGGCGATTGGATAAAAATACGTATTGTGCTTCCCGGGCATTTTGTTACAGCCAAAGTTTGGCGTTTGGATGTTGGACGTGTGCCTCTGTATTTACTAGATACTGATGTGGAAGAAAATAGTTATGATGATAAAGCGCTGACAGCCAAGCTGTATGGCGGCGATAACGAACACAGGCTTAAACAAGAAATGTTGCTAGGCCTTGGCGGAATAAGGCTTATTGAAGCTTTAGGGTTGGAACCTGCCATTTATCACAGCAACGAAGGACATTCGGCTTTTATCGGTATCGAACGTATTCGTAAAATAATGGAAAAGTATCGACTTGATTATGCAGCTGCCAAAGAAATTGTGCGTTCCACCACACTTTTTACCACACATACGCCCGTTCCTGCCGGACACGACGCATTCGAAGAACATCTGATCCGTGCTTATCTGTCGCATTTTTGCGATTATCTGCGAATTAGCTGGGACGAATTTATTGCATTAGGCAGATTCCATCCGAGCGATAGTAACGAAAAATTTTCGATGAGCGTTCTTGCTACCAAACTTTCACAGGAGGTAAACGGTGTAAGTAAAATACATGGAAGAGTGTCGCGAGAGATGTTTGCTCCCCTGTATCCGGGCTATTATCCCGAAGAACTTCATATTGGTTACGTAACCAATGGAGTGCATTTTTTTACATGGACTAACGACCACTGGCTCAAACTATACGAAAGTGCTTTTGGCGATGCTTTGCATAAAAACCAATCGGACGAAAAAACTTGGCAAAAAATTTATACTGTTGCCGATGAAGTGATATGGAATAAACGCCTCGACATTAAGCGGGAGACAATTGCTTTTGTAAAAGAACGGTTGCAACATGATTTGACTGAACGTCAGGAAAATCCTCGAATTATCCTTAACTCAATGAAATATCTTAGCGAAGATGCCCTTATCTTTGGCTTTGCCCGACGCTTTGCCACTTATAAAAGAGCTCATCTGTTGTTTACTAACCTCGAACGCTTGAAAAAAATCGTGAATAATTCTGACAAACAGGTGATTTTTATTTTTGCTGGAAAAGCACACCCACACGACAAAGCCGGACAGGATTTGATAAAACACGTTATAGAAATTTCAAAAACACCCGAATTCATTGGTAAGGTGTTGTTTATTGAAAATTATGACATGGTTGTAGGAAAAATGTTAACCAACGGTGTTGACGTATGGCTGAATACACCTACGCGACCACTCGAAGCATCGGGGACATCGGGCGAAAAGGCAGTGATGAACGGCGTGTTGAATTTTAGCGTACTCGACGGTTGGTGGGCAGAAGGCTACCGGAAAAACGCCGGTTGGGCTATCGAAGAAATTCGTACTTACCAAAATCAACAGTATCAAGACGAACTTGATGCCGAAATTATTTACAAAACCCTTGAAGAAGAAATTATCCCAGCCTATTTCGATAAAAATGAAAAAGGAATATCCGAAAACTGGATTGCCTACATCAAAAATACTATTGCCGGTATTGCACCGCATTTTACTATGCACCGTATGCTTAACGATTATTATAATAAATTTTATAATAAACTTATTGAAAACAAAAAACTATTTGATAACCAAAATTTCCAAATTGCAATTCAGCTCGCACAGTGGAAAGAAAAAGTAAGAAAAGCTTGGGATGGTATTAGTGTTGAATCGCTCGCAGTACCCGATTCAGAAAAGGGTGCCATCGCTTTCGGAAAACAGTTTGTCGCCGAAATATCTCTCAATATTCCCGGTCTCGACAACAACGATATCGGCGTTGAAATTTTAATGGGAAATCGTGTAAATGGCGATATCGACAAAATTGTTTTTAAAACCGACTTGGTTTGCGAAAGTTATGAAGAAGGCAAAGCTCGTTTTAGTTGCTCGTTTCCACTGACACATGCCGGAGTTTACGATTATACATTTCGTATTTTCCCCAAAAACGAACTTTTACGCTATCGTATGGATTTTCCATTGGTGAAGTGGGTGTGATATTGAAAATTATCGACGAAGACTTATTTTATGGCGATTATAGCGCCTGAATGGTGAAATTATTATTTTTCACTCCTTAAAAAGTTGCATTTATTAGTTGAATTTAGGTCATAATTATTGATTCTTTGTCAATAAGGGTTTTTCAATAAAAAAAAGCTGTGGTCGATAACAAGATAGAAGCTATAAGAAAAGTCGAGATGGCTGTGGACAAGGTCGTAATAAGTGGCACCGCGCAATTCTATGTGAATGCCTTGCGCAATCAACTTGCTTAACGAAAGCCGTGAAGTAAACAACTGGCGTATTTTTTCGGAAAAATTGGGAAAACGTTCCGACACCGATTGAAATAGATATTCACCACGAGGAGCTATGTAACTATTTGCATACCAATATCCTACCATGAGGTTCAAAAACCGGTAGTTGTAATTGATCTTGGAGTAAAGTCCGTAACCTTTATCGAAAAGCTGGTGCTCGGGTAAGTTTACGGCCGGAAAAGATAAACCCTTGTAAAAAGCTACCAACTGTGATAATTCAACCTTGCTGTTTCGGTTGATATTGTATGTCACCCGTAGTCCGGTAAGAGCGTTGGCGAGTGTGCTTAAATAATGTGGTCCGGCATAAATTTGTCCTCCTTTGTGCGCTATAATCATTTGAAAAGGAAGACTGATTTTAAATATATTGCTTTGTAACAGAAGAACATTTGTATTGTTGCCAACAACAAATTCTTCTTGTGTTGAATCGCCTTCCATAATAAAATGTTCCCAGTTGAGCCACAAATCGGAAGTAACGCTGTGTGTATGCAACAAAAGTTGTAAGCCATATTCCATATTATGTTGAAAATAACGGTCGTACCTAAAAAGCGGTTCTTCAAGTCCGTGATTTATATTACCGTAAAGGTTTCCGAAAACTACGTCAAGAGATTTTAGTAATTTATATTGTACCGAAAAAATTGGTATTATCGTATTAAACTTGTTTCGTCCCGAATATTTTAAGAGAAAAACTCCGGCACGAGTTCTTAATTTTGGTGTAAAATAATAATCGAAACTCGGCTTAAGAAAAAAACCAATACCGGTATAGCCTTCGGTAAAATTGTTAAAATATTCGTTGTTTTTAAAAAACGAACTGGCTTCGATGTGAAAATGCAATTGCTTGTAACAGCTATCGCATAGTGTTTTGTTGGTAACAAAAGAAAATTCCTGCGAAAACGAAGGTTGTGTCGATAGCAAGGATAGTAAAATCAGAGGAAACGTCAACAATGAATTTAACCTAATAACTATAGTTAAGGGATGGATAATCTTTTTCATTATTTTCAATTAAAATTGTTTTCTTAATCTTTTTCAAAAAACTTATCGTAGTCGGGCAGATATAGTTTCTTTTTAGCCACTTCCACAGGAAAAGTGTAATAAGTAATGTCGGCTTCGGCACAAAGTTTCTTATCGGGGCAAAAAAGTTCTACGCGAATATCGGCCAAATTGCGACGCATACCCTTTATTTGCGCCCGAAGGTGAATTTTTCCCTTATTGATGGGAACAGGCTTTATGTAACGTATTGACATAGTAGAGGTAACACCCGAAGTTTTTAATTTTATTTGTACTAACCATGATGCAATTTCATCCATCAAGGTAGCTTGAATACCACCATGTAAAACGTTGTAAAAACCTTGAAGAAATCCGTGTGTTGTCCAATTGCATTTCAGGTAATCGCCATCTTCGTAAAACTCCATGTGCAAACCATGTTTGTTGTCGGGCGAACAACCAAAACAATAGTAACCTTTTATTTTTTTATACGGATTGGCAATTTTTCTCATTTCTTCAACTTGCCACTTTTATATTTTTTTTCCGATACTACTTTGCCTGTTTCATCGTATTCAATCCATTTGCCAGTTTTTTGGCCGTGTTTGAAACTTCCAAGAACTTTCGGCTTACCATTATCGAAATATTCGCGGTATTCGCCAATCGGCACGTTCATATTATATGCTTGGATACTGCGCAAAGAGTCGTTGGTGTAAAAGGTTTTTTCTTCGCCATTGAACAGACCGCCGGTATAATGAAATTCGGCAACAAGTTTTCCTTTCTGGTCGTACCAACGAGCCACACCGTCTTTTAAACCGTTTTTATAATGACTTTCTTCTTGCTTCCTTCCGCGTTGGTAATAAACAATACGATTGCCATTGAGTACTCCATTTTTATAGTGTTTTTTTTGTTTGAGCTTTCCCCCGAAATTAAAGGCAATTTTATCGCCGTTAAGACTGTCATTTTTGTAAGTAGCCTGCTCAATAATGTATCCGCGTTTGCTAATTTTTAAGTAAATACCATTTTTTTTACCGTTTTTGTAATGTTCAAGGACATAGATTTGTCCGGTGGGAAAACGGGTAATCCAATTGCCATCTTTTTTGAAATTATGAAAATAGCCGCTGATGCCCATATTGTCGTAACTAAGATGAAAAGGGCCTTCCTTAATAGTATCGGGTATTAAGCGGTTGATGTTTTGTGCAATTCCAAAAGAAGAAAATAGAATTGCCGCCACAAGAATAAAATAATGCTTTTTCATATTTATACTTTTTTGCAAAGTTAGTTTTTTCCGTCCGAATAATTATAATACGAATAAAAAAAAACAGGCCGGACGAGATGAAACTCTCCGGCCTGAATTAACCAAAACAAAGTTTTCAAATACAATTAGTCCAGAAAGTAAGTTTACTTGATTTGCAAGCACTGTGCCGAATTTTATATTTAATTCATTCTCTGCTTTTTATGAAACGAATTATTTATTTTATTTTTGCACCAAAATAAGGGCCATTTATACTAAATCGTAGGTTTTGCTATCCGATTCTGCCAACAAAATTTGTGCAGAAAAAAAATTATTATTTCTACTTTGGTAAATCAAAAATAGCAAAAAAAATTTGTTTATTTAAACATTAATTTAAACACATCACAATATGAGAAACCGCAACTGCCGCACGATTGCATCCTGTCCAACATTCCTTTTTCTTTTTGGCAATAATGTAAACTGTCAATTATTACGTCTTTGTATTCGTTTCTTGTAAATACATCTAACCGCTCCAATACTGCAAAACTTATAAAATAAGTTCCTTCCGCATTATGAAATTTGTAATTTCTACTCATATTACAAAATTAATAAAATTACTTCTTTGTTGATCTATAAACCACAGGAGCAATCGTGCGGTAGCAAGGTAAATAACTGATATACATCATTATACAATATAGTAAAGAGAGTTTGTTTTAGTATTTTATTCACAGCTTTCATAATGGTGTGTTGTTTTATGCCAATAAAGGTAATAGTATTTTATTATAAAAAGATTTTTTTAATTTTTTTTTTTGCAGGTTTAATCGTGTGCTGTTTAGGGTGATTTATTAAGTTTTAAAATTATAACTCATCATAATCATCATAAAAATCAGTGTTCTATTAAAATCGTTACAATCATTATCCTATTGCGGAATTATGCTTAATTTTGACAAGAATAACAAAAACATTAGAAAAATGCGATATTTCAATACATCGGGGCCGAATATTCCCGAAAAACATTATACCGTTAGGAGAACCGGCCTAATAAAAAAAGGTGTAGAGCTTGTTAAAGATGAGAGATATTTCACTATTTGGGCGCCACGACAAACGGGAAAAAGTACCTATTTCAGGA